>NZ_CP085256.1:1245877-1557346 GCF_044790185.1 Oceanobacillus kapialis
TTAGTCCTTTTTTCGTACCAATGATGATTCCGGATATGGCTGCAGGCCAAGTATCCATTCAACTTGGAGCAAAAGGTATTAACTCATGTAGTGTAACAGCATGTGCTTCTGGTGCTAACTCTATTGGTGATGCCTTTAAAGCGGTCCAACGTGGTGACGTAGATTACATTATTGCCGGAGGTACTGAAGCTCCAATTACCAACATGTCATTTGCTGGTTTCTCTTCTGCCAAAGCATTATCATTGAATGAAGATCCGAAAAAAGCTAGCCGACCATTTGATAAAGAGCGCGATGGCTTCGTAATGGGAGAGGGCTCTGGAATAATGATTCTAGAGTCACTTGAAACAGCATTAGAACGCGGTGCGCATATTTACGGGGAAATCGTAGGGTATGGTGCAACAGGGGATGCCTATCATATTACAGCCCCTGCTGAGCATGGAGAAGGTGCAGCTAGAGCAATGCAAATGGCACTAGAAGATGCAGGCCTTTCACCAAACCAGGTTGATTATATAAATGCCCATGGTACAAGCACAGCACTAAATGACAAATTTGAAACAGAGGCGATTAAAACAGTCCTTGGTGATCATGCTAAAAATGTTGCGGTTTCTTCTACAAAGTCCATGACTGGACACTTACTAGGAGCAGCAGGCGGTATTGAGGCAGTGATTTCCATTAAGGCAATTACAGACAGCCTTGTTCCAGCTACCATAAATTATGAGCATCCAGATCCGGATTGTGATCTTGATTACGTACCAAATGAAGCAAGAAAGCAAAACGTCGATGTTGTTATGAGTAATTCATTAGGATTTGGTGGCCATAACGTAGCACTTGTATTTAAAAAGTATCAATAAACAATAGAAACTGATCGATTTTATCGGTCAGTTTTTTTATGGCTCTAAAATATATGTTGTTAACCAAGGCTTCATCACCGAATGAATTAATAGATTATAAGATTTAGTTAATATAATTCATGCTCTCCATTGGACAAGCATATATATAAGTAAAAGCTTGGACAAGTATTGGTGGGATGATATGGGCTATATCTTCGTTTTTTTAATTGGGTTTGGTTTATCCGTTACTGGTGGTGTCACAATTATTGCCTACTTAAACTTTTTACCGGCTGGTATAACATGGGTGGAATATTTTATCTTTATCGCCGGACGAGTGGAATGCTATTTTCTACCTTTAGGAATCGTAATAATGGGACTGGTCGTTTTTAGTTATCCGAACAACCGTTAATCTTTAACTGCTCTAGAATAAATTTCTTGATGATGGTCATAATGTATTCTAAGTTCAGTTTTAAAAGTGAGGGTTGTTTATGTTGTATATGCACGATGTATGGGTTAACTGGTTTGAAGGCGAAGAGAATGGGTATAACGTGTGTTATTTTCATGAATGGCGGAAGAATGATGGGATAGAACTTCTTGATCAGGTTCCATTAGTTTACATAACAAATGAGTTGTTTCATTACATTGAGAATGATATGCATGATCTGCCTCGTCCTCTGCTGGATGCCATCTATAAAAGAGCATATGTGCGTAAAGGACAGGAACGAAATGTTCTAGATTATGCCTGTATTGTTACGGATGGAACGGACATTATAGTATTCGACACCATCGGGTATGAAATCCCAATTCGCAAGAGTAGGTTAATTCCACGCCAAGAACAGCTTGTTTACGATATGATTAAAAACACGAAGGCTCAGTCTTACAAATTTGATTCGAAGGCTTATCAGAAGGAATACCATATGTTATCCATGTCACCAGACCTGGTGTTTGGTCTGACCAGAAAAGAACGACAACTGAAGCATTTGTTAATGATGGGTCTCGACCAGCTACGCACCACGAATAATTTAGAAGAGCTAAGATATTGGCTAACAGAATGGGACCCGAAAAAGTATCCGTATATTCGGTTTATGGACGAAAATGAAGTGTGGGAAGCACTGTATACTGGCTTAAAACAAGGCTGGAGCAGTGCACATGAAGACATTTGCGGAAAACTAATAAAAGGTCAGCCTTTCCTTGAAAAAATTTGGGAAGTAGAAAATGGTCCTGCGGAGAATATATCGAAACTTAAATAGTTTGAAAAGCCGATGGAGTAAACTCAATCGGCTTTTGTTCTTCATCCCTCTATTTCTTTTTCTTCACTCTGCCTAATCCCATTGCCTTCTTCGCTTTTGCGACCATTTTATTTGCAGTAAAAGATGCTTTTTCGGCACCTTCATCTAAAATTGCATCGAGCTCCTCTGATTGCAAAAGTTCTTCGTAACGATTTTGAATTGGTTGTAGAAGATCAATAACGGCATTGGCTACATCTTGCTTGAATTCCCCGTAGCCTTTTCCAGCATACGCTTCCTCTAATTCTGAGATACTTTTTCCAGCGCAAATCGCATAGATCGTCAGTAGGTTTGATACACCTGGTTTGTTTTCTTTATCAAATTTCACAATGCCTTCTGAATCTGTAACCGCACTTTTGATTTTCTTCTCTATTTTCTTTGGTGTATCCAGCATGGAAATGAACCCTTTTTCATTGGTGTCAGATTTACTCATTTTCTTCGTTGGTTCTTGTAATGACATAATCCGTGCACCGACCTTAGGGATACGTACCTCCGGAATAGTGAAGATGTCATTGAATCGATTGTTAAATCGTTGAGCTAAGTTTCTTGTCAGCTCCAAATGTTGTTTCTGATCATCACCAACAGGGACAATATCTGTACTGTAAAGCAGTATATCAGCTGCCATTAAGGATGGGTAAGTGAGCAAACCAGAAGAAACTGCTTCTTTACCAGTAGATTTATCCTTAAATTGGGTCATGCGTTCCAGCTCGCCCATATAACTGATTGATTGCAGCATCCATCCCAACTGCGTATGTGCAGGAACTTCTGACTGGACGAAAAGTGTAGCCTTCGTGTGATCAATTCCTGATGCGAGATATAATGCTGCAAGAGAACGAATATTGTTTCGCAATGTTAAACGTTCTTGCGGTACAGTGATAGCATGTTCATCTACAATACAGAAATAACAGTGATGGTCTTCCTGTAGTTGAACAAACTGTTGAATAGCTCCTAAATAATTCCCCAAAGTTAGCGTTCCACTTGGCTGAATTCCTGAAAAAATTGTTTTCATGATTTTATCTCCTTTAAAAAATTTCATTAAAAAAAGCCCATTAATCCCTCGAAAATAGGGACGAATGAACCGCGGTGCCACCCTTATTATTCTGCATTAACGCAGAATCGCTTTGAAAAGTTAGTCAGCTCGAAAGTCCAATTCCAATTTACCTTGATGCTTGTTTCCACCCACCACAAGCTCTCTAATAACCAGAGGGTAATTGTACTACGCCTTTGTCATTGCTAATATATTGATTATTTATTATATATACCTTTGTATTAAAAAGCAAGTAGGAAATTAAAATTATCTATGGAAAGAATTGCACTGAAATAATTTGCTGTAATCTTAAAAAAATTTACATTTTTTCACCCGTATGTAGTACACTTAAATGTAAAATATCCTAGATTTGGAATAAGAATTAGTCTAATAGTAGGGCTTAATCACTAAAGGGGAAAAGAAAGATGAATCGAGCTTTTTTGAGACATGAATTATCCATGTTAATTCGAAGTAAGAAGAACATAATATTTATTTTTTTCTTAACCGTATTCGTATTAAGCTATTGCTTTATCATTTTACCAAACAGTAAATCCACTGAAACGTTTGACGGAGATCAATTGAGTAAAGAGCTCCAAGAACTTTCGGCCACGCAAAGAGACCGGGAGGAAAATGGACATACAGGCTTTGGGCATTTTACCGGTGTGGCGTATTATGCCATGCAAGAAAATTACGCTTTATTACATAGTAAAATGATGACTGCTTTTGATGATGAAGATTTTAGGAGATACGTTCACTTACGTACGTATTTTTTGGAACAGAATCCATCAGGCTTCTTAGCGGAAGATCTAGATATGTTTGCAGATTCGCCCATTCCTGGAAAAGACAGATATCATTTATATAATCAAACATTATTAAGGTATCAAGGTTACTTAAATCAGGACGACCCCATTACCAATGAAATGATTGAGGAAAAGACAGCTGTACAAGCTATACAGAAAGTTTTCTTAAGCTTTGCTACCTATTTCATCGTCTTTGTAGGAATATATTTTAGTAGTGATGTACTTGTGCGGGATAGACAAAATAAAACCCTTCTTCAGGGGTTGCCACTTGCATGGTACCGGGTATTAAACATTAAAACAATGACTACCTTCATCTATACGTTAGGAATCATCTTTGCTTTGTTCCTTCTGGCTACGTTGATAATCTCTATTCAAAATGGGTTTGGGTCACTAAATCATCCGCTGGCTGTAATGATTAAGCAAGATGATTTGACGCTTAGTGATTATAAAGTGACCACAATTGGAAAATTTATTCTATTGGCTGGAAGCTTTATTCCCATCTTAGTTTATCTATTTATACGCTTTAATATTTTGCTTAGTTTAATCGTTAAAAACCAATGGCTTGTTTTATTCATCAGTTCGATAGCATTAATATCCGAGCAACTTTATTACTCGAGAACACTTCGAGATTTGAATGGTATTGAAATAAGTTATTTTCCTCAAACCTATTTTGACTTCGGGAAAATAGTAACGGGTGAAAAGAATTTCTTAGTTAATTTAGAATCGATTACTTATGGTAAGGGGATGCTGGTACTACTTCTAACAATAGTAGTAATAGAATGTATATTATTCCTTGTCTCTCGTATTGTTAGCAAACGTCGTTTTTATCAATAATTATTTGTCAAAAAAGAGAGGACACGCCTATGTTTTGGAAATATACACTTTTTGAAACTAAATTGTTAATTTTTAACCGTAAAAATTGGGTTTTAGGGCTATTGCTTCTGTTATTTTTTATTGTGTATTTTGGTCACTTCAGTGATTCAGAACAAGTGTCGTTAAAAATGCAGAAGGATGAAGAGTCGTATGTTATTGACTCTATATTAAATCAATTTCCAGAATCGCAACAAAAAACGTCCGAGGGTGAAGAAATCTATCAAAACTTACTAGAACAATCTTCCTTAATTAATTATCAAAAGTTTTATTTACAAAAAAAACAATATGATGATTATATCGCCAATGGGCTAAAGTTAAATGATTTAAGGCTCAGGGTTATAGAATTAGAGCACCAGGGGATCCCTGAATATCTTGTGAAACCAAAAGAAGAAATTATGAAAGAAGAAGCATTGTTAACCTATATTCGAGATAATGAACTACCATTACAACCTGATCCGATTGTAGCTAATGAGTTTTTAATCTTTGCGCTCCAAGCAGTAAGTGGATTGATCTTCTTCACCTTTGTGTTAGTAATGGGAAGTGAATTATTAGTCTACGAACAAAGAAATCGTACAGTGGTTAATGGATTTCCCATATCCTTTATGAGCAAGATGAATAGTAAGGCTATCATCTACTTTCTCTTTATATGTATCGTGCTTGTAGTTAGTGTTGTGGCGGGAGGATGGAATGCCACTAACCAATCAAGTTTAGGAGATTTTTCTTATCCAGTATTAATATTTAACAATGGTTCGTATGAAGCAATATCTACTATTCAATACCTTTTATACGTTATAGGGGCTCTAGCTTTAATAACGCTTGTAATTTTGTATTTAGCCATTTTACTTACCATGATTTTTCACAATGCGTATGCCACTATCTTAATAGGCTTAAGCTTCTTTTTTATTTCCGATTTTTTCTTGATATTAGGGATGGATGCGCCTATTTTCCACGTGATGAAATTTATAAGTATAACAAATGTATTATCGGGAGATTTATCTATTTCATTACATAATCCAGAAGTTGATTACGGGTATGCCATAATTGGCCTATTGCTCATGCTGATTGCATTGATAACGATTATTTATACCATAAATAAAGCCCGATATGTAAGAAAATAACGAAATAGTAGGAGGCAAGTGTATGCTAAAACTTAAGAATATAACCGTTGCTTATAAGGACAAAAAAGTATTGGATGAATTGTCCTTCTATGCAGAAAAAGGAGAAATAATTGGCGTAGTAGCACCAAACGGTACGGGTAAAACAACCCTGTTCCATGTTATGGCAAACTTCATTAAACCAAAATCAGGGGAAGTTATATTTAATGGAAAGCAAAAATATACAACAGAGAAAGCAGAACTTTCCATACATAAGCATCTATCCACCTTTCCAGACCAAAGCGATTTGTTCAATGAATTAAGTGGTGTTGATCACTTGAAACTTTATGGAAACATGTGGAAAGGTTCAACGAAGCATATTCAAGAGATCATTGATTATTTACAGATGAATGATTATGTGAAAAGAAAAGTAGGGACATATTCTTTAGGAATGAGGCAGAGGCTTTGTTTTGCTATGATGGTTGCTACTGACACCTCCATTATGTTGATGGACGAGGTTATGAATGGATTAGATGTTTCCAATGTAGAATTAATATCTCAACGGCTAATTCAAATGAAAAAAGAACAAAAACTAATCTTTGTAGCATCACATTTATTAGAAAACCTGGATCTATACGCCGATCGAGTTATCTTTTTAAAGGATGGTACTATCATTCATGAACAACGCCTACATGAAAAGAGTGGCCTCTACATTAAAATAGAGTTAAAACCAGAGCAATATAAGACACTCAAACATAAAGAGAATTTACCAAAGGAACATGTATATATTGCAGATCACTTATTTTGTATGCCTTTAGATCATTTGAGTTATACAGAACAAACAAATTGGCTTCAGACACTTCTTTACTATATGGATAAAGAAATAACAATAGGCCCTTTGGGGACGGTGGAACATTATGAAAAATATTACTTGGATAAGGAATAGGAAAGTTATAAATACGGCAACTATTTTTCTGTTAACCGCAATAGTTAGCTTATTGGTCTTAGTAGGCTGTTCTTCTCAAAAAACATCTTCCGAAAAAATAGATAGCTACAAGGATAATTTTGAAATTATTGGAAGTGAAAGAGAGGAGATTATCGGCGATATAAGTGAAGATACTTTTTATAAGAGTGATCGTACGAATAAAGATGCAAAAGAATACCATATTCCTGCAGTAGATGAGGGTGGCGAAATATTTTCTTTACCAGACGGTAGGTATCAAATTGCAGGTGGCATTACAGGAAATGTGTACATTTATGATAGTCAAGGGGGTGTGCTTTACCATAATATACTAGGAAGCGCTTATGGGGTGCCTAGCATAACCCTTGATATACAGGACTCCTATAAAATAGAAGTTGATAGTGGGCTTGATGAAGTAACTGTTACCCCGTATATGCAGCAACCATCTACAGAATTTTCAGCAGGGATTTGGTTTGTTGGAACAGATATTGAAGCAGGAGAATATATCATAACTGGACCAGAAGAGGGAGGGTTTGGTTATCTGCAAATCATAGAGCCGGATGAACGGAATCAAGTCTATGAAGTAATTGGTGGTAAATTAAGTTCAAGTAAAAGTAAAGTAACATTAAGGGAAGGCCAAGTAATAAAAATAACAAACATCCCATGGGTGAATATGAAAGCTGAGTAATGAAATGGAACTTCCTTGGTTAGGAGTTCTTTTTTTTATAGGTTTCTAAGAAGTGGTAGGAATAAACTCCGGAAAGAGCTACCCATCTAAGTGAACTATGTGGATTGTATAAACCCAAACTAAAAAGATATGTTAACAAAAGTAATTAATAGAGTTAAAAATGTGTTAGTTTAACTCTGAATAATAAGGGTAATAGTTACCAAGTAACTTTTCGACAAAATCTAGTATTTTCCTTCCAATTGAGACAGGATATCCTTTATACTAGAGTTAAATCAAATAATGGGAGATTGATAGGATGGGGAAAAAACTATTAACAATGACAGCTATGATGACACTTCTACTACCTAATGTAGTTGCCACAAACACGGTGGCCGCAGAAGAAACCGTTAGCTCTCATAAAGAACGACAAACAAGCATTAAGCCATTAGAAATTGAAAATATGAAGCGATTTACATATGATTCAGGCTATAATTTTGAATACCCTGAAGCGGTACGTGGACTTTATGTAACTGGGAACTCTGCTGGGGGAAGCCGTTTTGAATCCTTAGTCGATATGATCGATAGCACAGAGCTCAATGCAATGGTAATTGATGTAAAAGAAGATAACGGAAATCTTACCTTCCAACCAGAAGAAGGATCTCCTTATGAAGACATAGCTAAAAACTTTATTGATGATCCTGAACAAATGATGAAAACGCTTGAGGAAAAAGGCATTTATCCAATTGCGAGAGTCGTAGTATTTAAAGATTCAGTGCTTGCCAAAAAACGGCCTGACCTATCCTTCCAGGAAAATGGACAGGTTTGGGAGAATGGAAAAGGAGAAGCTTTTGTCAGTCCTTTTCAGAAAGAAGTATGGGAATATAATGTAGGCATTGCAAAAATGGCAGCTGAGATGGGCTTTCAAGAGATCCAGTTTGATTATGTGCGTTTTCCGGAAGGCTTTGAAACCCGTGATGATGAGTTAGAGTATTCGATGGGTGATTATGCAGACTCTGATATGAATAATATTAAGAAACGTGTCCAAGCAGTTACTGACTTTGTGGCATATGCAAAAGACGAAATGTCTTCCTATGATGTGGATGTCTCAGTAGATATTTTCGGTTATGCAGCAACAATTGAAGAAGCTCCTGGAATTGGTCAAAACTTCTCCAAGATATCTTCGAATGTAGATGTTATTTCTTCTATGATTTATCCAAGTCACTGGAGTTCTTACTTTGGGATTGAAGTTCCTGACAAAGAACCATACAAACTTGTGAAGGAGTACGCGAAAGTAGAAAACGAAGTGTTAGGTGCGTTAGAAAACCCACCAGTATCAAGACCGTGGATCCAAGATTTTGAAGCACCATGGCTATATAGCGGTCCTACAAAACAGTATGGCAAAGCAGAAGTCGAAGCTCAAATTAAGGCATTACATGAAAGTGGCATTAATGAATTCTTATTGTGGAATTCAGGTAATAGCTATACAGAAAATGTAGATTTTACAATTGGTTACGAAGGATAAAGAAGAGAAAGCAGTTCTCTGAGAAATAACAGAGAACTGTTTTTTTAATGTTAATAAAATGTATAGAGGCCTTCTTTTGCATGGCTTTGAGGGCTAAGGGGACAATATATAATGACGAAATGTACATTTTAAACAAGCCTTAACTGGCAGTTCAGGTCCGATTCTTTCAACGAACATTTGGTGAGGGAGGGAAGGGAACCTCCACCAAATGAAGTTTCACTTTTTGGAGCTGATTTAACAAAAACATAATTATTCGTTATACTTAAAAGGACTACTAAAAATAAGGAGTAGATCAATGAATTGGTATGAGAAGTTAAACGAGTATTTCCCAGTAGAAGAGATGAAATCAAAAGAGCATATGGAGATGCTTTTAAAAGAGAAGGGGGATGTCTATTATAAAGACGAAAGCCCCAAGCATGTTTTGATGTATGCTGAATTTGATTCGTTTCTATTTATCGATTATTTGTGGGTTTCTGCAGCAACGCGTGGTCAAGGGATTGGCCATAAGCTAATTGATAAGCTAAAGAAGAAAAATAAGCCGATTATTCTAGAAGTGGAACCAGTTGACTATGAAGATACGGACACAGAAAAGCGCCTCCATTTTTATCATAGGGAAGGCTTTACCCATGCGCAATCAATTGGATATAATCGACGTTCGTTGGCAACGAATGAAGAAACGCCAATGGAGATTTTATTCTGGTCTCCAAACAATGAGTCAGAAGATGTCATTTTTAAACAAATGAAGAAGATGTATGAGGATATTCATACGTATAAGGATAAAGAGTTATATGGGCGTTCCTATCAACCGGTTGAAGAAGTATTAAGTTATGATGAGGAAAGTACACGAGCAAATATTTTAAAGGGTTTAGGGACAACTGAGAAAGCGTAATATTTACCAATGATTGTAATCCCTACAATCCTATAGAGTTTTAAAAAGCCGAGAACCTCCGAATCTATTCTCACAGAATTCGGATCTGTTCTCGGCTTTTGTTTTCTGTCTCTATTTTTGTTTTGTCTTATGAAGTAGTATGACCCTATCCCCAAGAATGCGAGTAAAAAATCAAGAATCCTAGGAGGTAGGGTAACTACTAATTTGTGAACGAATAGTTGATGGGGTGTTATCAAATTCCCCCGTTAACTAAAATTTCACTTTAAGAAGATTTTTTTTCCGTTCGCCCCACAGATAGATTGTTTAGCCGATCAGCCAAGCCAAGCCCATTTTCTAATGGCATGTTTTCATCGGTTAATAATGTTTCTTTTAATTCATAAGCATTGGAACCATGCTCCGCGAAGTCAAGTCCAGCCATTTCTTCCTCCTCTGAAACGCGAATGGAAGAGAAGCGGGAAATGACAAAGGTAAATGCGCCTACTGCTAGCATGGTCCATGTGATAACAGCAAGTACACCAATTAACTGAATTCCTAATTGGGAAAAGCCGTTTCCGTAAAATAGACCTGTTGAAGTAGAGAAGAGACCTACTGCAAGTGTCCCCCACACACCACAAATACCGTGTACTGTAATGGCGCCTACTGGATCGTCTATACGTAGCTTTGTATCTAGGAAACGGATTCCTTCTACCAGTACAACTCCTGAAACAAGACCTACAAGAATTGAGCCAGCAAGCGAAATTTCTGCAGCTCCTGCTGTAATACCCACTAGACCAGCAAGCACACCATTTAATGAAAGAGACGCATCAACACGCTTAAATCGAAATTTCGTATAGGCAGCACTTGAAACTAATGCCGCTGAAGTAGATAGAAGCGTTGTGCCGATAACCATTGGAACTAATGAAGGATCCGCAGCAAGGGTGCTTCCACCGTTAAAACCAAACCACCCCAGCCATAGGATGAATACTCCTAAAGCACCTAAAGGAATGTTATGGCCTGGAATTACATTCACTTTTTTGCCTGAATACTTACCAAGGCGGGGCCCAAGGAAAAGAACTACCGTTAAGGCACCAACAGCTCCGGTTAAGTGAACGACAGTAGAACCAGCAAAATCACTGAAACCTAGTGATGTTAACCAGCCATCTCCCTGCCAAATCCAATGACCGACAACTGGGTAGATAACACTTGTCATAGCAATAACAATTAAAATATAGCTCCCAAGCTTCATTCGTTCCGCGACTGCCCCTGAAACGATCGTTGCACTTGTTGCTACAAACATCGCTTGGAAGACGAAAAACCCAATATCATCCACCCCGCTCAATAAAAATCCATCAATACCAATAAACGTACCGAAAGACGTTCCGAACATCAGACCATAGCCAACTACAAAAAACAAAATGGCTGCCAGGCTTATTGTTAGGAAATTCTTCATTAAAATATTTAGTGAGTTCTTCGCGCGGGTAAACCCTGACTCCACCATTGCAAAACCTGCATGCATAAAGAATACTAAAAATGCAGCAACCATAACCCATACAAGATCAACCGATAATTGTAAAGATTCGGTGGTTGGTGCAGCATAAACCGGTGAAGAAACTAAGAATAAGACCAGTGATAATAATAAACTTTTCTTTAACATGATTTATCCTCCCTTTAGTAGTGAATCTAACTAAATGACAGCCTCGTTTCCACGTTCGCCTGTTCGTATGCGAATAACCTCTTCAACTGGATATACAAAAATCTTCCCATCTCCTATGTTACCTGTGCTGCAAGTTTCAAGAATGATGGATACAATTTCATCAAGCTGGTTATCTTCTACAATCATTTCCACTTTGATCTTAGGTAGTAATTGTATTTGGAAAGTAGTTCCCCTGAACACACCAGTTTGCCCTTTTTGTTTTCCAGTTCCAGCAGCTTCTGTTACTGTGAGCCCGCCAATTCCAATTGAAGATAGTGCTTTACGTAGTGGTTGGAACTTTTCAGGGCGAATAATTGTTTCGATCTTTTTCATCATTAACACACCCTTTCATTTTGATGTTAGGAAACCTAACATATTAAGTTATGTTAATTATCATAAAAGGAAACGACGCAAAATGCAAGTACTTTCCGCATAATTTTTTGAATATTTAAAAGTAATCGTTTTCAATGGCTGTTGCTCAATTGAGAATTTTTTTATGAAAATGGTTTATTTAAAAATGTTTTGGGGTAACTTACAATTAACGAACATTTCATGAACATTAATAAAAAAACCCGAATTTCTATAATAGACTCTACCTTTCGCTTGACAAATGTAGTATAATTTACATAAAGGGTTAATTAAACTTATTTTAATTTAATAAGTTGTTCAATGTTATGAAATGGTTTAACCCACATTAGAATGAGGAGTGAAGTTTTATATGGTAACACTTTATACCTCACCAAGTTGTACATCTTGCAGAAAAGCAAAAGCATGGTTAGAAGAACATGATATACCGTTTACGGAACGTAATATATTTTCCGAACCTTTATCTTTGGATGAAATTAAGGAAATACTACGTATGACGGAAGATGGAACTGATGAGATTATATCCACACGGTCAAAAGTCTTTCAAAAATTGGACGTGAATATCGATCAATTACCAATGAAAGATCTTTTTAACCTAATTCAAAAAAATCCTGGTTTATTAAGAAGACCGATTATATTAGACGAAAAGCGTCTCCAGGTTGGGTATAACGAAGATGAGATTCGCAGATTCTTACCAAGAACAGTGCGGACTTTCCAATTGCGCGAAGCACAGCGCATGGTTAACTAATTATCAACTAAAAACGAATAAAAAACGCGGTTCATGTAAATGATCCGCGTTTTTCATGGTGTAAAACAATCTTTTGCCAAACTCCATGTAAACGTTAAAAAACTGTCATATAATTCATCGTGACAAAAACGTGGAAATGCTTTAAAATATGTTACTAACTATTTATCCCACCTTAACTGGCAGTAAGCCCCTACTTCAAGAATGTGGAAAATCAAGCATTCTAAGTGGGGAATCAACTGCCAGTAAAGGTCCGATTCGTTCAACTAACAATTGGTGGGGGAGGAAGGTAACCCCCACTACCAAATGAAGTTTCACTTTATAATTTATAGGCATATTAATTTCCAAATAAGGTTGACGTATCATACAATAAGAATAGGAAGAAGCCTTCGTATATAAAGAAATAATGCATTTGGTTTAATGGTTAGAGGAAAGCTATTTTGGGTAATAGAATTACAAGCTTATTTATATAGATTAAGGTGAAGCGATCTCTTCCACCTAAACTATGATCAGAAGGGAGAGAACTATCCATGGAAATAGAAAGAATTAATGAGAATACGGTGAAATTTTATATTTCTTATATGGACATTGAAGACCGTGGTTTTGAAAGAGAAGAGATTTGGTATAATCGTGAGCGTAGTGAGCAGCTCTTTTGGCAAATGATGGATGAAGTTAATTATAAAGAAGGCTTTAATGTAGAAGGCCCTTTATGGATCCAAGTTCAAGCATTAGAAAAAGGTCTAGAAATCATCGTAACGAATGCTCATATGTCAAAAAATGGCGAAGAACAGCTTTCTGGGGAAGAAGGCGGCACAAGTGATTTCGCCTTAAATAAAAATATTGAGAACATGTTAGAAGAGAAATTTGGCAAAACAAATCATGCGGATGAAACATCTCATAAAGAAGAAGAAGCAGAGGAATTAGAAGCTGCCAACCTATGGATTATTGTGAAGTTCAATGATTTTGAAGATGTCATTCAATTAAGCCACTATTTCGAGGATTTTGAAGGTAGTGCGGAAGAGACACTTTACCACTTTGATAATGCTTATTATCTTTACCTTGAATTCTCGCAGGATTCCTTAGATGAGAACGCACAAGAAGATATTATTAGCCAAGTCTTTGAATTTGGTAAAGACTCTGAGCTCACTATTCATTTACTTGAGGAATATGGCAAGACAATCTTTGCTGAAAATACCTTTGCTCAAGTAAGAGAATACTTTCCAGTTCAAGCATAGACACTCTGTAATTGGAGTGTCTTTTTTTGTGCTTAGAGGGAGGTGTAATAGTAGAATCATTTCTTATCTTTTTTCTTTTAATCAGGAAGGGAATGCTCATTTTCTGTCGAATAGAGAAATAGAGGAGGTGATTTAACCAAATGCTTCAAGCGAAATCAAGTGAAGGAAAGCTCATCACACTTGCTACGCTGACACCTGTAGAGCTCCAGAAGCTTAAGTTAGAAAAGAAACAATTTACCTGTCCCGTATGCGGAAACAGGGTGATTGTAAAGGCTGGGTTGAGAGTCATTCCGCATTTTGCCCACCAACAAACCGATTCCTGCCTAGCATCTAAACAAGGGGAAGGTGCTTACCACGAGAATGGAAAGTTGTTGTTATATCAATGGTTGAAGTCTCAACAACTTCAAGTGAAGCTAGAACCTTATTTACCTGACATTCAGCAGCGGCCTGATATATTAGTAAGCATAAATAATAAAACAATTGCCATAGAATATCAATGCGCGAGAATATCACCTGAAATAATACAAGAACGAAATCAGGGTTATCAACGAGCGGGTATTATCCCGATTTGGATGATGGGTGAAAAGTTACTTAAACGAAAATCAATCTTTCAATTTAAATTGGATTCCTTTCTCCAATACTTTATCCACCAGTTTTCTACCACATTAAAACCCACGCTTTATTTCTTTTGTCCCTACACAACTCAACTCATCACTATTGCAGATATTTATAGCATGGGGAATGGGCTAGCATATGGCGTTTTTCATGTTCAAAAGCTTTCAAGCGTTTCTTTCCCTCATTTATTTCATTACCGCGGCTTTTTAGAAAGTGAATTATGGAGGTTATGGAACAAAGAAAAAGCAAGATTTAGATTAAAACCAATTAACCAAAGAGGTTCTGATTTTAAGTGGCATAAATGGTTATATGAACATGGCTGTCATCGAGATTATCTTCCCTCAATCATACATTTACCCATACAAGCACAAATTTTCATGAAGGCACCTCTTTGGCAGTGGCAAAGTAGGGTTTTCCTCGAGAAAATAGCTCCGTTGAATGTAGGAAGTTCGATTTCACTCACTAAACTTACCTCATTTATTAGCCACTTTGTATACGATGGATCTGCATTTCCCCTAATTAAACCCTTCCATAACCCCATTGAAGAATATATGGACCTTCTTTGCAAATTTGGTTTTTTTGAAAAGAAAAATGAAAAGCTTTACCGAAAAATACGTTCAACTCCCCTTTATTCCTCTCTCGAAGATTCTATAAAAGGAGATCAGAAATTGGTTCTACAAATTTGTAGATAATTTTGGTAAAATTAATTTCGAGACCCTAAGCAAAATACGAGCATGTTTCGGTCTTAATTCGATATACTAACCATAGTGGGTTTAGAAATAGAAAACTCCTAGAGTTATTGTGTAGAACTAGTTATAGAGAGATGAAGGAGGAGTATTAGTGGCTAAAGCAACAAAGGAATTACCAAAACGAAATGAAGTCCCAGTAAATCTTACGTGGAAACTGGAAGATATTTTTGAAACAGATCAGGCATGGGAAGAAGAATTAACACAATTACAAAAAGATATACCACAAATAGCAGAATACCAGGGTAAATTATCTGATTCTGCTGACAGTTTGTACAACATGCTACAATTACAGGATAATTTATCTGCACGTCTTGGTAAGCTCTATACATATGCGCACATGCGTTACGATGAAGATACAACGAATTCGTGGTATCAAGGATTAAACGCAAAAGCGGAAAATGTATTGACGCAAGCGTCAAGCCAGATGAGTTTTATTGTGCCAGAAATATTAGCTATGGAAGAAGGAAAGATTGAGACCTTCTTAGAAGAACACAGTGACTTACAAACTTATAAGAAAACGCTTGATGAGATTACAAGACAACGTCCTCACGTTTTGAGTCAGAAGGAGGAGGCTTTGCTAGCTGAAGCTTCCGAACCAATGTCTAGTGCTGCTCAGACTTTTGGTATGTTAAATAATGCTGATCTAACGTTCCCAGTTATTAAAAATGAAGATGGGGAAGAAGTCGAATTAACGCATGGTCGTTATATTAGCTTCCTTGAATCGAAGGATCGCCGTGTACGTGAAGAAGCGTTTAAAGCGATGTACAGTAAATATGGCGAATTTAAAAACACATTTGCTTCTACGCTAAATGGAAATATAAAGAAAGATAACTTCTTTGCAAAAGTACGTAATTATCAATCCGCGAGAGAAGCTGCATTGGACAATAACAATATCCCTGAGCAGGTATATGATAACCTAGTGGAAGCTGTAAACGAGAAGCTGCCACTATTGCATCGTTATGCCGCACTTCGCAAAAAGGTTATGAAGTTAGATGAGTTGCATATGTACGATTTATTCACGCCTCTCGTACAGGATGTCGATATGGAAATACCATATGAAAAAGCGCAGGAAATGGTATTAGATGGATTGAAACCACTTGGTGAAGAATATCTTAATATCATTAAAGAAGGTTATGAAAACCGCTGGATTGACGTAGAGGAAAATAAAGGGAAACGCAGTGGTGCTTACTCTTCTGGTGCATATGGTACGAACCCTTATATCTTATTAAACTGGCAGGATAATGTGAACAATACCTTTACCCTTGCACATGAGCTTGGACATTCTGTACACAGTTACTATACAAGAAAGCATCAGCCATACCGTTACGGTAATTATTCAATTTTCGTGGCAGAGGTTGCATCTACTTGTAACGAAGCATTGCTTAACGACCACCTGCTAAAAACAACCGAAGATGAGAAAGAGAAGCTTTATTTACTAAATCATTTCTTAGAAGGCTTTCGTGGGACAGTCTTCCGCCAAACGATGTTTGCAGAATTTGAACATGATATTCATGTACGCATGCAAAATGGCGAAGCATTGACTGCTGAGAAACTAACTGAGTTATATTATGAGCTAAATAAGAAGTATTTTGGAGATGCGGTTGTGTCTGACGAAGAAATTGGTCTTGAATGGGCACGTATCCCACATTTTTATTACAATTACTATGTGTATCAATACGCAACAGGCTATTCTGCTGCGACAGCACTTGCGAACAAAATCTTGGATGGAGAAGACGGAGCGGTAGATCGCTATCTTGATTTCCTAAAAGCAGGAAGTAGTGACTACCCAATTGAAGTCTTAAAACAGGCCGGTGTGGACATGACATCAAAACAGCCTATTTTAGACGCTTTGGATGTATTTGAAGCGAAGCTAAATGAAATGGAAGAACTTCTTATGCAACAAGGGTAGTAAAAATGATGTAACGTAATTTGGTAATAAATCCGGATTAAACAAATAATGCCGAAAGATTATGCGAACCTAAGTTCAGTACAATCTTTCGGCTTTTAGTTTTCTCATGTTAACCCAATTTATCTCATTTTTCGATAAACCTTCTTATGGGTGAAAGAGTAAACGGTTAAATAAATGCAAATAAATAAGATTGGCAATGTTAGATAAATAGGGATGACAGCCATAAGGCCAAGAATGTTCAGGAAAAATGCGAAAAATGTTAGAGTTAGGAAAAGAAATGGAAATAAACCGTTCACAATAAGGCCTCCTATCACATTTTTGTTTTGTTTGCATATAATAATGCTTATGATTTTTAGCAGAAATTTAGAAGTGTGACACTTCTGTGAAAATGTGAACATACTTCTTGAAACCTCCAATTAATCTTGGTATAGTTAATTTGTAAGATGAGAACAAACAAAACCCCTTTGTTTGAATCATGAAACTTTCTCCCATCCCCCTTTGTTTATTTATACAAAGAGAGATATAGAGGATATACGCTGCCCCGTATATCCTCTATTTTTTTAACCAAAAGATAAAGCATAAAAAAATAAGCCTTGAAGAAAGGCTTAAATTCTACCGATTCCGGTTATATTTCCAGAAAGAACCGTATTTTACAGGGATTCTCTCTGCAACTTGTTTTAACTGAAGTTTTTTCATTTCTTTTTCCGTCTTGGTCATACTCCAATCGTATACTACAGAGATTTCTTTCGTACCGACAAGTTGATAATGTGAAAGGAAATCTTCAAGCGGTGGTTTTTCAGATGGAATAGGGCGAATCCGTAAGATTTCCTGCAATATACGTACATAAATTTCATATGGGTATAAACCAGATACCTTGATTCCCTGTTCCTCAACCATTTGGTTGAAGAAAACAATTGTTGGGATATAATCTACTTCCATTTCCTGTGTCAGCTTAAGATCACATTGAAATGCCTTTTTTGCGGAAGGGGAATAGAGGTCGTTTTTAAATTCTGCAGTATCTAAATTCGCTCTTTCCGCACATTTCATCAACACGTCTTCATCAGATATATCCTGTTTGTTTAAGAATGCTTCCTCTTGAATTTTACGGAGGAATTGTCTTCCTGCTTTTTTGCCTTGTAACTCCGCTGCTTTGATAGCAATGGATGCGACCCAAGGCGAGGCTACAGGATTATCCATCCACAGATCACCGTCACAGCTCATTCCCGTCCGTTTTGCAGTCTTTTCCCAAATGTCTCGTAAACGTCTTGGTTTATCAAACTGATCTCTGTTTAGCGAGTTAATATGACCACTTACGATAGGTCGAACAGTGAAGAATCGGCCATATTCCATGGAAAGTTTTTTTATATAGGGCTCTAGTGCCCAGCATTCAGGACTAAGAGGGTCAACGAAAACATACATCTCAATAGGTTTCTGCAGAACATCAAAAAAGCTGTATTTTCCCGATGTGTTGGCATGCGATGAGCTTAGCTCTGTTTGATTCCACATCACATCGATTCTCCTTTCTGTTATTCTGGTGTATTCATCATGTGGTTAGCAGTCATCGTTAGTTTATCGTATATAGCAGAGCGATAAGGTTCCTCTATTTCCGCTTCGATCAATGCTTGTGCCATACAGTCCAGCCAGGCATCACGCCTAGTTGGGGTGATTTTGAAGGGTAAGTGCCTTCTTCTTAGCATAGGGTGCCCACGTTCCTCTAAATATAATGAAGGTCCACCAAAAAACTGGGTTAAAAATAATGTTTGTTTTCTAGCTGTTTCCGTTAAATCTTCTGGAAATATAGGGATAAGTTCGGGATGTACAGCCACACGCTTGTAAAAAGCATTCACAAGTCGCTCAATGGTATGAAAACCACCAATTGCTTCAAACATTGTTCCAGTTTCTTTCATCTCGATTTCCCCTTACTATTGTAAATGGCTACTTAGTCTTTTATATGTCCACTAGTGTCATTTGTTCAAAGTTTGTATATATTGTAGCAACGGAATACATTGTGAGCAAATGATCTGATTGCTAGCCACTTTAAAAGCTAGTTATTGGATTTTAGTGATTGAAAAAAACGCTGAATTTTATTAGGTGTTTCACGTTTTGGAATTGCAAATTCTTTTAACAGCGCATGAAATACAGAGCTACCAATATTCTCGGATTGTGCTTCCAATTCTAGTTCATAATCAGATTGGCCATTATACGTGCTGTAATCAAGGACAAGCAAAACGTCTTTGTATGGGATCTCTCTTCTAACGGTTGTTAAGGCACCAAAATGATGTAAATCCGAAACTGATATGCCAAAATTATTAAGTTGCGCTTCGGTATGTGTTTTGGCAACAGGGTTTCCACTTAACCAATTATCGACTTCTTCTTCTGTCAAAGTGTCATGGGTCTCAAGTAACCCAGTGTCATGTGGCTCTTTTAATGTAAGCTGGTATTTCCCTTGTTTCTCTCTAATTCGAAGTGCTGCTCCATTTTCTCTTAATTGAAAGTCATCTGTTTCAAAATAATGATTCGTCTGTGTTTCGCCATCAGCTGGAAAAGGTAGTGTAGTTAAGAGTGTTTCAAATTCTTTTTTGGTCAATATATTTTTATATTCAATTTCGATTTCTTGTGTCACGTGATTCTCTCCATTTTTTTATAATAGGTTAATATTGATTATGGGGAAATAGAAGTAAATATGCAAAGATTAGCCATTGCGTTAGATTATGGTACAATAGGATGGGAATTATACCCTAGTAAGGCTGTTTAGAGATTTTGACAGCCTTTAGACGATGATTTAGAAGAAAATCAGGTGGTGTTAATTGTGAATTGGGGAGCGATGCTAGCACCTTATGCACAAGTAGTAGAGGAATTAAAAGTAAAGCTTAAAGGGATACGAAAGCAATTTGAATATGAATCAAGACATTCACCAATAGAGTTTATTACAGGCAGAGTTAAGCCAGTTGCAAGTATTATTGAAAAAGCGGAAAAAAGGCAAATAAACGTAGATGATATTGAACGGAAAATTCAAGATATCGCTGGTGTCCGGGTGGTTTGCCAGTTTGTAGATGATATTTATACGATTGTCGCTATGATACGCAGTCGTAGTGATCTACAAATTATAGAAGAAAAGGACTATGTTTCGGAAAAGAAAGAGAGTGGCTACCGCTCCTATCATTTAATTATTGAATATCCAGTTGAGACAATTGACGGCCGAAAAATTCTTATGGCCGAAATCCAAATAAGAACCCTTGCCATGAACTTCTGGGCAACAAACGAGCATTCCTTAAATTATAAATATAAAGGGAGAATTCCCAAGGATGTTAAAGAACGACTTCAACGCGCAGCAGAAGCCGCATTTAAACTTGATGAAGAAATGTCAAAAATAAAAAATGAAGTACAAGAAGCACAGCGGATGTTCCATAGTAAGTAATAATAGAGGGAGGAAAAGATGATGAAGTTTGTTATCGTATCTAAGGGTGACGATCGTTCCAACAAATTAAAGGCGACCATGAAGCAGTACTTAACTGATTTTGATCTCGAATATGATAAAGAAGAGCCCGAATTGGTGATCTCCGTAGGGGGAGATGGAACGTTTCTGGAAGCATTTCACCGGTACATTCACCGATTGAGTAAAACGGCATTTATCGGTATACATACTGGTCACTTAGGCTTTTATGCTGACTGGGTTCCAGAAGAAGTAGAAAAACTGATTATCGAGATTGCTAAAACGCCGTTCCAAATTGTGGAATACCCATTATTAGAGGTAACACTTCGCTCGAAATCTGGTGAAAGTGAAGACCGCTTCCTTGCGCTTAATGAGGCGACTATAAAGACGGCAGATGGGTCAGTTGTATTTGATGTCGAAATTAAGAATTCACATTTCGAGACGTTTCGAGGTGATGGACTTTGTATTTCCACCCCATCTGGGAGTACTGCATACAATAAAGCACTCGGTGGAGCAATTATCCATCCATCGCTTGACGCCATTCAATTAACCGAAATGGCATCAATTAATAATCGTGTATTCCGTACAATTGGTTCCCCATTAATTTTACCTAAACATCACCCATGCATATTAAGACCAACTGTTGATCGTAGTTTCTTAATTGCTATTGATCATTTTACGACAAATTACACTAACGTTGAGTCTATCCAATGTCGGGTGGCGGATGAACGAATCCGATTTGCGAGATTTCGCCAATTCCCATTCTGGAATAGAGTCCGTGATTCGTTTGTATCTGAAGAAAGTAGTTAGAGTGTAAGAAAAAACGCATGATAAAGGAGCAGCAAGAGATGGAATGGATCATCGAGAAAATACATGAAGGATTGTTGATTCGGACGTATTTACAACGCGAACACAGCTTTTCAAGGCGCATGATTAAATCCATTAAGTTTAATGGAGGTAAGATACTCGTAAACGGGACAAGTCAAAATGTCCGGTACGAATTGAAGGAAGGGGACAGATTAGAAGTGCAATTCCCTCCTGAAAAAATTGGTGCCTATATGGAAGCAGAAGATACGCCGTTATCGATTGTATATGAAGATGATGCTGTCCTTGTTATAAACAAGGCAGCTGGAATGCTTTCCATTCCATCTCTGCTTCAACCAAATGGAACAGTAGCGAATGCACTGCTTGGTCATTATAAAAACCAAGAGATTGCGAACACGGTGCATATTGTGACCCGCTTGGATAAAGATACTTCAGGACTTATGTTAATTGCGAAAAATAGTTATAGCCATTCCCGCCTATCGAATTTTCAGAAGAACGGTAAAGTAAAAAGGCACTATGAAGCATTAGTAGAAGGGAAACCTTCTGTAGAAAAAGTACTTATTGATGCGCCCATAGGTCGGAAGGATGGCTCGATTATTGAGCGTGTTGTTCGCGAAGATGGCAAACAAGCCATCACCCATTTTAAAGTTAAAGCAGCATTTCAAGCGTATTCATTAGTATCTATTCAGCTTGAAACAGGACGTACACATCAAATTCGCGTTCATTTTGCTTATTTAGGACATCCACTCATCGGAGACACCTTGTATGGTGGGGATGACAAATTAATAAAACGACAAGCATTGCACTGTTGCTCTTTAACCTTTAAACATCCAATAACAAATGAAGAGATGCATTTTCACCAGGATATGCCCCAGGACATGAAGCGACTTGTTTGAAAGCTTGTTGGCATCTCTTGAATTAATCTACCTTAAAAGAATGAAATTTTTCTTCGACAAACGTCTGTTTTGATGGCACTGCTATCGTTTCCTCTTCTGGCAGCCTAAAGGAAGTTAAAGCATTCCCAAAAACGCAGCCTGTATCGATGTTGATTGTATTGTTAATCCTTCTTGGTTCCATCACAGGCGTGTGACCATACACGACCCATTCTTTCCCTTTATAATGCTTGGCCCAATCTCTTCTCACTGGTCTGCCGTCCTCCATAGACTCTCCAGTGATATCACCGTATAGCACAAAGGTTTTCACCTGTTTGTCTGTTCTGCCGATAAAAGACTCTTTTATCCCAGCGTGGGCAACAATTGCATTCACTTCTGGAAGCTGAAGATAGAGTGGTGCCTGCTCGTACAGTGTTATAAAGTGTTCTCTGATCACATTTTTATCTGATGTGGATAGTTGTTCATATTCTGCGACAGTCGTTTCTAAACCGTGACGCTGTTGGACTTTATTGCCAAGAAAAAAACGATATAGCTTATTACAATGATTACCTGGAATATAGCGTGCTTTCTTTAATGTTATAACTAGGTGGTAAACAAGCTCCATTACCTTAAGTGATTCAGGTCCACGATCTGTAATGTCCCCGAGAAAAACTAGTACTCTTCCTTCAGAATGATTATAATTGTTCTCTTTTTGATATCCTAATTTATGAAGCAGACTAATTAATTCTTCATAACAGCCATGCACATCACCAATAATATCAACTTTATCCATTAACATTCTCCTTCTTATTTGTTCTTGCTTTCTAAGTAAAATTAGATTATGATAAACCGCGGCACCGACAATTTATTGTTTCACTTATTATATCCATTCCCCAATCAGAATCCAAACTGTTTTATTGTTTCTGCAGAAGGGAAGTAAATATTAGGCATTTTTTTCGCGCCATAACTGGCAGTAAGACCCCCACTTCAAGAAGGCGTGAAGCAATCAATTATTCTAAGTGGGAAAGTTCCGATTCGTTCAACTAACAATTGGTGGGGGAGGAAGGGTAATCCCCACCAAATGAAGTTTCACTTTATCGCAAACTAATTATTAGAAATATCGGAGGCAGATTTGTAATGGTAAGCAGGTTTTGCAAGAAAGCATAGCCGCTGTTTTATTGGAGGGGTGAGCACAATGGAATCGAATAACCGCTATGATGAAGAATATGAAGTACAATACGAAGAACATTGGAAAAGGTTAAATCAATCCTTAGAGCAGGAAAATATAGAGGATTTTCGCACGGAATTTTTAGATATGCATCCATATGACCAAGCTAGGTTTTTTATGGAACAGGAAAAAACGTATCGCATGCAAATATACGCTTATTTGTCTCCAGAAGAGCTTGGAGAATTAATGGAAAATGTGGACCTTGAAGACACAACCCTCATTATGACCGAGATGGACCCTAGAATGTCATCCATGATGCTTTCCGAGATGTCTGCCGACAATGCAGTTGATATATTAAATGAACTAGACAAGGATCAGGTTGCAAGCCTGCTAACAATCATGGATAAAGAGGCGGCAGATGAAATTAAACAGCTGCTTCATTACGAGGAGAAGACTGCTGGTAGTATTATGACAACAGAGTTTGTTTCCACTTACAAACATTATACTGCTAGCCAAACAATGCAATTATTAAAAGAGGAAGCTCCAGATGCTGAGACAATTTATTATGTGTATGTATTAGATGAAGAGAAGCGTTTAGTTGGCGTGCTTTCCCTTCGTGATCTTATTATTGCTCCTGAGCAAACACTGGTGGAGGAATTGATGAGCGAAAAGATTGTCGCCGTTTCAGTTGGCAAAGACCAGGAAGAAGTTGCTCAAATGATTAGAGACTATGATTTCCTTGCTGTTCCAGTTGTCGATTTTCAAGATCATTTGCTCGGAATTATTACTGTTGACGATATTTTAGATGTCATGGAAGAAGAAGCAAGTGAAGATTATTCCAGGCTTGCTGGTGTTACAGAAGCTTCACGTACTGCGGATAGTGCTTTTGTAACGGCTAGGAAAAGACTTCCTTGGCTCATCATCCTGCTTTTCTTGGGAATGTTTACTGCCAGTCTGATTGGCAGGTTTGAGGCAACCCTAGAACAGGTAGCTGTACTTGCCATCTTTATTCCATTAATAGCCGGCATGGCTGGAAATACGGGCACCCAGGCTTTGGCGGTTGCAGTTCGAGGTTTAGCTACAGGTGATTATGGAAAGCAGGGAAAAGCTAAATTGGTTTTACGTGAGGCTGGAACAGGATTAATTACTGGTACGGTATGTGGAATTGTTATCACACTTGTCATCTACCTATGGAAAGGTGATATTTTTCTCGGACTGCTTGTGGGCATTTCTATTCTGGCTACATTGATTGTCGCAACGCTTGCTGGATCCCTTGTACCGATTATTATGGATCGTTTTAACATTGACCCAGCAGTTGCTTCTGGCCCATTTATTACTACCATAAATGATATTATTTCCATTTTAATTTATTTTGGAATGGCAACTGCCTTTATGGGGTTTTTAACCTGAATGATAAAAAAAGACACTCCTTATGGGGTGTTTTTTGTTAGTTAGATATAAAGTACAATCCTAACTTTGCTGATTGTATCTTGCTAATAAATTCTTTCACACATTTATAAAAATGGGTTCATATAATGTGGAGGAAGGAGTGATCTGTTATGGCAAAGAAACGGTTTGCGAAAGACCCTTTACTCTACATTCATCAGCCTAAAGAGAACAAACCAAAAGCACCAATGCAACATACTTCGTATACCAACTCAAAGAAGAAACAACCCTTAGCTACGGAGCAAGAAAAAGTAGAACAGAAGCAAGAAGAAGTACCAGGGCCTGTTCGCACTCATATGAGGCGGCGTAGTTTTTTAGAAGAACAGGCACTGCAGCAAGAAGAACAAGATAAGCACGAACAGGAAAAAAAGGGAGAAGGGAAAAAGGACTTCGAATTAGAAGATGAAAGGGAAGAAGTAATTGAACACAAGGAAACAGAGGAGAAGAAAGAGCAACGACCTAAGTTTAGAGATATGACAATAGAGGAGAAGGTGGCGTACTTCGTGGATACACCCAGCTATGCTCCACAGATGCGATGTGAAATTAGAACTGAAGGTAAAGCCTATCGTGGCATTATAACCGGATCAGAAGATAATTTCGTGTATATTCGAGTCGGAAACAGAAAACAAAGTACAAAGATTAATTTGGACGATATAAAACATATAAAATTATTAGGGTTCTAAATAAAAATGTGTATTTTTTTATGCGTATGTAAAAAGGCCGAGGATAGATCCCTCAGCCTTTTTCTTTGTGTTAGTTGATTGCATTGATTGCTGGTAGGCACGTTACATGGCAGAAGCAGTTAAGGTCTACAGTCATGCAGATACCAGTTGCACGTAGTGGTTTTGTTTCTTGGTCTACTGGATTTTTCGGACATGGATCTTCGTCACCAGGATCTCTTAAAAGTTCTAAAACTGCACAACAATCATCAGTAACCTTCTTCACACGGAAGTAGAAGCTACCTACAACATAACCAATATTGCTTGGGTGAGCACCGTAACCTTGGAATGGTTTGCAGTCTCCTTTACAGTAAAGGATAACTGGAACTGTATCTAATCCATTTCCATTATCTGTTTCCCCTAGTAAATCAGAAATGGACTGTTCACAGCTAGTGTCACAACAGTTTTCAATGACATCGTTCTGTGCTTCAACTATTTCGCTAAGAATATCGCAAACACAGTTTCCTGTTTCAAAATCTTTTCCACAACCCATGAATTATTACTCCCTTCAAAAATGAAATTGACTCATTTGTCTTTAATAGAGTATGTGTTTTCGTATAGATGGTGTGGGCACTCAACCTAAATATTCTAGATATTAATCATGATAATTAGGGCAAATGTCCACACCAGTAAAAAATCCTTACATAGACTAATAACGAATTTACAGCATGAAGGAGTGAAAGCTAGTGTCTGAAAGAAAACAAGTTATTCATGTGAAAGACCTTGTAATAAGAGCAGATAACGTCTATATAGAGCCATCACGTCCACACCATCGAAACCCTTTCTTTGGTGGAAGAAGACAGGAAGAGGCAGAGGTTGAAGCGCATCACAAAGGTGTCGATGAGGAAGAAGCATTCGAAGACGAAAAAAAAGATAGAGAAGAAAGAAGAGACCCATTCGCCTGGTTCTAAGAAGATCGGCAGCTATATTGTAGCTGCTTTTTATTTTGGGGAATGGGAAGGAGGAAGGAGTTTGAACGTATCCGAACCAAAATGGATGAAGCATGTGAAAGATATTGAGAAACATTTGGAAATTAATGAAAAATGGTTAAAGACACCTGAAGCTCGTTTTACCAAATTCAATAAAGAAGCTTTAGATTGGGAAAAGGAATTTTTGCACAATATCGGAGGGTTAGAAAGTTTTTTAAAGGATTTAGAGAATAAAATGGAGAATTGGTAGGAATATTTTTTAGCGAACAGGGTATAGATAAATAATTAACAGCGATAATGAGAGCAATTCATGACAAGAAAGTAAATGAAAAAAGGGGGCGCTTACATGGGATATATACTACCAATAACACATTATCAATACCATGAGTACCAAAATCGGGTTACCGAGACTAAGAGAAATCCACATTACGTTGAAAAGCCGTTTAAAGTTATTCTGCAAAAAGAACATCATCGAATTGAAAAGGAGTATGAAAGACTTCAAAGCCCTGTACAGCAACCTTCTTCAAAAAAAGAAGTGCTGGCTAACAAATTCTTTGGGCAAATCACTGGAAAAGGAAGAAATTTAAATACGGGCGTTTAACGAATAAAAAAAAGCAACCCATCGAATTAACAGATGGGTTGCTTTTTTATTCAAATTTACTGTGATTTCGATTTGTAAACGGGAGTAAAAATAGCTGTTTATCTCTTATATACTCGGCATAGAACACCTCAGCTGGACGAATATAGCCTTGGTCATGTAGTTGCTCCAGCAACCATTCCTCTGTTAAATTTTTTTCCTGTAAATTATCGTACAAGATTTCTCCATCGTTAATAAGTGTGGTGGCCAAATGAACTTCCTGAGAGGCTACCTTTAAATCTTGCTTAGTTGGTGTTTGTGAAGCAGCTTTTTTCAGGACCGATACTTTTCCATTTGTTTCTAATATGGCATATTCAACTTCCTGAATAGAAAAGACATCTTTTTCGCGTAATAAATGCTGTAATTGGTTGATATCAAGTTTACTTTTCTTCATTGTATCCCGAATAAGTTTCCCTTTATATATAACAATATCTGGGCTTCCTTCCATAAACACACGTGTTCTCTTCCATTTTTGGGTGGAGATCTCTGTTAAATAAAGGAGCACTCCCCATAAGACGATCGCAAAAGCGATTTTTCCAATACCAGCCTCTTTATCAAACAAAGCATTTCCAACCAATTCTCCAAGAATTAATGCAGAAATAAAATCAAAGGGGGTCAGCTGGTTGATCTGTGTCTTTCCAAGAATTTTTGTGAGAAAGAATAAAGCTGTAAAGCCGAAGAGTGTTTCGAGAAACATGGAGAGGTAATCATTCAAAGGGTACACCCTCCTTATAGGCATTTTAAGCCTTAGCCTACCCGATATATTCATTTTCATTCAGTGACGTGCAAGGAGAGACAAGGAGGAGCCTAAAAAAACACCCCACAAGGAGGTGTTTTAAATATTTTTTATCATGGTTACATGGGGAATACCAGCATCCATAAATTCCTCGGAAACGGTTTTATAACCGAGACGTTCATAGAAGGGTAATGCTTGTGTTTGGGCATTTAATTTTGCTTTTTTATACCCCTTTGAGGAAATTATTTTTTCCATTTCTGCAATCAGTTGCGAGCCATATGCTTTCCCGCGATGTTCCTTCAAAATACATATCCGTTCCAGCTTTCCATATCCTTCTACAAAGCGAAGCCGGCTAGCAGCAATTGCTTGATCGTTTTCGTAGCCTGCAAGGTGGATAGCTGTTTTATCATGTTCGTCCAGTTCTTCATCTGGAGACACCTTTTGCTCTTCCACAAATACTGTCATACGAACATGATAGGCATCCTTTAATTGTTTGTCTGTTTCTACTATTTGTATGTCCAAGCTTTATTCCTTCCCGAACACAAACGAGTCATGGACAGTCCATGATCCGTTGTCCAACTGATAAAGAAGTTGAAAACGATCAATCCGGTCTTCTAAATCAAAGTCTTTCATTTTAAGGCTACCGAATACATCGGAATATTCTTCAGTGGATAGCTTTTGGGCAATTGTAATATGGGGAACAAACGCATATTCTTGACTTCCTGGAAAATTACCCCGATTTATTTTTTCAAATAGATCAATCAGTTCCTGTTTTGGTTCGACTTTTAAATAAATTGTATTCGTAACAGGCGCAAAGGTGCTTACCTTTTGGATATTAATGGTAAAAGGATCTGTTTGATTCGCTATACTTTTAAGCTCTGTTATGAATTCTTGGACAGTCTCTAAGTCTGCTTCAAAGGCTTCCTTTAGCGTAATATGCGGCGGAATTAATGCATAATGCGGATCATAACGCTTTCGGTATGAATTTGCTTCATCTTGTACTGCTTTTGATGGAAAAATAGCTATTCCATATTTCATTATGAAAACCTCCTTTATTATTTTGGCGACTGTAAGCTTCTAATTAACCAGTTAGTGTACCTTTTATTATAGCAAACTTAAAAGAAACAAGGTAATTATTTTTAAAGTTTTCAGGATTCTTTAACCAAACATTGTAGTCAGTAAACGTTTCATGTCCTGTTGCCAGTACTTCCAAGTATGCTCACCATCCTCAAGCTCATGATACACATAACTAACCCCTTTTGAGGTTAGAAGATTATACAGCTTTCGGTTCGGAGCAAGAAAGTTAACAGATTTACCATCTGTTGTATCAACCGATGTTTCTTCTGTTCCAATTGTATGGTAAATATCAATACCATGTATTGCAGGTGCGTCTTTTGCTGCTTGGAGAACTGTATCATCTACATATGGTGATTGCATAATGACTTTACCAAATGTATTTGGATACTTGATTGCTGTCATAAGCGCAAGTGTACCTGCGAGCGAATCTCCCATTAGCGCTCGTGACTGTCCCATATGATAAGTAGGCAGAAGTTCATCGAGCAGTGGAACAACCTCATGTACCAAAAACTTTATATACGCCTGATTTTGATCACCGTCTGGATGGTATTTTTCCCTGCGATCATACTTATCCTTGTAATGAATACCTACAAAGACGGTATTATTCATTTCCTTTGAGTCATGAAGGCGATCGCTTAGCGTGGCGATGCGTCCCATTTGGTAATAATCATTCCCATCCTGCATGATGCAAATATTATATTTATACAGTGGTGAGAAGGACTCTGGCTGATAAAGTTTTAATGTCATTGTTTCCTGGAGATAGCTACTTTTAATTTGCTTTTCTATCATGGAGCCTTTTCTTCCCAATCTGACCCCTCCAATTTACTAGAATAAGGTTTACTTTTATAGTGATTTTCGCTTTATAATTCCCTGCAATTCTCTATTATAAACTAATCCAAGGTTAGGACAAAGGCATTCGGCTTTTTACCCGGCGCTCTGTGCTTTTGTTTGCAACTGCCCTTTATAAAGGTCGTAGTAGCTACCCTCGAGTTCAAGCAAAGCTTCATGGCTGCCTTGCTCAAGAATTTCTCCATGTTCCAGCATGATGATTTTGTCAGCTTCTTGAATGGTATTCAGGCGATGGGCGATGACAAAGCTTGTTCTGCCTTCCATTAATCGTTTAAGTGCTTCTTGAATCTTTAGTTCTGTAATGGTGTCAATATTACTAGTCGCTTCATCCAGAATAAGGATAGAAGGCTCTGCTAGTAAGGCACGAGCTATGGTAAGCAACTGCTTTTGTCCTTGGCTGATGCCGCTGCCAGTCTGGTCAAGCATCGTATCATAGCCATCAGGCAATTTCTCAATAAATTCATGAGCATTGGCATCCTTTGCAGCCTGAACCACCTCTTCATCGGTTGCTTCAAGCCTTCCATAACGAATATTTTCACGAATGGTGGCATGGAAAAGGAAGGAGTCCTGTAAAACAAAGCCCATATGCTGGCGCAGACTAGAACGTTGAATATCTTTTAGGTCGGTCCCGTCCAGGCGAATTTCACCATCATCATAGTTATAAAAACGGGAAATTAAATTCACGATCGTCGTCTTACCGGCGCCTGTATGGCCAACTAAAGCCACCGTTTCACCAGGGGCAGCTTCAAAGCTAATGTTATTCAAAATTTTACTGTCTTCGTACCCAAAGGAAACGTGGTCAAAGACAATATTTCCTTCTGTTTCTGATAGCTTAATTGCATCTTTTTCATCATTTTCTTCCTGTTTCTCATCCATTACCTGGAAAACACGCTCGGCACCAGCAATAGCCGAAAGCAGGATATTGAACTGGTTGGATAATTCGTTTAAAGGTCGAGTAAATTGTCGAGCATACTCAGTAAAAATGACGATAATTCCAACCGTTACAAAGCCGTTAATTGCAAGAATTCCCCCGACAAGGGCAATAAATGCCATACTTAGTGCGTTAAGGGAGTTCATTACTTTTGGTATAAAGCCGGCAATGGTAAGTGCCCAAAAACCGGAATGGTTCAGCTTCTGATTGCGCTCTTCAAATTCTTTTATAACACGTCTTTCCTGAGAAAAACTCTTCACAATATGTTGTCCAGAAACGATCTCCTCCACATAGCCGTTAACTTCTCCTAAATTTTTTTGTTGGAGCTTATAAAGCGGGCCAGTTCTTCTCGTGATCCAACGTATGCTGAAATACATCGCTGGAATAATAGACATGGTAACTGCTGTAAGAATTGGGCTTAAGTAAAGCATTACACCTACTGTTCCAAAGAGTGTTAACACACTCGAGAATATTTGGATAACAGACTGGTTAAGTGTATTGTTTACATTATCAATATCATTTGTTACCCGACTCATTAATTCCCCATGCTGCCTTTTATCAAAATAAGAAATTGGCAGACGATGGAATTGATGAAACAAGTCTGAACGCAGGGTATAAACGGTGTTCTGTGCAATATCCACCATCCAAAAATTTTGTAAAAAGATGGACAGGGAGTGTAAGAAGAAAATAACGACAAGCCAAATCAAGAGAATGCCAAGGCCTGCACTTTCCTGTGTAACAATATAATCGTCAACGGCCATCCCAATCATATAAGGACCAAGCAAGCTTAGTCCAGAACTGGCAACCACCATGAGAATGACAAGGAAAAGCTTAAATTTTTCTCTAGCAAGGTATGACCATATGCGTTTGATTGTACCACGTGCATCTTTTGCTTTACGTGATTTATCCTCTTGTATTTTATCAACGGGAATTTTCTCGTATTGAAAAGGCTGTTTTAATGAGTTATTTCGCATGTGCGTACTCCTTTCCAAATTGCGATTCCACAATTTTTCGGTACAAAGCTGAGGAAGCGAGAAGCTCCGTATGTGTTCCTATTGCAAGCAGCTTGCCTTCATCCATTAAGAGGATTCTGTCAGCGCGCATCGCAGTGGTGATTTTTTGCGTAATAATTAACATGGTACACTGATACGTATCGATCGCATCTAGCAACCTAGATTCTGTTGCTAAATCCAACGCACTTGTACTGTCATCAAGCATCAATATCTTTGGTTTACGAATTAAGGCTCTCGCAATAGAAATTCGTTGTTTTTGACCACCGGAAAGGTTAACCCCTTTTTGGCCCACGCGTGTTTCATATTGGTCATCAAGCTGCATGATTGTATCATGAATTTGGGCATCTTTTGCCGCCTGCATGATTTCTTCCGTCGTCGCCTGATCTTTTCCCCAAGCGATATTGTCTGTTACAGAGCCTGTAAAAAGGAGGGGGCTTTGTGGCACATACCCGATACTACCACGCAATTCATCTAACGAATAATCAGACAAGGGGCTTCCATCGACAGAAACCGTTCCTTTCGTCGGGTCATACAGCCTAGGAATCAGCTGGAACAGAGAAGTTTTGCCCGCTCCTGTTGAACCAATTACAGCAAGTTTCTCTCCAGGAGCAACTTGAAAGTTAATGTCCTTCACTACATCTTCTTCACTTTCCGGATAAGCGAAGGATACATTATCAAAAACTACAGATCCTTTCGTAATTTGATTGCCATGGTTGACTTGATCGGAATCTTTCAGGTCAACTTCTAGATCCAATACCTCACCTAGTCTTTCTGCAGAGGCTTTCATTCTGGAAAATGCCATAATGATAAAGGTAAACATGGAAATAGCCATCGAAACACGCATTGCATAGTTAACGATCGCGACGACATTCCCAACAGAGGTATCTCCAGCAATGGCCTGAGTATTTCCATACCAAATAATGAAAATTAGGCTCAAATTCATCACAAATAGCAAGATGGGCATAGAAGATTCCACAAACCTAAATGTAAAGCGCGTGCGATCTGCGAGTTCCTGGTTGGCAGTGGTGAAGCGCTTTTCCTCATGATTTCTCCGGAAAAATGCCTTAATCAACCGCATTCCTGCTAAATTTTCCTGCATGACTCGGTTTACTTGGTCAACGCTTTTTTGGACTTTATCGAAAAAGCGGCTCGCAAATCGCAAAATTAAAAGAATAAAGCCGATCAGTAAAGGAACAGTTACAAGGAAGATAAGTGACAGCTTCGCATCAACAATGAATGCTAACGTCACACCACCAATTACAATTAACGGCGCTTTTGAAATTATCCTTAGAATCATAAATACGGTGTTTTGCACTTGTCGTACGTCATTGGTAAAACGTGTGACAAGCCCAGAGGTCGGGTATTTATTTAAATTTGCAAAGGAAAATTCCTGTATTTTAGAAAATAAACGCTCTCGTATATCGTGGGCAAATCCCCAGCTAACATGAGACGAATAAAAAGAATTAATAATCCCACTTGCAAAGCCAATTAATGAGAGGCCAATCATAATGCTTCCCCACATCACAATATTATCAATATCCTGGTTCACTACCCCTTCATTAATCATCTTTCCGAGCAATAGTGGTAACAGCAATTCAGCTGCTAATTCCACAAGCATTAGTAAAAACGCTACAATTGCCGGTAGCTTATACGGTTTAATAAAAGAAAAAACTGTCCTCATGTTGACTCTCCACCTGTCGTAAATTAATCCAATATTCTTCCTATTATAATAGGAAACACTATTTTTATCCACTTATTTAGTTCGTGTTCCGAAGTAAAAAAGAATCTAAAAACAGATAAAAATATCGACACTTATTATGCATATGCAGTACAGCTATGGGAAAGATAGACGTGTATTTCCAAGAAAGGGGCAATGGACATGAATAACGGATTAACAGAGCTTGAATTGGAAAACCTGCGTCATATTATCGGAGGACATGGTATGATCGCAAACAAACTTGAAGCGTATGCACAAAATTGTACAGATCCACAGCTTGTTTCCATGCTGCAAAAAGATGCACAAGATGCCAAATCAGCTCAGCAAAAGCTTATGACATTTTTAGGATAAGGAGGAATCGTACATGCTTTCAGAAAAAGATATCGTAAATGACTACTTAGCAGGATTGAATGCTAGTTTGACAGGCTATGCAACATATATTAGTGAATCCGATAACGAGCAATTACGTCAGACATTGATTCAGATGCGTAATCAGGATGAGCAACGCCAACGTACCCTTTATAATTACGCAAACCAAAAAGGTTATTATCAGCCAGCAGCACCAGCTAACCCGCAAGTCGTTCAACAAATAAAAAGTCAACTATCCCAGCAATAAGTGGGGGAAGAAAACAGGACAGCAGTTGGAGGCTGTCCTGTTTTTTTACTTATTCAGGAGGAAGCCTGTAAGTAACTTCACCGTGTGCGTTTAGGAATTCTAATTTTGGTTCACCTTGTGCGTCGATTACCATACGGATGCGTTGATTTCCTTTTTTATCATTTAGATGTACCGAAACTTCTCCATTTTTGTTTTTACCCATAAAAGCCCGTTCTGCATTTCCTTTAAAGAGCTCTTCTAACTGCTCTTGTTTGTATTCTTGGCTGACATCGCTATTTTTAATTTTTTCAGTGGCTTTAATAAGTTCATATATTGGTGTACTTGGCCGATCATAGATAGAAAATCCATATCGGCTTTCTCCATTCTCTTCAAAATAATCCATTTGCACGACCTGGTCCTGTTTATATTGGTCGAATGTGAGGGAAGTGCCAACAAACTCCTTTCCATTCTCGTCAACGCCATTACCGTATATTAGACCACCACATTCATCTTCCTCTTGATTGTAGAATAATACCCCTACAAATTAATTTTGATATAGTATTACCATTCGATTATCTAGTGGAGAAGTCCTTCTGAAAGAATGAATCTATTAAATATTGACAGATAGAAAGATATTATATATAGTAAATTTATTGTAAAGATTCGATTCCGTAGCTCAGCTGGGAGAGCACTACCTTGACAGGGTAGAGGTCGTTGGTTCGAGCCCAATCGGAATCATACAAATTACGAAAACCACGTTTGATAATTAATCAAGCGTGGTTTTTTTATGTGAAGAGATTTTCATTGAGCATCCGAAAAGGTTGCTTATTGTTCCAAGGATATTGACTGGCGGAATGAATCTGGTAGAATTGATTCGTTGGAAAATAACGGAAATGGGGCTCGATTATGAGAAAGCTTTTGAAAATAAGTATATCAGTTATCATGATAAGTGGATTGCTTGTTGGCTGCGGTAATTCGGAAACTAACGAAAATAAAGAGGAAGTAAAAAGTAAATCGGCAATGAAAGAGCAAGAAGTTGGTGCAGAACAAGAAAACCAAGCGTTACTTGAATGGGAAAGTAGCGAAAACTTTGGTGAATGGATTACGAAATCAATCGAAATCCTAGAGGGCAATTTGGACGATCCAAGAATTGAACAATCTGGGAATGATGAAGGGTTTACATATTATTTGAAAATAGAGGAAATTGCTAATTTACGAGATGAAATGGAAGTATGGGCGGAAGGTAAAGCAATGGGAGAAGATATGTCAAATCTGTTTATGCTTAATTCGTTAATTAATCACTTACAATTCTCCCGCACAGCCCATTTAGGAAACAACGGCGAAGCGATAGAAGCGGTTGAACTTGTAGAACAATGGAAACCAACAGATGTAGAAATGCGAAAAGCATATGAATACACGGTACAATTGTTCCACGACCTTGATATTGCGGTCAATCACGATGGGAAGGGCGAGGTGTACGGTGTAACACATACATTAAACGGCGACAAGGTTTCTGAAATGACAAAAATTTGGAAGGGCGGCGGTATTCCTGCTTCAAAACTTGAAATTGGTCTTTTCACATACGGAGAAGACGGGTCTTCAGGATATGATTCACTTGAAAGTTTTATTCGTGACCTTTCCGATAAATGGGCACACGATTCTCACTTCCGAGAAAATCAGATGGACTATTCTGCTGAAATGCAACTTGTAGAACAATCACTTTATGATATAGCATATTTCGAAAATGAAATTAATGAATTAGGTTTGTCCGAATTATTTGGTGACTTACAACAAACTGCTTTTGAAATGGTAGTCAATGATAATAAAGAAGGAGACACGGAACTTCACGACAAGCTTGCAGCAAAGTATGGAACATATTTGCAAGCTATAATAGATGAAGCAAGGAAATAAATTTGTTGCTTTTTCTCCTTGTAGTTTGTGTTCTAAATACAATGAAAAATGGATTCAAGAGAGACAGTTTGGTGGTTTTGCCGGTATGGATTTAGATGTAGTGGATTTAATGTTAGGGATTGACGTTTCTCCTTTATAAAAGTACCTATTAAGTAAGTATAGTGACGAGAGAATAAACGATAAGTTTATTTCAAAAAGATTGGATTGAATTCACCTACATAGATCTTATTGCTAAAACTGCTTTTGAAGTGTTAGGTAGAGAACTAGATATCATCCTGAAAATGCAGGAATAGAGTTTATTCCTTATTACTAATTCTAAACATGGTGAGTGACTTATTAATATTAGAATGTATTCTTTGACTATGAAACCTGTCCAATCCTCTTCTATTTATTAACATATAGTGGTAGTAAGAAAGGAGGAGGATACTTTATGAGTTGTAATTCTAGACAAAAACACCATGAACATGAATGTAGCTGTCACAAAAAGAAAAACCATTGTAATGATGATAACAGGGTTAGAGGTGACTATTACGATCATCCATGGTTTCGCACTGCTGTTACTTGCCATGAATTAAAAAAACACCGCTGTGAGTGGTGGGGCAGAAACTAAGAAAGATATAATTTATTAGCCTCTTAACATAGAGGCTTTTTTGTTTTAAGAGAAGCATATTTCTTTTACATCAAAATAATTTGATGTAAAATACGCTTATAATATCAAAATAATTTGATATAAGGAGGTACGAAATTGATTGCGAAAGATTTAAATCTAACTGATTATCAAGGTATATTTAAAGCTTTGGCTGATAAAAAGCGATTAGAGTTACTAGAACTTCTGGCAAAATCTCCAGAAGAGACCATTTGTGTTTGTGATCTTACGGAGGCATTGGAGATGGCCCAATCAAAGCTTTCCTACCATTTAAAAATCTTACTGGATGCTGAACTGATTACAAAGGAGAAGAAGGGGACATGGAATTATTATGGATTGAACCCTTCCATGCTGAATCATATCCTTTCAGAAGAGCTTTGTTGCTTATTTAGGGGCCCGACAAAAGATATTAAAATTAACTGTTCAAACTAAAAAAGGGGTGTATATGATGAACCAACAATTACCTGTCATAATAATTGGAGCAGGACCAGTCGGTCTAGCAGCGGCAGCTCACCTCGTTGAGTATAAAATACCTTTTAAGATTTTGGAAAAAGGAGAATCCGTTGGCAGTAATATTCTAGAATGGAGACATGTACAACTATTTTCTCCCTGGGAATATAACATCGATCAAGCAGCCTTACAATTATTGCAAAAAACTGACTGGCAACAACCTGATATTCACAAACTGCCAACAGGAAAAGACTTTATAGAGGAATACCTGCTACCATTATCGCGGTTAGGAGTGATACATGATAACTTACAATATAATGCAGAAGTTATTCATGTTACAAAAAATGGCGCTGACAAATTAAAATCTGATAAACGAAACGAGCGACCATTTGTCGTTCATTATAAAAATGGATCATCTTTAGAAAAAATAAAAGCCTCAGCTATTATAGACGCCAGTGGTTCTTGGCAGAATCCAAACCCACCATACGCAGATGGTGTTTGGTTAAATAATTCTTTGCGGGACCTCGTTCATACAAATATTCCTAATGTATACCAACAACCAGAAGTTTTTAAAGAAAGACATACAGTGGTGATTGGTGCTGGTCACTCCGCACTAAACTCGCTAATGAATCTTGCGGAGTTGAAAGAAGCTTATCCAGCAACAAAGATATCCTGGGTCCTAAGAAAAGAATCAGCATTATCCGCATTTGGGGGAGGAGCACAAGATCAACTAGAGGCCCGTGGTGCTTTAGGTACAAGTGTCCACAAACTTGTACAGCAAGGAATAGTAGAGGTGTTTACTCCTTTTCATGTGGAAGATATTCATAATGATGGTATTCGATTTGTACTTACCAGCAGCGAGGGTACTAAATTATCTGTTGATGAAATTATTGTTAATACTGGTTCGCGGCCAAATTTTGATTTTCTGCGTGAAGTGAGATATGAGATAGATCCGGTAGTTGAGAGTACGCCAACTTTAGCTCCCTTAATTGATCCTAATTTGCATAGCTGTGGAACTGTACGTCCACATGGGGAGGAAGAGCTCAGGCATCCAGAAGCTAACTTTTACACCGCTGGGGTTAAATCCTATGGAAGAGCCCCAACCTTTTTGATGACTACCGGATACGAACAAGTTAGATCAATCGTAGCTTATATTGCAGGAGATGTTCAAGCAGCAAAACAGGTGAAGCTAAAGCTTCCAGAAACCGGTGTTTGCAAGACTACTATATTACCTCAAAAGCAGCAAGATTGCTGTGTTAATTAGTAGATGCCTTCGGTACAAATAGTAGGATGGCTGCTCTAGATTTGGGATTTGCAACAATAGAATAAAAACTATAATATACTTAAGTAGAAAGTGACAACGTGCAGAATATGAAATTAGCCCTTTATCGGACCTTATACCGGTAAAGGGCTTTTCTATTGGGATAAAGTTATTCTGCCTTTAAGCCCTAATATGAAATATAATAATGCTTGTAAACTAAAAATTGATTACCCCTAAACATAGTATTAAAAGCATCATAACAAGGGAAATGTAGTTTTTCTTAAGATAAAAGATGATGATGAAAATAATAGAGATAGTTATCCAAAAGATGTAATCGCCTGCTGTGGGGAACAGCTCAAAGAAAAACTGATTAATGGTAAGCTTCAACAATAATAGTATTACGGTAGATGATAAAACGTTATCGATTGGTTTTATTTCTCTCTTTTGCTTTTTGAAGGCTTCCATTACGCTCCTCCTTTTAAGGAAGTAATATATAATATAATTTAAAAAATACATTTTATATTCTAACATATCCATTTTTATTTTTTGCTAGCTTGTACTGTATAGGAAGCTAGATTAATTGTGGGCTCTTAAAAAAATGAAACTTTTTAATTAAACTTTACCTCTAATGTTCAGAAAGGAGGATAACACATGAGAGAACAAAAACTTATAAAAAAAGCAATTCAAGGAGATAAGGAGTGCCTCGAAAAACTACTCGTTATCCATGGCGAACAACTGTATCGCACAGCATTTTTATACGTCCGGGATCGTGAAGACGCTTTGGATGTCGTGCAAGAGACTTCTTATAAAGCTTTTCTATCAATTGATCAATTAAGGAAGGAAGAATACTTTCTAACTTGGCTAACTAAAATACTTATAAATTGTTCGTATGACATACTTAAAAAGAGTAAGAAGGAGTTACCTTTGCACAACCTGGTGGATCTGGCTACAGATAAGAGTGAACATAGTGAAGAGTCCATGGATTTATTAGAGGCCATTAATCGGTTAAATAATAATCAAAAAAACGCTATTATTCTATTTTACTTTCAGGATCTTCCTATAAGTGGTGTAGCAGAAGTTATGAACATCCCAGAAAATACGGTAAAGACTTATTTAAGTAGAGGGAAAAGACGGTTAAAAAAGTTGTTAGGAGGGATTGGTTACGATGAAGAGAGAATACTTTCAAGAAGCATCTGAAGAGATTGAAGTACCTAAAGAGGATATACTTGCGGCAATAAAGACCGGAAGAAAGCGTGCTAGCCAAGGGGCTGTGGTACATAAGAGTAGAAGAAAAGCAAAGAAAATAATCTGGGCAACAGCAGCTGCTGCGACCATTTTTGTTTCATCGAGTTTTATTTCTCCATCCCTTTCTCATGTGATGGCTCAAGTACCGTTACTTGGAAATGTGTATACAGCTTTTAACGATTCTGTTGGTCGAAGTTTGCAATCCCAGGATTTGATAACAGAATTAAACCAAACCTTCAGTTATAAAGGTATTGACGTAACTATAAATAATGCTTACTATGACGGAGCTGTCGTGGGTGTTACTTTTTCAGTTAAAGGTAATGTTAAAACAGAGGAAGACGGTAGCGTACAAGGTTTTTATGAGATATTTAATGGGGCGGAAGGGATTAGTGATAGCAAGGAAATCGTTCATATGGAGCCAGCAGAAGATGGTTATGTTGGACATGTTCAACTAAGCTACCCGAAAGCTGAATTACCTGCAGAAACTACTTTCCCATTAGAATTTAAAAGGATAGGTGAAATGGAAGGTAGCTGGCAATTTGATGTGCCGATTAAACAATTGCCATATGAAACAGTAAACGTTGATAAAGGTACAGTTGATGAAAATATTGGTGTGAATGTTCACTTCGATTCCATTATACAAGGTAAAGCATCTACTGCCATTAATTATACTGCTACTTCCCCTGAAGGAAAACATGATTCAGTAAGACTAGAGGTTTATGATGATCAAGGTAAGGAACTAAATATCTCCACAGGTGGAATAGAACTAGGTACGGTGGAAAAAAGTACTAGCAATATTCTTAAAGAGAGAAGTATAATTTCACAATCAATAAAGGGAGAAACGAATTATATTGAGGTACTTCCTAAAGTAGCGTTAGATGAACCTGATCGTTTTATTAGTTTAAATAAAGCAGCTCCTATAAATATAAGTGCTGACAGACAAGATTTAGCTGTTGATATAGAAGGTATAACTTTTAAAGATAAAAAAGTTACGTTCGATTTCCAACTAAACAATGGGGATAACATGGACAAAGACTTTTCGTTCTATAAAGATTTTGCTAAAACTGGAATCGATCTAGTGAAAGAATCCGAAAAAGATATTTATAAGGAACCAATCAAACATACAATCGAGGTAAAAGACAAAGATAACCTGAAATTCTCAAGCACCTTTGATATAAGTCAAATTAAAGATTTTAACAAAGACAACTATATAGTAAGAGTAGATATGGGAACATTAAGTGCAAATATTCCTGTTGAATTAGAGAAGGTTAGAATGGAGTTAAACTAAACGTATAAGCAATTTAAAAGCCAGCCAAGGTTATAAGCTGGCTTTTTGTGTTTTTGTGTAGTTATCAATAATGGTTTCTAAGTTGAAACTTCTTAAAATTATTTACGTATTTCTTTATACCAAGTTAATTTGAAAGGATTTTCCACATGTATGAATACCGGTTTTTTAATACGCTTTCTACAAAGCCTGCTACGATCTACAACAGAGATACCAAAATAGGAACAATATCAAAAACATACTCGCATCCTATTCAAAAATTGTTTGATCTCATTGTGAAGGGGCATCTCTTCGTAAATTATGAACTTAAAGATAGTACGGATCAGACTGTATTGACGTCTAGAAGGGGACCTAATCCTTTCAAAAGGAAACAATACCATGTTGCGTATTACAGGAGAGACAGGGAAATTTATCTTCACCTAGTAGACGAGAAATCGTTTGGTATGACGGAAGAGACCTCATTTACATATGATGGACATACGTTTGAATTAAAGAAATCGATGGGGGAGAAGGCAAGAATATTGAATGAGGGCAATGTGGTTGCTGAGTGGGATAGTTCGTTAAAAGTGCCGTTTAAAGCGTATTTTGAATTAGTTGATAAAAATTATAAAGAAGATGAATTGCTTTTTCTAGGGCTGTTCCATACATATTTACACGTAGCATAGGTTTTATTGAAGTTATCTTGTAAAACAAAACCCTGCATAATGTAAAAAAAGTTTGACATTATGCAGGGACGTTTTTATAATAGAAATGTAAAAAGGTTTTTACTTTTTAAGAGGTGTAAGATTATTGAAAAATAACATAAGAGTAATTAGAAAAGCCATGAAATTTTCGCAGGAAGAACTCGCGTCTATGTGTGGTGTTACCAGACAAACCATAAATGCTATTGAGAATGATAAATATGATCCGACATTAACGTTAGCATTTAAGTTATCGCAAACACTTAACACGACTGTAGATCAATTGTTTATTTTTGAGGAAGACACAAAGGATTAATGGGTTGATATTTAATTTAAAAATTATTATGAGGTGATTTTTTGCGCAAAACAAATAGGTTTGCTGTTATTATTTCTATCACAACATTTTTAATTATTTCTGGCTACTCACTTTACAAGTTTATAAGGTATGACCAGATTGATGGGGCAGGTGTGTTTTTTGGATTTCTTGCATTGGCCTATGTTTTTAATTCTCTTACTTGGGGAGATTTAGATGGAAAAAAGGACAAGGATGAATTGGAAGAGCATATCGACACACAAAGTTCCAAAATTAGCTATTATGTGTTAATGATCCTAGCTGCTGCAGTATTATTTATATCAGATGGTGTCTCTAATTTAAGTGATATTGACAATTTTCCACTACTAATAGTTGTCGGGTTAACCTTAGTCGTACAGCCAATTACTGCTTTTATTTATTCTAGGAGCTATAAGTAAAAAAACAGTGGGGAGAGCCCCACTGTTCTCTAATTTTCATTTTATTTTAGGCTGCTTACTGTGCAGTAAATCCACCATCAACCGTTAAGCTATTACCTGTCATATAAGAAGAATCATCACTTGCTAGGAATAAAACAGCTTTCGCCATTTCTTCTGCTTTTCCAAGACGCTTCATTGGTGTGCCAGCTGATAATTGTTTTTTGCTTTCTTCAGGAATAATTGGAGTATCAATAAATCCTGGGCATAATGCGTTAATACGAATGTTTTTCTCTGCATATTCAAGTGCAAGGGAGCGTGTTAGGTTAATAACCCCACCTTTTGCAGCGTTGTATGCAGCGTTTCCTGGTGCACCAATCCAGCCGTACATAGAAGCTGTATTAACGATAGTACCACCCTCTGCTTTTAGCATTTCACGAATTGCCTCGCGTGCAACTAAAAATACCCCATCTAAGTCAACGTTAACTGTATTTCTCCACTCACTGTACTCTAGATCATGAGAGGATTGTACACGGCCAATTCCTGCATTGTTGAACACAATATCTACTTTTCCAAATGCATCTATAGTCTCTTTAAACACGTTTGCCACATCGTCTTCACTTGTAATATTAGCTTTAACAAATAAAGCTTCAGCGTTTTGGTCTTTAAATTCTTTTGCCAATGTTTTTCCTTTTTCTTCATTTAAATCAACAAGTACAACTTTTGCTCCTTCTGATACAAATAGGTGTGCTGTTGCTGCCCCAATACCGGATGCGCCACCAGTAATAATTGCTACTTTATTTTGCAGTTTACCCATAATAGATTCCTCCAGTATAATAGAATAATAAAACGCTTTATATTGTATTTATAATTTAATTTTATTCTTTCCTGATCTTCTAACCAATCATTAATCGATGGCTTAGTGTCTATGCAGTAGACACTTTTGTTAAAAATGTCTTTTTGGAGGTTTATTTATGAACGGCAACCTTGAAATGTCTACTCAACGCAGAAATCGAACAAAAGAACATTTGAGAGTGTCCCTTATCGAATTGATAAAAGAAAAAGGTTATCATTCAATAACCGTAAGAGATATCGTAGACCATGCTTTATATAACCGAAGTACCTTTTACGTACACTACCAAGATAAATTTGAACTCACAGAAGAACTAATGTATATCATGCTAAAGGGCTTGGAGGAATCAGTGGGACGGGCATTTATCCCTGGTCGTACTGTGTCTACAACAAATTTAAGCATTGAATCTTTCAGCATCATTTCTTATATCTATGACAATCGATACTTTTTTGAACTAATAAAATATGATGATACAATTCCTGGCTTACATAATAAATTCCCAAATACGATCCTAAACATCTATCAAAAACAGTTTATTTTTGAGACAGTGAACCACATTCCAGTAAATATGGAGTATTTTGAACGCTATACTGCCTATGGTTTTTATGGGCTCATTATGAATTGGATACATACAGGGTTTAAACAGGAAAAAGAAGATTTTATTAATGAAGTCATTGCGTTAGCGCGAACACATATGCAATCAATAAAATATGTTGGACATGAAAATAATAGATAGGCTGCGTTAAACGAATTCCTTTCCTTTAGCTATCAATGGAAGGGGTTTTTTATTTCCACCTAAAAAAATACAGATTATGAAACTATATTAGAATGGTGGTCGTCTAAAGGCCAAAGGAAGGAAAGAGGTTGGGAAAGAGGGCAGTTATGGAGAGGACAAAAGAAGAAATATTAGAAGAAATTATGAAGGAACATGGAGGTGAATTAGTTAGATTAGCGTTTCACTATGTAAAAGATAATGAGACTGCCAAGGATATGGTACAAAACACGTTTATTAAATGCTATGAAAACTTAAATGATTTTCGTTTTGACTCCTCAATTAAGACATGGCTCTATAGAATCACGATTAACCAATGCAAGGATTATTTAAAGAGCTGGCATTACCGGAAAGTCCATGTTAAGAATCTTTTTGAAAGTGTAGTTACCCCCTTTTCACCTTCTACTGAAGAGCAGGTGGTAAAAGATTCCGAACACGAAGAGATGAAGAATTTAATCTTTTCTTTACCACGAAAATATCGCGAAGTTATTTTTCTATTTTACTATAAATCTTTTTCACTAGAAGAAATTGCCCAATTGACAGAGCTTAATCTGAACACCGTGAAAACTCGGCTGAGCAGAGGGAAGAAAAGGTTAAAAAGCTTAATGGAGGAGGGAAATGTTCATGGATGAAAAGTCAAAAAAGAAGTTATTTTCCTATATGGATGATGAAGATTTAAATTTTACGGAAGATGACAGAAATAGCACATTTAATAAAATCCGGCAAAGAGGGCAACAGAAGGGCTCGCTTTTTCCTGAAAAAATGAGAAGACATTTAGGACCTGTTTTAGGAAGTGTAGTGGTCATCATGCTAGCAATTGGAATCCTGATCCCTAACCTATTTGCAAATAATGATATGAATTCACAAAACGCGCAGCAACAGACTTCCCGACATAAAGAACTATCATTTTCTGCTTTATTAATCGGAGAAAACCCAGTCACACGTAGAAGCGATTTTACTGTTTTGATGACATACAATAGCCAGGACAATAGCATAAATTTAGTCCCGATATCTCGCGATGCGTATGTCGATATATATAATGCAGAAGGAGAAATTATTTCAAAAGATAAGCTGACCCATGCTTATGCTTACAATACAGCACCAATCCCTGTTGTGAAAACAGTTTCAAACCTCTTCGACATGCCTATTGATTATTATGCTACGGTACAAGTGAAAGATTTTTTTAAAGCTCTAGGGATTAGTGAGGATGAGGAGCAACAGGAAACCATTCTAAAGCAGGAAATTGGGGATGTATTGCAAAGTCTCTCCTTTTCACAGTTTCAAACACTGTTAACAGAAAGTGAAACAAATATCCCAAATGATGTATATAGCCAATTTAAAGCTGAACAGAAAACTTCGGAAGCCATAAGAGTCATTGAAATGGAAGAAGGAGTGGAGGATAAGTTTATTGACGGGATATACTATACGGAAATTGATCCGGCTGTATTGGAATCCACCAGGGATAGATTACAGCAACACTTAGGTGAAGAAAAATAACGCAAGCACTACCTTCCTAGAAGTCGGTTACGAAGTCTTCTTTAGTATCGAATGAAGGAAGTTAATAATTTAAAAGTCTAAACTGTGTGGCACGGTGGTTACCCCCAAAAGTTAGAGTCTTGTTATGCAGCTGATTGGCTAGATTGAGTTCGGTATTCTACTGGACTCAATCCAGCCAATTTTTCTTTTGATCGTTCATGGTTATACCAGTAGATGTATTCTTCAATTCGTCTTTTTAATTCCTCATAGCTTACTAGTTCTTCTCCATAATACATTTCTTGTTTCAATAGACCAAAGAAATTCTCTATTGAAGCATTGTCTGCACAAGTAGCTTTACGTGACATGCTTTGGAATACTTTATTTTGTTTTAATGTACTTACCCATTGGTTGTGCTGATAATGCCATCCTTGATCAGAATGGATAGTGGTGCGATAGGTCGCATGATTCTTTATTATCTCAATCGTTTCTTTCAAAGGTTCCATGACAAGATCTAACGTTGGACGTTTCCTGATTTCAAACGCAATAATCTCTCCGTTATAAAGATCAAGAATTGGATTTAAGTATAACTTGTCTTCACCTAGACATTTAAATTCTGTAATGTCGGTTACTAATTTCTGAAGAGGGATAGGCGTGCTAAAGCGACGAGACAATCGATTTTTCGCTACTTTTCCTACTTTCCCCTTAAAGGAATTATATTTACGAGACTTCCGCATAAATTTCACGCATTTTAATCCTAGTTCTCGCATAATACGATACACTTTTTTATGATTGATAGAATGTCCTAATTTCTTTAATTCTTTTGTAATACGTTTATAACCATATCGCTCATGAAACTTCTTAAATAGCCGTGTAATGAGATCCTTTAGTTCTGTATCCACTTCTTCTTTCCCGAAGTTCTTGACATGATAGTGATAGGTTGCTTCAGGAATACCTACTACAACAAATATATCCTTTAATCGGTATCCTTCCTCTTTGAGTGCGAATGCCACTTTTGCCTGTGCTTTTCGTGGAACGCATTCGGATTTTCCCGAAAAGCTCTCAACTTTTTTAGATACGCATTTTCTAGCTTAAGTAGTTCATTTTCACGTTCTAATTCTTCTTCACGTGTTAAATTTGCCTCAACTTTTTTCTTTGATTTATTAGGTTTTTTAGACATAGAAGGTCTCCCCTTTGGTTTTGGTTCCAGGCCTTCTATCCCTTGTTTCTTAAAATCCTTCATCCAACGCCTTATTAAGGATGGGTTGTTCAAATTAAATTGAACAGCAGTTTCTAAAAAAGAAGCACCTGTCTCTAACACAAATTGTACCGTATCCAATTTAAATTGAACAGGATACATCTCCTTCGTCTGCCTTCTTTTTAACCCATCCATTCCTTGAGACTTATATACTTTTACCCATTCAATAATTGATGTTTCACTAGCCATATTATATTTTTTTGCCAACGATCTATATCCTAGGTTGCCATATAAATACTCTGTGACGAGCTTAATTTTAAATTCTTCACTATATTTAGCCATAAAAACACCCCCGAAAGTTAGAGTTGAAACTCTAACTTTCGGGGGTCGGTACCCCGTGGCTACACAGTTTATTTTTTATGGTAAACTTAAAAAGTAGTTTTCATACATTTCTGACGAGTTATTCGGATTGAAGACAATAAGTGAGAAAAGGAGCCAAAAAGATTTATGTTGACATTGCAAGAGGTTCAAGAATGCCAAGAAGAAGTACTACACAATATGATGCAATTTTATATTTATGAATTTAGTAAATATATTCCTTCGATTAGATTGGATAATAATGGTCTTTATAAGCCATTTAAGTTAGATAATTACTGGAACAATGACACCTTTCATGCGTTTTTCATAAACTTGGACAGTGAATTAATTGGTTTTGTTCTAATGAATAGTGCTACAGAGTCAAACCGAAACACAATACTAGAGTTCTATATTATGGCCAAACATAGCGGAAATGGATTTGGCAAAGAAATTGCTAAAAAAATGTTTACCATGTTTCCTGGGGAGTGGGAAATTACGCAAATAGAAAATAATAAGCCTGCGCGTTCCTTTTGGAAAGGACTAATAAAAGAATTGAGTAACGATAATTTTAAAGAAAACTATAAGGATGGGAAGTATACGCAAACATTCAGTTCTGATAGTTTGAACTAAAATATGGGGTATGTTTAAAAGCTTGATTAAAAGAGGGGAAAAAAATGGAACAAAAAATACTTGGACTACTTAATGAAAAATACGCATTAAAAATACAAAAAGTAGAAGCTGTAACAAATGAAATGTTTCGTTGTATTGCCAATGAAGGTGAGTTTTTTGCACGGGTAACCAATTACAAGAATTACGAGGAGCAACTTGAAGAAGTAAATTATACAAGCTACTTACATAAAAGAGGTTTTGGCGTATCGCCAGTGATAACTTCTATTAATGGTAAGGTAGTAGAAAATATACCAATTGACGGAAGGGAGTTATTAACAGTTCTTTATCAAGCGGCTCCCGGCATCCATTTACCAAGAAAACAATGGGATGCCGATGTATTAAAAGAATTAGGGCGGCAAATAGGAAAATTACACCATCTCTCTAAGCAATATGAAGATAAACACCCGGTAAAATACATTAGAGATTGGCATGAGAACGAGGAATATGCCTTCCATAAATATATTCCAAAAGAAGAAACCACAATTAGGAATATAGCGGAAGAGGTTGTAACAACAATTAAAAAACTTCCAAAAAGTACATTTAATTATGGGTTGCTGCACGGAGACTTATGGTTAGGAAATATATTAGTAGATAAAGACCTGAAATTAACAATGGTCGATTTCCAAGATTGTGAGAAACATTTTTATATTTTTGATTTAGCTGTACCGATTTATAGTGCTGTTGAGTATTCCTTTGTAGGAGGAGGTAACATTTCGGACTATAGACAGCAAATTACCCAAGCAATAATAAAGGGATATCAGGAAGAGAATACACTATCTATAGAAATGATAGACCAGCTTCCTCTGTTTATAAAATTGAAGGAAATATTCGAGTATAGCTTAATGCATATGTATTGGGACCAAGACAAGCTGACGGAAAATGAAATACGGATAATGAATCACTTTAGGATGAGGATTGAGCATGATCATTCCTTTTTAGGTGCTTAATACTGAGTGGATTTTATTCTAAAGAGTAAATTGGAGGTAGCTTGATGATCAATTATCAAATAATCGGGGGTAACAACTATAGTGAAAAAGTAGGTGAGCTTGTATGGATGTTGCAACATTCTAGGGAGATCACTTTAAAAGAAATTTCTGATTTAACACAGAAAGAATTGGATTATTTAACATGTGACAGCGCAAATTCAATAGGTGCACTCCTAGCCCATATCAATTCGATCGAGTATGTGCACCAAGTTATCTCGTTTGAAAGAAGAGATTTGACAAAAGAAGAATATGAAAAATGGGGAAATGCTTTGGTTTTAGGAGATAGAGCGAGAAATAGCATAAAGTTTAATTCTGTGCAATGTTACATAGAAGAATTATCACGCGTTAGGGAGAAGACGCTATTATATTTAAAAGGTGTTCAAGACGCTTGGTTGTTTGAAGAAAATAAGTGGGATAATGGCGTTTTATATAATAATTACTATTTATGGTTTCACGTTATGGAAGATGAAATCAATCACCGGGGCCAGATTAGAGCGATTAAAAGATTGTTAAGAAATAAATAGATGTTTAAGGGGATGTAATATGAAAATAAGCCAAACAAGTGATTATGAATTAATTGCAATATTAAACAAACCTGTCCATGATCTACACTATTCTTTATACCCCAAGCACTTTAAAGAATACGACTATAACTCAGCGAGAGAAGAATTTAGAAAGCTTATCAACAAAGATCATTTTATCTTCCTACTAGTAAAAGATTGCCAGCAAGCAGTTGGTTATGCTTGGCTTGAAATAAGAGAATATCCTGAGAATGCTTTTAAAAAGGCATATAGATCTCTTTATGTCCACCAGTTAAGTATTAATTCCACACATAGAAAAAAAGGGTATGGTACTAAATTAATGAACTACATATACTCCGTGGCAAAAGAAAAAGAGACAGATAGGATAGAGCTAGATTACTGGTTTAATAATAATATTGCTGATGAATTTTATGAAAAGCTGGGGTTTGTTAAATATCGGGAGATTGTATGGCAGTCTTTATGAGAAGTCTATTGTTATTAAAGGTTATTGGAGCTTCCATGTAGAAAGAATATATAGCAAAACTGATAAGGGGGTTAGAACGTGAATAGGGTAAACTTAATTACACTTGGTACAAAGGATATTATAAAGGCGCTTAATTTTTTCCAGGAGCTAGGTTTTGATACAGCAATTCGCGGACCTGAAACCAATCCAGCTATTATTTTCTTTAGGAATGAAGGTTCAAGGATTGCCTTATATCCACTAGAGGAGCTTGCAAAGGATATAAATAGTGAGAATCCGCCAACAACACCTGAAGGCTTTCCTGGGATTACCTTGGCATATAATGCGAAATCAAAAGAAGAAGTTGATAATGTCTTACAAAAGGCAAGATTAGTAGGGGCCAAAATTGTAAAAGAGCCTATAGCAACCGACTGGGGCGGATATGGAGGATACTTTACGGATCTTGATGGCTACTATTGGGAAGTTGCATATGGAGAAGACTGGGAGTTTGATGAGGCCAATATGTTGGTAATAGATTAGGTCTTTAATAGTTTTAATTTGGCCTAAAAGCAGCGGGAGGGGCATAACGTGGGAACTCGTCACATCATAACATTGTCTAACCTTTTGTTGAGCGGTACCTTAGCTCTTTTGATTACTTTATTTTTTGTAGGAGGTGCCATTCTAAACACTAAAGCTGACTTGGGGTTAGAACCTGAGTATTTTGTAATACTTTTCATTTGGGGGATTGGCGCCACATTTGGTTTTTTACAGTTCTTAAAAAATTTAGTAAGATATTTTGTTTTGTCGCTTTTCACTACTTGGGCGTCAATTCCTTTAGGGGTCTACTTAGGTTATATAATGGCAAAGTAAAAAAAGGGAGAGAGGATATACTTTTATCACTGTTAGGAATCTCTGTTACTTTATTCGGAATAGCACTTATTTTAACTACAAACAATTCGTCCACAGTGGGGCTATTTGTTTCACTAAGTGGGGTGCTCGTTTGTCTTGTTTCCTTTATGTTAGAAGAAGCTAGGAAGATGAAGGGCGAGTTGAAATAAATACGTCACTTTACTGGGCACTCTATTCCTTTACAACTAAAACGTACCTATTATTTCCGTATTTATATGCTTTGTGAATAGGAGGTTAATTAATGATAATGATTCGAATTGCCGAAGAAGAAGATGCACCCGCATTAATACATATAAAAAAAGAAATTATCCTTTCACAAAAGACAACAAAATTCTTTATATCTTCTTCAGGTGAGCTACCGGATAACCCTAATGTAGAAATAGAAAAAATACGTAAGAGCCAGGAGAAAAATAACTTGTATATTGTTGCGGAGTTTAATAGTAACATAGTTGGTTTCTTAATTTTTAATCGGTACGTACCTTCTCGTCTGCAACATACAGGATCACTGGGCATGGGAATTGTAGATGAATATACCAACCAAGGTATTGGCACAAAGCTCCTTGAGCGCCTGATTGACTGGGCTAGAAAAGAGAATAACATAGAAAAGATTTGTCTAGGTGTGACGTCACTTAACAAAAGGGCTATTCATGTATACAAGTGTATGGGATTTAAAGAAGAGGGTAAACAAATTAACCAAATAAAATATGAAGATGGCACGTACAGTGATGATATTTTAATGGCTTATTATATTTAGTTAAAAGAAAGGGGTAATAAGGTTGAGGGAATGGAAGGAACTTATAGAAGATTCCCAGGCGAGATGGGAAACAAATGCTGGAAATTGGGATGACTACATGGGAGGGGAGAGTAACCGATTTCACCGCGAGTTAATAAGACCATACACAGAAAAATTGTTAGCTTTAAAAAAGGGACAAACCATATTAGATATTGCATGTGGGAATGGAAATTTCTCACGAAGACTGGCGGAACTAGGTGCAAAAGTAGTTGCGTTCGATTATAGTGCTACGATGATTGAACGAGCAAAAAAGCGGTCTAAAGAATATCTGAATCAAATTGATTATAAAGTGATAGATGCCACTAGCTTGGACGAATTGAGTGCAGTCGCTAAATTGCAATATGACAGTGCCGTAGCAAATATGGCATTAATGGACATTGCGGACATTATTCCATTAATAAAGACATTATATCAGGTATTAAAGCCAGACGGGACATTTGTATTCTCGATTACGCACCCTTGTTTTCAAACCCCTGGTGTTAAACAAATAAATGAGTCAGAAGATGTTGATGGGAAAATTGTTACGAGAAATAGCATTCAAACTTTTAAATATCTCAAACCTGAGGCTTATGAAGCAATTGGAATAAAGGGTCAGAATGTTCCCCACTATATGTTTCATAGACCACTAAATGCGTATATAAAGTTATTTTCTGAGCTAGGCTTCGTGTTGGATGGCCTGGAAGAACCAAGTTTCCAAGAAGAAACAGGTGCTACCAAATTTGATTGGTATGAGATCCCGCCTGTTGCTATTTTTCGATTTAGGAGGTTATGAGGGAAATCTATTAATGGTGTTTATAATACATATCAGATAATACGGCTTGCTTCTCTCAGGCTTTAATGGTATTAATGATTAAAATTAGACTATTTAATGATTTTAGATCTTTTTCAATCTCCAAGTCTACAAAATTACCATACTAAAGCGTTGGGGGAACTTTCGATGTCTCTTAATTATACAAATTCCATACCTCTGCATAATCAATTAAGAGAGGCTATAAAAAAGAAAATATTTGACGGAAAATATACTAAAAAAATTCCAAGTGAAAGAGAGCTAATGGATGAATATTATGTAAGTAGAAGCACGGTGCGACAAAGTATTAATCAACTAGTTAATGAAGGAATCCTTGAAAAAAGACCTGGAAAGGGTACCTTTGTAGTTTTAAGACCTGTAAATGATTGGTTAGGAAATTTAAGTAGCACGAACGAAATAATAGAACGAATGGGTATGATCCCCGATACAAAATTACTAAAGGCAGAGATAATTGTGTTAGATGATTTTACCAAAGAAATAACAGGTTTAAGTAAAGCTTACCATTTTAAGCGGCTTAAATATGCAAACAATATCCCTTTAGGTATCGAGCGACATTATTACCCAATAGAATTAGGTAGAAATTTAAGTAAGTATGATTTAAATACAGAAGCATTTTATGACTTATTAGAGCGAGAACTAGGTGGAAAGACTTTCGAAGCTGAGCAAATTATTAAATCGGTTAAAATTTCAAAAGAGGATGCTGCGTTATTAAATATTCCTAATAACTCTCATGTGTTAAATGCTAATAGAGTTATTACGGATATAAATGGAAAGTTTGTAGAATTTGAAAATGCTTATTATAGGTCTGATATGTATTCCTTTAAAATTAAATTATCCAGAAAGCAATAAGTACATAAAACTGCCACCACCGGAAAAGGCAGCAGTTTTATGTCTTACTCATGCTAACTCAATACTAAAGATTTATTTCCATAAACAATTTTTCCGTTAATGATTGTTGACTTTATTTTTATATCTTTGATTTCTATAGGGTCAACAGTTGTAGGGTCTGCTTCAAGTATTGTGAAATCTGCTAGTTTACCAACTTCGATACTCCCAAGGTTTTCGCTATCAAAAATAAGTTCCGCACCGTATATTGTCATCGCTTTTAGTGCGGTGATAACGTCTATTTTTTGCTCGGGTCCAAGTATTTCACCGTTCCTAGTAATCCGGTTCACTGCAGCCCATACCGAGAATAAAGGTGAAATAGGTGTGATTGGGCAATCAGAATGCAAGGTAAATAATAAGTTATGTTGCACAGCTTCTGCTAGCGGACTGATTCGTTTAGCTCTTTCTGGTCCAAGGAAGATATTCTTATGCCTGTCACCCCAATAATACACGTGGTTAATAAAGAATGAACCAGCTACATCAAGAGTTGCCATCTTTTCTAAATCGCCCGGGGTTGCTGCTTGGACATGTTCAATTCGATGTTTGTGGTTTTCCCTTGGATGTTTAGATAGAGCATATTCATAGGCATCTAAAATAGACCCTATTGCCCTGTCTCCATTTCCGTGGGTGGTAATGCGGAATCCACGTCGATGCAAGTCGAGGACTTCTTCTTGAAAGGATTCCTGATCATGAATTAAATCCCCTTTTAAACCTGGGTTCTTATAATAGTCTTCCCTTAATGCTCCTGTTAGTCCTTGAATAGAACCATCCTGAAACATTTTTGCACTATCAAGCTTAGCTAGCCCATTAGAGTTATCCATTATCTCTTTATTGAGCTCCTCTGGAGTATAGGCGCCAAATACTTCTCCATTTCTAAAGAGATTGTGCATAATCATTAATTGTGTTCTCATAGAATTTTTATTTGTTTTGGCTGCTTTAAGATGGACTTCTAACTCCTGCCTATTTCTTACAGCCGCATCACTGTTTGTCGTAATCCCATGAGATATATACTCATATGCTGCTTTTTCTAGATTAATAACCATTTCGTCTACCGTTTTTTGTGGGATAATCTGTTGAATAACTTGCATAGCTTCATGCTCATAGAGAACACCATTTAGTTTTCCATTATCATCTCTTCCAAAATGGCCTGATGGAGGGTCATCAGTATGAACATTTAAACCAGCTAATTCCATTGCGACTGAATTTGCTACAGCTAAATGTCCAGATATATGTTTGATAAACACTGGGTTATTTGGTGAAACCTCGTCCAAATCATGTCTCGTTGGATGTCTTTGATCCTCTAAAAGGGTGTCATCATATCCATACCCTTGCACCCAGTCTCCGTCAGACAGATTATTAGTTGCATTAGAAATTGCAGATTTAATGTCTTTGATAGTTTTGTTTGGTGGGGTGCTACAATCAACCCAATCCCGCATTAATCCGTGCGTTAAGATGTGGTTATGCGTATCAATGAAACCGGGTAATAGAGTATCTCCCTTAAGGTCTATTACTGTTGTATTGGATGAAATTTCAACCGTTTCCTTTGGTGGTTCTGGTTCTGACCAGATTCCAATAATCCTACCATCTGAAACTGCTACCGAACCGGCAATAGTATTATTTTTATCAAGTGTTAGGACGTTCCCATTTTTAAATAATAAATCAACGTTAGTCATTTAAATCCTCCTCCAAGATTATAGTGCTTTACTTTCTTGTTCAGGTGTTTCTTTTACATGTTTCATAGAAAAGAAGTATGCCTTCACTTGCTCGTCAGATGAATGCTTTGTAAGCAGGCTAACTACTACTAAAATGGTAAAGGAAGCCAACATGCCAGGTATAATTTCATGCAATCCAAATGGTTTTCTTAATAGACTCCATGCAACTGCTACAACTAACGATCCTATTACACTTGCAATCATTCCAGCTTTCGTAGCTCTCTTCCAAAACATAGCAGCTAGAACTGGTACAACCATTGTAATGGCCGATAAAGAAAGAGCATATGTGTAGATTGCTATAATATCTGTAATTAGTAGAGCTACAAGAAGCCCCCCTAAAGCCATAGCACCGACAGAGATTCTAGATACATTTAGTACCTTTTGGCTACTAGCATTTGGAGAAATCCATCCTTGGTAAATATCCTTTGATATATTCATGGCACCGCTTAATAAGAAAGAGGTTGCGCCAGTCAATACAGCTGCAAACAAAGATACCATGAAAAATCCACCAATAGATGGAGGGAAAATCTCGGTTAGAAACGCTGTGTAAACAAGGTCAGGATCTGTATTAGCGGGAAGAGCTTGTCTTGCCAAAATCCCTATTCCTATAGCAAAAACACCTACTAAAGCTGTCAATATAAAACCTGTGGTAACAGCGGATTTTGCTATTTTTTCATTCTTTGCAGCTGCTATGCGCTGCCATGACGTTTGCCATACCAAATAAAACGGTCCGAAAATAATTAGGTAATTAATCAATTCCGTACTGCCAAGTCCAAAGATATCAAATAGCTCAGGTGGTGTGTTATTAGCGACAGCTTCTGTACCACCAACGTAGTTTAGCCCTAAAATAAACATCAAAATTAGTCCAGCTAATATTAAAACTGATTGGACCGCATCTGTCCAAGCCACACTTGGAAGGCCACCCATTAAAGTGAAAAGAACAGAAATCCCAAAACCTAGCAGCATTGCAGAGGTAACAGAAATATCAATAATGGTCGTTAAGATAGAGCCCATCCCAACGATTTGCATTCCAAATGTAGGTGTCATGTAAAGAATACTAATAATTAAAGCTGGGATAAGACCGGATGCTTTACCGAAACGACGCACAAATAAATCCGGTAGGGTATATAATTTTAATTTGCGAATCGTAGAGCCTAACAATAGTGCTAATAAAATGGAAAACCCCGCGACTGGTAGTTTTGTCAAGAACCAGGAGATCCCAATCTCAAAACCTTTCCCAGCAGAGCCGATGACAGCAGCTGATCCTAGTGATGTTGCAATTATACTTCCACATATCGGAAAAAAACCTAAGCTGAAATTCGCCATAGTGTAATCGTCAGCTGTCTTAATTTTACGAGAATAATAAACGCCGACCCCTAAAATCGTAACGAGAAACCCAATAATCCAAACTAGATACCAATTCATGTTTTACACCTCTTGTATGTATTGTTTGTTTACTTTACTAATCTAGCAGAAATGCATAATAGTTCTGATAATAATTAATTTAAAGGACCCATTTATAAAAATACAAGGTTGTCATAACGTTCGTACCAGTTAATAAAAACGATGCGTAGACCTTGCGTGAGGGATAATTTCCGGGATTTCTTCTCACAAAGCTGAAATAGATAAAAAACTCTGTTAATATTTGAATTAATACAATTATAGAAAGGTGTTATAAATGACAGACAATTTACATATTCAACCATTGGAAAAAGAGGACTTAGAGTTCTTACATAACATGAGAACAAATCCAGATGTAATGGATTATTGGTTTTCCGAACCTTATACAAATATGGAAAAATTAAAGAAAAATTTTGAGCAACAAAAAGAAAATGAGTCCATTAGGCAATTTATGCTTTATCATGGGCAAGAAAAAATTGGTTATTTAGGACTTTATGGTATTATTCAGCGACATCGAATTGCACAGTTTGCTATCATGATCCACCCAGATCACCAGGGGAAGGGCTATGCTGCTGATGCTACGAAATTAGTGGTGGATTATTGCTTTAATCAACTAAATATACATAAGTTATCTTTAAATGTCATCAAGGTTAATGAAAAAGCAATCCACATATATCGAAAGGTTGGTTTTGAAGTGGAAGGGGAGCTGAAAAAGCAATATTTTGTTAATGGCAGTTACCATGACGCATATGTGATGAGTTTATTTCGAGAGGATTATGTTGCCAGGTAATAATATGAAAAACATAGATTTTTTCAAGTAAGCATTTGATTCGCTTTTAAGGAGCTTCGTTATGAAGTTACAATTAATTAATAAGAACTTTAGTTTTTTGTGGTTTTCAGATTTGCTTTCAGTTCTGAATGGTCGATTTAGAGAGCTAGTTATCCCCCTTATTGTGTTAGGGTTAACTAGCTCACCACTTACAACAACTCTTGTGTTATTATCCCAGCAGTTAGGTACGATCTTATTTGCAATTCCAATAGGAACTATTGTAGAGACCCGAAATAAAGTTAAGATAGCTACCATATGTAACTTGCTTTATGCTGTTTGTATTTTTCTACTTACATTCTTAATAACGATAGAGCAATTTAACTCAGCTATTATTGCGCTACTATTATTTATAATGGGGCTGGTGGCATTAGTTAGTAGAACAGCATTCTCGACAATGCTTCCTGCCGTAGCTGGTAGGGACAAGCTAACAGAAGCACATACAAGTTTAGAGGCGGCCGATGCATTTAGTACGCTCTTAGGACCTGTTCTTGGCGGCTTGCTGTTAGCTTTTTTAGGGGAAAGTGTGACATTATTTGTCTGTGGAATGTTATCAATTGGTTCAATGGTGTTTATTACAAAAGTTAATTACAGGGAAAAATTCATCTATAATAAAGGGGCTCGAATTGATACCAAGAGCAAGAGATTTATTAATCAGGCAAAAGATGGAGTAAAACATCTTTTCTCAAATCCCTTTCAAAAAATAAGTATATTAGTTATGTGTAGTTTAAGCTTTTCAACGGTATTTGTAGTGTTAACAGTTATATTTCATGCAAGGGTTACATTAAACCTGTCTGAGGAGCTTATAGGCATCATCTTATCTTGCGCAGGGGCAGGTAATATCATAGGTATCCTTATAATGAAATGGTTCAAAGAAGTTAATTGGCTATTGTTTCTTACTGTACTATTAATCGTCTCATCATTTGGAGTTCTTCTTATTGGATTATTCAATAATTATCTAGTCTTGTGTATAGGCATGCTGATTTTTGATGGTGCTCTTTCAATGGCATTTGTGGTACAAGCGTCTGTACATCAAGGAGTGACGCCAGATGGATTACTATCCAGAGTTAGAAGTGCTACATACGTTATCAGTGGGATGTTTTCTGCTATTGGTACTTTATTAGCGGGAGTTATTCCTGAATATTGGTCGTCACAGGTTGGTTTGTTAATAGGGTTCTTATGTTTAGCAATTCCAGGTGTTTATATCATTAGATTTCGACAGGTAAGTGGAAAATTAAATAAAATTACCCAAGTACCAAATTAAAGAATTTAGGTGAGAAGATGCTTATAAGTGACAAAAATTTACGATTAAGACCGGTAAGGCTCCCAGAGGATATATTTATTGGACTACCATGGTATCAAGATAAAGTTGTGCTACATTTTTCAGAAGGTGAGGGTACGCTTCCAGTCGTGATGGAAACGGTAGGGAATATAGCAGTTTTAAACTTATCTTATAATATTTTGAACGGTTTAAAATTGAAGGTATCAAAAAAGAGATTCATCTTCGAATAGGCCATCAAGATGAATCTCTTTTTTGTTGAAGTTTTTATTCCGTCACAAAATTCTCCGTATAATAGGGCCTTGCCTTTTCGCCAAACGAAACACCGACGGCTAAGGTTTCGAAACTTCCTTGTAAGATGTTTTCCCTATGCCCAAGTGAATTCATCAGGCCTTCATGTGCAAAAATACTGCTAGGCTGACCGGTAGCAAGGTTTTCTCCAGCTGTTCGATAAGCGATATTATCTTCCGTCATGCGGTCGAAGGGTGATTGACCATCTAAGTTTGTATGGCTAAAATAATTGTTTTCTGCCATATCCGTGCTGTGCTCCCGAGCAGTTCCTTGTAATGGCTCGTTCCACTCTAAGACAGGAAGACCATGTACTACTCTTGTAGCATTTGTAAGATCAAACAGTTGATATTCTAACCCCTCTTTTAACCCATTTCCTGGATCAGCAAAATAAGCATCTTTTTGTTGTTCAAGCCCCTCTTGAATAATTTGTATGGCGGTTACCGTATTATTTTCATGCTTATCATAAAAGAAGGTAACATAATTATTCGCAATAAGAAAAGTGTCGTATTCCTCATCATTTTGTATTTGGTAATTCACTAAACCTTTACGAATGGCTTTAAGAGGTTCACCGAATGAATTTAATACATCTTCTCTAGAACTGTTTATGGTAATGCCGTCTTCTGAGGACAATAGATCTTGATTGGTATATAAACCTGCAACATTACCGTCCTCGTTATAGGCAGCCATGAAAAAGTTATGGTAATTCTTATGATAGGTCACCCAGTTGACCCCGTATTCATTCGCGGATGATCGTTGGGGTTCACCAATTTCTTCTTCAACCTTAGTCCGTTTCTCACCAATTTCCACATTGTGAATGGAAAACGATTGTTCTTCTGGAGCTTCTAAGGTTGGTTTTTCTACATCAGGATCAGTTGGCTGGGACTCTTCTCCAATGTTTAAATTATCTATTAGGTTTTGAATTTCCTCGGTTATTGTATTTAGGGTGGCATTTACTGCTGGATTCTGTTTAATATCTTGGACGTCAGCTGAGACCTCTTCATACACACCAGAGAAGCCAGAATTTTTGAAGGCATCACCATAAAAATGCCAAGCCCCCCAAGCTATAAGAAATAATATAATGATATTTATTAATTTAGACATATTGTTCACACCCTGCATAATTTCTATTAATGTTTCTATCAAGTAACAACAGTATGAACAGTTGTGATAAATAATAGAACATGTTGTACACACTTCTGAAAAAACTTATTAGTAAATTCCCGATAATTTTGGAGTTAAAGCCAAGCTTTTGAATACTAGAATAATGAAGGCTAGAAGACTTGGAAAGAAAATGAGATATTTCTTGCAATAGAGAGGGGGAAAAACGAAGTAGAAGTTGCTGAAATAAATGGATAATATTACTCACATCATAACACAATATAAATGTGCAGAGAAGAAGGATGGCACGAAATGAATTTTATGGGAGGTTAAAATGGGAATTTTAAGCGGAAATCCACAGGAAGAACCATTGCACTATGGTGAAGTATTTAGTCTATGGGAATTTGTAATGGTATGTAACAAAACAATCGCAGATCATCAAATGCTGTTAAATCATGTAGGCGACGGTGACTTGAAGAAACTCCTTAAAGAGGCAATTGAGCAAGCTCAGCAGGAGGTAAAGCAAGTTTCTGAAGTACTTAAACACAATGGGGTAGGGCTCCCACCTGCTGCTCCAGAACCACCACGGGTAGAATTAGATGACATTCCAGTTGGAGCACGTTTTCAAGACGCAGATGTTGCATCAGCAGCTTCTGCAAAAGTGGCAGCTGGACTTATAGCATGCAGTCAAATCATGGGTATGTCCATACGTGAAGACATTCCTATGATGTTTGGGCAATTTCACATGAACAAAGCAACATTAGCTGGTAAGTTTTTAAAACTTACGAAGGAAAAAGGGTGGCTCGTACCGCCACCACTTCACCATTCTTCAAAAGAAGACTAAATTATTTCGCCTTAACTGGCAGTAAGCCCCCATTTCAGAAGGCGGGAAAATCAAGCATTTTAGGTGGAGGTTCAACTGCCAATTAAGGTCCGATTCGTTCAACTAACGTTTGGCGGGGGGAAGGGAAACCACGCGCCAAATGAAGTTTCACTTAATATAGTTAAAGGTCTTTACGTTATTGTAAGGGCCTTTCTTCTGTTTTTTCAGCGTCGTCCGTTTGCTCATAAATAGACCCTATACTAAAATGTATAAGGACGACATGAATACGGAGAGGATTTTAATATGGATACTAAGATTGGCTTCATTGGTAGTGGTAAAATGGCAGAAGCTATTATTGGAGGAATGGTAAAAGCAGGTTATCAGCCAGATCAGATTTTTGCTTCAAATCGGGGATGGGATAAATTAATACGATTAAAGGAAATCTATCACATTCAAACTTTGGAAAGTAATCAAGAGGTTGCCGAGTTGTGTGATATAGTCTTCCTATCTGTAACACCTGATAAATATCCACTTGTTATTGAGGAAATCAGGGACGTCATCCAGGATGATTCAATTGTTATTTTAATTGGTGGTGGTGAAGGACTTGCTGAAAATGAAGAGAGATTTGGAAGGAAAGTAAAGTTAGTTAAAGCAATGCCAAATACCCCAGTGCTTGTTGGGGAAGGGATAACTAGTATTAGTTTTAATTCTTTTATAAATGAAAACGAGAAACAGAGAGTGGTTTCACTATTTAATCGAATTGGAAAAGCTGAAGTGATTGAAGAGAGACTGATGGATACAGCGAGCGCTGTTGGTGGTTCATCTCCGGCATTTATGTATATGTACATAGAAGCATTAGCTGACGCTGCTGTATTATATGGAATGGAGAGAGAACAGGCATATAACGTTGCTGCCCAGGCTGCATTAGGTGCTGCAAAAATGGTGTTGGAAACTGGAGAACATCCAGCTAAATTAAAGGATGATGTATGTTCACCAGATGGTACAACGATACAGTCTGTAGCAGCTTTAGAAACAAATGGTTTCCGGGATGCTATCATACAGGCAGTGCGGGCGAATATGGAAAAGATGGGTTATTAAAAATTTAACATTCGCTTTAACCAATTTATGGTATGCTTTATGAAAAGGGTCTATTGGAGGGTTGGTGGCAGAGATGGAATATTGTTATCACGGAAATTCAAAAGTATTAGGGTTCTTGGCAATAGTACTTTTTACCCCTTTATTCGTGAGGTTAGGGAGGTTAGATTTCTCTGCGTGGGGATGGGAAGAATATTCTCAGGTTTTTATAGTCATATTACTAATCGCATTAGCATTTATCCGTTATTCCTGCCACATAAAAGAAAATTCCATTACTTACCACATGACTTGGAAGGGCTTGACATTATACAAAAAGCAAGTGACACCAAACCAGATAAGCCAAATAAAATATAAACGATATGGCTGGGCAAGAAAAGGTGCTGTTATTTACACTCACACTGGTTTTAATATCCGGCTTGTGGATTTTACCCCAGTGAAAATCTATGAAGAATTGGATGATTTTGCAATAAAGCACCATATTGATCAGGAAAAATCAAAGGATTATCAATTACTTGAGAAGCTAGGATGGCAAGAATAAGTAAAGGTAAGAAATATAAGGACAATTAGGACCTATGTCAATACATAAGGTTCTTTTTTTTGGGACTTTTGAACGTTTTTTCTTCCTTTACAACAATTTCACATAAAATACATTTGTCATTAATATTCGAAATTTATAATTAAATGGACTACTAAAAATGGAGGGAAGAGAATGAAGAAAAAGAGAGTACATAGTTTTTTTGCTGCTATAACGGCAGTATTATTATTTGTTTCAACATTGTTGCAAACAAGCTCTGTTGCCTTTGCTGCAGCGCAGCAACCCAAAGACAAAAGCATCGAGCAAAAGCAGGGTACAGATGATGCAGAGGCCCCTGCCACTTCTAAGAAAGAAAACACCAAAGATACTTCTTCACAGACAAACTCCTTAACATTTCAGCATGAACAACCTTCTAGTTTTTCAGATTTAAAATCTCATGATATTACAGTGAACATTCCCAACGCAGAAAATGCACAACTCCATTACAAAGCAACAGAACATTCTATGCCAAAGCGTATAGAAATGCATGAATCGGAAAAAGCCACTTTTACAGCTACTATTCCTAAAGATGCATTGTGGTCAGAGAAGGTTAGTTATTGGTTTACTTCTACTAATACTGAAAAGGAATCCGAATCCAATGTCTATACTGTAAAAGTAGACAAGCAAGCAGACAGAGAGGATACAAATGCACCCAAGCTTTTCATCACAGAAGCCAGTTTGACTGGAGAGACCTTTGTGGAGGTCTATAATAATACAAATCAAGCTTTAAATCTACAAAAGTATTCGCTATTAATAGGAAAAGAGGAAGTGTCTTTTCCAGAAGACAGAAAGTTAGCCCCACAGGAAACCATCGTGATTTGGTTTACAGAAAATGATGCAACTTTGAGCACGTTTAATGACCATTATAGTACTACTTTACAAGAAGAAGAACTTTTCATTGTGGAAGAAACTACTTTTGCAAAAGATGTTCCATTAAAGCTAGTGGACAAGCAGTCAACAAAGGATATCAGTACCGTAATATATAGTGCTTCGGAAGCTGCAAGTCAGTTGTATTATTACAGTAAGGGAGAAATAGAGTTTGGTGGAGAAACAGAGGTAGCTAACCCTGGATCATTAGTAACAGATCAGGTTCCAGAACAACCTCTTACCATCAAATCAGATACGACTGAGGGAACAGAAACAAATGAGTCAAAGGACGAGCCTTCTTCAAATAAAGAAGCAACTTCTACTCCAGTGGAAAAATCCCCTTCTAATGTAGAACAAGGAGAGAAGGAAGCGGAGGCTAAATCTCGATCCGTAACACAAGCAGTTGAACAAGTGATTGAACATCAGCCAATTACGGAAGTAGATGGGCAGACAGATTTAACCGTTGAAGCTTCTGTTGGTGGAGCAACAGAGGTGAAAATTCAGTACCAGACTGGTGAAGGAATGGTAGGGCAAGAACTTGCTTTAACACAAGAAGAAGGTACAAATGTGTATACAGCATCAATTTCCAAGGAACAATTATGGTCACCTCATTTCGGCTACAGAATTGTTGCTGAAATGGAAGATGGCACTTCTATTAGCTTACCGGAAGAAGGGCATTTTGAGGCGAAAGTTATTCCACCAGAAGTATCAGACACACAGGAAATCCCACAACTTCTTATTACTGAAATAACGCCGGACACTTCTAATCAAAATGGAGCCGACGCTTATGAATTTATCGAGATTTATAACAATTCGTCACAACCTATAAATATGCAAGATTATCAAGTTATTTACCGTTATCCATCAAATACGGCAGACCAAATTTGGGAATTAACGGACAATAAGGTGATTCAGCCGCAGGAGAGTTTTATCGTTTGGATAAAAAATGATGGAAACCAAGCATTAGAACTGGCAGACTTTAACACCCAATATGGGATAGATATGCCAGAAAGTCATGTTACGGAGATACAGAGTTCAGGAATGGCGAACGGTAGTGAACGTTCTCTTATTGTTTCAGATAAATTCTCCAATGAAATCGTTGCAGCATCCTACAATGATGAAGCTGGGGATGATACCAAAGCTAATCAGGGCATCGTTTACACTTACCCTCAACAAGGGAAAATAATGAAGAAGGTAGGTATTGGGGAAACGGTAACCCCTTTATCTATTGTTGAAGGACAAACTCCAAGGAAGCCTGTTGTTATTGATGAAGAGGATGAAGTGCCTGTAATAGGAAGTCCTGAATTTTCTATTACTGAAGACGGTATTAAAGTGGATGTAAAGATAACATCAGAGCAAGAGATTCATGGGGTAAACGTATCTGTGCAACAAAGTGAAGAAGTGGCCTTCCAAACATGGAATATGGAAGTATCTAACTCTGATCCATCCATTTATACGATCACGATTCCACGAGAAGAGATTTGGAGCGATCGAGTAACATACTTTATTACAGCAGGAAATCTGGTCGGTGAAACAAGTACAGAGCCTGCTGAAAAGGAGATCCCTGGCCAACCAATTGATTATCAAAAAGTCCCTTCCTTGCTAATCACAGAAGTTGTACCTGATACTTCAAATGAAAATGGAGCAGATGGCTATGAATTTATCGAAGTCTATAACAATACTACAGAAACAATAGATTTCAATGATTATACACTTCGTTATCGCTATCCAAATAGTGGGCCAGCAGGTGACTTGCTATGGGGCCCTCAAGACGACCAACAAGTGATGATTCCATCAGGTGAATCCGTGGTGTTTTGGGTGATCAACCAAGGAAACCCTGATAAAGGGCAGGCAGACTTTAATGCTAACTTTAACACTAATCTGATAGAGGGAGAAAACTTATTCAAAATCTATAATAATGGCATGGCTAATGGTAGTGAGCGTACATTAGTAATGGCTACGAAAACAGGTACAGAGCTTTCCTATGCTATGTACAATGAGGAAGCAGGAATTGATGATACAGTTCAAAATAAAGGGATTTTCTATCGTTACCCAACTGATGGAGGTCTATATTCTACTAAAATAAGCTCAACGGAATGGGACGCAACTCCTGGGTCAGTGATGCCCGAACAAGTCCCAGCTGAAAAAGTTCAGCTACCAGATGATAGTGAACCACCATTAGTAGAAGATACGACAACTACAGGGTCAATTACTTCCGAAGACTCTGTAACATTATCTGCCATGATAACGGATCAAATTGGCGCCAAATCTGTCTTTCTCTATTATCGTACACAGGATAATGATGACTTCCGTCAAGTAAGTCTAGAAAGGCAGGATGACAATCATTATGCACATCTAGTATATGAGCCAGAATTGATTGGTAAATCAGAGTTAGAATACTATTTTGTTGCAAGTGACGGAAAAAATAAGACTACTACCGAACCAAACACCTTGCAAATTGAAAACCCGTCTATGGAAGAAGGGCTTCGTCTAAACGTAAAGGACGGAGACCTATTAGCTGGTGAAAGCACAATAAAAGCTACAACGGATGAATATAGCACAGACACAGAAGTTTATGTGGATGACCAGCAGGTGACAGATACTTTTAAAGCAATGGAGACAGAGGCATACTTCGCGTTCGATGTAACAGAAACTAATATATATTTCAAAAACGGCGTAACCATGGGAGATGAGGTTTTAGAAATCTTCGATGATACGTACACGGATTTCACAACGCTAACCGTTCCTGTTTCTGCAGATAAACTGCAAGTTGGAGAAAATACCATTACTATCCGTGCAGGTAACAAGGTAGGGCCATTTGATGAAACATCACATGAAAACAGAGACGATTTTACGATTCGTAATATTCGACTTGTGCTTTCAGATGGCACCACTATTTATGACCCTGATTTTGCAGACCCTGAACAAAATTATCCAGTTGGAGATAGTTCAGGCAAAGATCCTATCTACAATTTCAATTTTACTTTGGAGGAAGAACAATTTACTTCAACGGCTTATTTATTTGATACTAGCAATGTAGAAGACGGTGAACATACAATTAAGGCTGTCCATGAAAATGAAGAAGTTTCAGCTAAAGTTGTGACAGATAACACTAGTCCAGTATTAAACCCAACTGTTGAAGAAGGGGAAACCTATAAAGGAGACTTTGTAATTGATGCCGAAGCGAACGATCCAGGAAGTGGTATAGAAGAAGTTACCGCACAATTAGACGGCGACCATATCTCACTTCCGTACGAAACTTCTTCTGCGTTGTTGGAAGCTGGGAAGCACGAAATTATTTTCCGGGCAACAGACTTAGCTGGTAATACGCAAGAAGAGGTCATTCAATTTGAGGTTGTAAAAGAGCATCCACTTCTCCCTGATTGGCTCTCCAATGACCCAGAAAGTACGCGTGCTAATTTATCAGTCACAGTCAATGATCCAACAGAAGACAAAATGGATGTGGCGTTTTACGAATCCTATCAATATACAGCAGAGGATCCTAACCTAGTGATTTCCGAGAATGCTGTAGATTCAGAACCACCAAGTGGTTACCTACCTGAAGGAGAAGCTCGTCTAACGGATGAACAACGTGAAGCGTTAGAAGAAATAGACGGAAATGAACTTTCAACAGAGTCGGATTTACAATTTCCTTATCATCGTTTTGATGTAACTGTAGATGAAAATGTTGATGCAAATGATGAGATTGAAGTGGTATGGGATGGTTCTTCTCTTCCTGGCCGAAAAGTTACCATGTATGCATGGAATTATGCTTCAAATAGCTGGGATGCGTTAACCTCTACAATCGCTGGTGAAGAAGCATTTCAATTGGTTGGTTCTGTAAGTGGCGCAGAATACGTACAGGATCATAAGGTTAGTGTCATTGTGCAAGATCAGATTGCTGATGTAGGGGAAGATTTTAGCTTTGTTTGGATGGCTGATACGCAGTATTACTCTGAGAGCTACCCACACATTTATGAACAACAGGTAAATTGGATTGCAGAAAACCAACAAGAGCACAATATTGAATATGTATTCCATTCAGGCGACCTTGTTAATATCCATGACGATTTTGAGCAATGGGATGTTGCAGACCGTTCCATGAGGGTGCTGGACGAGGCAGGTGTCCCATACGGCGTAGTGGCTGGAAATCATGATGTAAATAACAAACAACGCTACTATGATAATTACTCCCAATTCTTTGGCGAGGACCGTTTTGAAGGTAAATCCTATTACGGGGAATCCTTCCAGGATAACAGAGGTCACTATGATTTAATATCCGTAAACGGCATGGACTTTATTATGGTCCACCTTGGATGGGGAATTGAAGAAGAAGGGATCGAATGGTTAAATGAAGTGCTAGAAGCTCATCCGAACCGTAAAGCCATTCTGAACGTACATGAATACTTGCTTGCTACCGGGAATAGAAGCCCGACAGGTGACTTATTGTTTGAAGAAGTTGTAATACCGAATGAAAATGTAATTGCCGTACTTTGCGGTCATTACCATAATGCTCAAACTTTAACTGATGAAGTTGATGATAATGGTGACGGTATTCCAGATCGTACGGTATATCAAATGCTTGCCGACTATCAAGGAGGCCCTGAAGGTGGTCAAGGTTATCTGAGAATATTAAATTTCAACATGGATGAGAATAAAATTGACGTAGAGACATATTCTCCTTATCTGGATGACTACAATTACTATGAGCCTACAGAATACCCTGAAAAGGACGAGTTTTCATTGGACTATAATATGGAGGCTCAAACAAAGAAAGTGGCAACAGATCATATAGAAGTTAATGTATATACAGATGAACTAATTGGAGAAGTGACAGGGGTACCCAGTGGGGAAACAGCTGCTGTTACATGGAGTAACTTAGATCCAAATAGTGAATATTTTTGGTTTGTAGAAGCAACAGACGAATTTGGTGGACAGCAACGTTCGGACATCTGGAATTTCCGTACAGTTGATGGGGAGATCGTAGAGCCAGAAATTCCTGAAGAGCCTGAGGGGCCACAGGATCCAAATGAAGGGAATAACGGAGAAAATGAAGAGACACCAGGAGATCCACAAGATCCTGAGAACGAGGAAAGGCCTAACGTACAAGACCCTTCAGCTGACAATGATCAAGATAGCGGAAATGATGAAAATAACCAACTAGAAAATGATAGAAATACGAACGATAATCAACCTGGCATTGAAAACACCACGAATAATGGAGAAAATAATGACGGTTCTGATTTACCAGAAACAGCAACAAACATGTATCACTATATCTTACTAGGAACTATCATATTATTAAGTGGTATTTCCATTTGGATAGCATCTTACTATCGCAAAAGGCACGTGTATTTAAATTAGAATAAATAGATAGTAGAAGCTTATACTGCAAACTAAACTTAAAAACCGTAACCTACAGAGGTTACGGTTTTTTCATTACTGGTTTTAAAACCACAGGCTCTGCCTGTGTGAGAATTCAACTTGTAGAGTTGTAACAGAAAAAACTCCTTTCGGTATAATAGAGTTGGCCGTCAAACCGACTCTATATACAGAAAGGAGATCTACTCATGTCGAGTGACAATAGTTTATCACACACCCGATGGAATTGTAAGTATCACATAGTCTTTATACCCAAGTATAGAAGGAAAGTAATTTATGGCAAATTAAGAAGAGACATCGGGGTGATCTTAAGGCGTTTATGTGAGATGAAAGATGTAGAAATTATCGAGGCTCATGCCATGCCCGACCACAACCATATGCTGGTGAAAATACCACCAAAGATGTCAGTATCTTACTTTATGGGTTACTTAAAAGGTAAAAGCTCTTTAATGATTCACGACAGACATGCAAACCTAAAGTACAACCATGGGAACCGCACATTTTGGGCAAAAGGTTACTATGTCAGTACAGTGGGGCTCAATCAAAAAACGGTGGCAAAGTACATTCGTGAACAGGAATCTGAGGATAGACTACGAGACAACATGAGTAAACGTGAATACGTCGATCCATTTAAAAAATAGATAGGAATATAAACGGTTGACGGTCAATTTCGAAGCCCCTTTAGGGGCCTCGTTGGTAAAGTGCCCTTATAGGGCGAAACTAAAAGAGGCTGGGACATAACTAGCCTTAAGTAAGTAAAAAAGATTCCAGTTATCAAAAAATGATAGCTGGAATCTTTTTTGTTAGAGTTTGGGCTTGTATGTTGCATGGTGGCGGTGTACTTTCTTATGTTCACCGCCATAAATGCAAATCCTAATTCATTTTCCACTTTAGATTTGCCTCTCACCGACATTCGAGTGAAACGCAAATTAGCCTTCAGAAATCCGAAGACAGGTTCCACATCTATTTTACGTTTCCCATAGATTTCTCCCGTTTCTTCTTTTGAAAGCTGCTCTCTTATATATTCTTTTTGTTGTTCCCAATGAGCATTGTAGTAAATTTTCCGATTCTCTTTTGCTTTGGTACACTGATCGCGTAATGGACACCCAGAGCAATCTTCGCATTCATAGACACGAAAGGTTCGTTTGAACCCGGTTTTATCCTTTCGATTTGATAGGTATTGAAAAGCTACCTTCTTTCCGTTTGGACAAGTAAAAAAGTCTCCGTCTGAATCATACTCCCAGTTGGATACATGAAAAGGATTTGTTTTATATTTCTTTTTCTTTTCCTTCCGATAGGTATTATACGTAATGAGTGGCATCTTTTCTCGATGGAGTACATTACTGTAATTTTGTTCACTACCGTAACCCGCGTCAGCAACAATATACTTGGGTAACTTAAAATACCTATCTTCAATATTATCGAGGAAAGGAATAAATGTGCGAGTATCCGTAGGATTTGGAAATACATCATAGGCTAATGTGTATTGACCTTCGGTCGCAATTTGTACATTATAACCTGCTTTAAGTTGGCCATTTTTCATATAGTCATCTTTCATTCGCATAAAAGTGGCATCATGATCCGTCTTTGAATAACTATTGCGATCGCCAAAGATTTCCATATCTTTTTGATATTTGTGTTTACGAGCTTCAAAGTCTTGGAATTGTTTACGGTATTGCTTGGGTTCTTTTCGCTCGGAACGAAGTTGTTTGCGTTCTTTCGCTTCTTCACTCTTCTCGATTTCTTCATCATATTTTTTTACTTCTTCATCTAGTTTTTTTACCACTTCACTGAGTTCTTCCGTTGAAAGTTCATCGGAACTTTCCCTTTCTATTTCAGGGATAATTTCCTTTTCCAGTAATTCCTCATACAGTTGATTCGACTTCTTTATTAAATCGGTGCTGTATTTTTCAATGGATTTTTTCCACACAAAGGTGAACTTATTTGCATTCGCCTCTATCTTCGTACCATCAATAAAAATGGCCTCTTCTTCAATCATCTTCTCTTCCACAAGTTGACAACGAAATAGGACGAAACACTGACGTAATAATTCTTTTACTTCCGGATGCACACGAAATCGATTAATGGTACGATAACTCGGTTCATAGCCTTGTGCTAACCACATCATACGTACACTGTCTTTGAGTAACCCCTCTATTTTTCTGCCAGAAAAAACAGACTGCGTATAGGCACATAAGATAACCTTCATCATCATCCTTGGATGATATGCAGGGCATCCTGTTTCACGGAAAAACTCCGCAAATGAATCCTCTGGAATACTCTCCACAACATGATTAACTGCGTAGGCTATATCATTTTCTTGAAGTTTCATTTCTAAATCTAAAGGCAAAATGACTTGATTCATGGTATAATGTTTAAACATAAGGGATACCTCCGGTTCTGTTTTGGTGTGGTACTTTAACTTTACCAGAAGGTATCCTTTTTGCGTACATAAATTCAAAAAAAGTGGTGCTCCCCAGAGGGGAAGTACCACTTTTTTATTTTACCGGGTTTTGTCCCAGCCTCATAGTTACTTTTCAAAATCCCTAATATATTACCATATTTTTTTAATTACTCTTGCTGGATTACCAGCTATCACAACATTATTATAACCATAGTCACAACGAAATGGTGGCTCTTCATGATATGTTTCCCCAGTCTATCCAAAGAGCTCTTTTAAACGCTAAGTTCTTTTTTCGATCTCGGTTTCATCTGTCTCGTTAAACAACCTTGTTATATTTCGTGCAGCTGTTCTCTCTTCTAATAACCCTTGGTTTTCTGGTGTGTAAAGTTCATTTGCTAGTATTTTTTCTTTTTTCATATGAAGCATGACCTTGTTTTATTGTTAGATAATCTTAATTGGTATCTATCCAGTCCATAAAAAACTTGGTATGATATAACTTGGAGGGAAGGTGCTGATGGTGAAAAAATTTGTTTACCTGATCTGTATTTGCCTGTTAATGTTAGGGATTAACCAAACGTCTGAAGTTGCTCATCAGCTGCAGCAAACCTCTTCCGCGGATATGGTTTTAGCAGTAAAAGATGTACACCAGGTACAGATTGCACATATTACCACACCTGCTACACTTACAAATCAGGACCATCTTGAGAAGCCATTTCCTTTGCCACCAATCATAGATGAAGTAATGCCAAAGGTAGAGTTCTTAAATGCTATTTTGTCTTATCCTGAAACGGTGAGGATAGCATGGCAGGTAGATACAAAAAAGTATCACTCTAATTACCTCTCCTAGTTCTTCTTATGCTATAACATTTCATGAGAAGAGAAAGGGAGAATTAAGATGAAACAAAATGGTAAAGCATATTGGAGAGAGTCGCTTGAATGCTTCTTATTCATTACACTTTTTATGGCGCTGTTTTTAACTGTATTTGTTATTAGTGGAAGGTTAAATGGAATGGATTGGCTTAATTATTTCGACCACTTCAAATGGACCTTTAATACAGAGTTTTTTAAAGACCTTATGCAGTCTTGGAAATAAAACAAAATGTTAACCATCCTGAGCTTAATAAGCTTCGGGTGGTTTTTTTACTGACTGAATTTTTGGTCTATACGTGAAACCTTTTGTAACTGGAGTCGTATATAATGTAAAAGCTACTTCATAAAGGAGGATGAAAATGAGAGTTTTCGTAACTGTAAGTGCACTCCTATTGTTGCTTATTGGGATAACAGCTTGCGGTGATGAAGATAGCAGTTCATCTGAAGGGGAAGGGGCAACAGATACAATGGAAAAAAAGATAATAGGACTAGAACTTGCGGACCAATTTCTGTCAGGGAATTATGAAGCTATTTATGATCAATTTAGTAAGTCTTTTCAAAAAGACGTGTCGTTCGAAGAGTTTAGAGATATTGGAGAGCAATTTAATGAAGGGGTTAGTAGCTACACCTTTATATCTGAACTAAGTTTGAATAATTTTAATGAATATCAATGGTTAAGTGAAGGGGGAGATAAAGGGATAAGAGCCCATCTTAATGATGACCAAAGGATAATAGGGTTGCAAGTATTAAACATACAAGCGGATTTGGGAACGAATGACATTTATACAAAGAATACATACCATATGCCAATTAATGAACCGTGGCTTACATATTGGGGTGGGACAAACCAGCTTGTTAACTACCATTATATACATGAGAATCAGCGCTATGCATATGATCTAGTGATCAAAAAAGAAGATACCTTCGAAGGTGACCTTAAGAAAAATGAAAGTTATTTTGCATTTGGTAAGGATGTGGTTGCTCCTTTAGAGGGTGTTGTGGTTTCAGTGGAAAATGGCATAGAAGACAATGACCCAAGAGTCGAATCAAATAGAGACCAACCACTTGGGAACCATGTCATCATCCAACATGATAATAGAGAATATAGCGTGCTAGGGCATTTTAAACAAGGTAGTATCGAAGTAGAAAATGGCCAGGAAGTAAAAGCAGGAGAATTGCTCGGTTTTGCCGGGAATTCTGGAAATTCAAGTGAACCTCATATTCACTTCCATGTCGCAGATAGTGCGGAATGGGAAGAAGCTACTTCCTTAAGAATTAAATTGAATGTGGAAGAGCCTGTACGCGGAGAAACAGTAGAAGGGTTTTAATTCATACAACCTTCCATCTGGGAGGTCTTCTTTTTGGCTAGATATACAAAAGAACGAACGGATGCATTTTAAACTTTCTGCTAAATGTTCTCGCCTATGATTTTAAGACCAGTAACTAGGAGGGGCTATATGGAAGTATTAATAATGGTCTTTCTCACCTTTCTAATCATGATGGTAATAAGTTCTTTCCTAAATATTATGTTTAAAACTACTGAGAAAAAGCATTGGCTAGCTTCTTTTTCATTCAGTGCAGTCTTATCTATTATTCTTGTAATCTTTTTCGGATAGGGGGATGCAAGTGATCTTATCAACAGTTATTTTAGGTTGGATAGGGATGGGGATATTTATTACGGTCTTCTTCACATTCCTGAAGTTAATGAAGAACAAAGAACATGGCTTTTTACACCTTTTAATGGGTATTATGTATGCGATGTGGCTCCCACTACCTTTTGCATTGTATAGTGAAATAGGGCAAGATTTTGTATTTACAGGAAGCATCTTTGGCTTTGTCTATTTATTCATGCTCGTAATTACAATGGGGTTTCAAACAGGGCACATCGTACATGTTGTAAAACAGGAGCAGAGTGAAATCTGGGGAGAGCGGGCCTCCTGGATGCTTGATACCTTTACGACTTCCTTTGAAGGTCTAGCAAGTGTGTTTAAAAGTATTTGGTCTATATTTCTAAGCTATTGCCTTTTGGTTAAACGGAGAAATATGGATGGCTGTATTAATGAGTTTGTTTAGTCTGATGATCATTTATTACATAAATAATTTAATCCAATTAAGCATGATAAAAAGAATTAATTTCTTAGAAAAAATAAAGTCAAATCCTTTCCTTTATAACATTGAAGCCTTCTTATTTTTTCTAACGTTAATGATTTACCTTACAGTACAACAGTAAAAAAGATAGGAGAGCTTATAAAGCTGCCCCTATCTTTTTACTAAAAAACTTTTGTTGTCCAATCCTCACAATTCCAGACTTCTGTTACGATATCCTCGTAAAATTCCGGCTCGTGGGAGATAAGCAATACGCTCCCTTGATAGGCTTTTAACGCTCGCTTCAGCTCTGCCTTAGCATCCTTGTCAAGATGATTGGTCGGCTCATCCAGTACAAGTAAATTGGTTTCTTGGTTAAGCAGCTTGCAGAGGCGGACTTTTGCTTTCTCTCCGCCACTAAGTACCTGAACCTTGCTTTCAATATGCTTTGTTGTAAGTCCACATCTAGCTAAAGCCGCCCGTACTTCGTATTGATTCATATGTGGAAATTCATCCCAAATCTCTTCAATACATGTTTTCTTGCTGGTCTCTTTTATTTCCTGCTCAAAGTAGCCAATGTGCAAATGCTCACCAAGCTCTACACTCCCAGAAATAGCAGGGATTTCACCGAGAATACTCCGCAATAAAGTAGTTTTCCCAATTCCATTTGCTCCGGACAATGCAAGCTTTTGCCCTCGTTCCATAGTCAAGTTAAGTGGACGGGACAAGGCTTCTTCATAGCCGATTACAAGCTCGTTTGTCTCAAAAAGGTACCTACCTGGTGTGCGTGCCTGTTTAAATTCAAATTGTGGCTTTGGCTTTTCTGCATCTAACTCAATAACTTCCATTTTATCGAGTTTTTTCTGACGAGACATAGCCATCTTACTAGTTGCTGCATTGGCCTTGTTACGTGCTACAAAATCCTTTAAATTGGCAATCTCTTTTTGCTGCTTCTTATAAGCGGCAACTTGTTGTTGTTTTTTCATTTCATAAACACGTAGAAACTCATCATAATCTCCCGGGTAGCGGGTGATCTGCTGATTTTCCATATGATAAATGAGGTTTACAACGCTATTTAAAAAAGGGATATCATGAGAAACAAGAATAAAAGCATGCTCATATGCCAATAGATATTCTTTCAACCATACAATATGCTCGACGTCTAAATAGTTTGTTGGCTCATCCAAAAGGAGAATATCAGGTTTCTCCAAAAGTAGCTTAGCTAAAAGGACTTTTGTACGTTGCCCACCACTTAGATCATGAACATCTCTTTCCAGACCAAAGTCATTGAGACCAAGACCATTTGCGACTTCCTCTACTTTAGCATCAATTATATAAAAACCATTATTTGTTAATGCGTCTTGGATTCGACCAGTTTCTTCAAGTATTTTTTCCAATTCTTCAGGGTCTACTTCTCCCATTTTTGCATACAGCTCATTCATTTCTGTTTCCATATCATAAAGATATTGAAAAGCTGTACGTAGCGCGTCTCGGATTGTCATTCCTTTTTTTAACACCGCATGCTGGTCTAAATACCCAACACGAACATGCTTCGACCAGCTTACATTTCCAGCATCAGGTTCTAACTTGCCTGTAATAATATTCATAAAGGTAGATTTTCCTTCACCATTGGCACCAAGCAGTCCTATATGTTCTCCCTGGAGTAAGCGAAAAGAAACATCATCAAATATAGCACGGTCACCAAAGCCGTGGCTTAAACTATCTACTGATAATAAACTCATAATTAACTACACCTTTTCTTTCTAAATTTCCTCACCCCATTATACCGGTCTAAAACCAAAATGGGTAGAGAGTATAACATAAATTCAATAAAGAATCGTTGGTTTAAGCAAGCAACCTGTGTGGTAAAAAAGTAATATGCAGTAATGTGACTGAAATATTGGAGGTAGCAGAGATATGAACAAGAATACTGGAAATACGGGTAAAAGGCGGCTGATAGACTATCGGATATTTGCCCCGGCATTATTAATCGTTATTTTAATTTGTATTCCGTTAGTAATTTATGAGCAACAGTCGCTAGAAGTACTAAATAATATTTTTAATAGTATCGTAAACAACTTTCGTTGGGGTTATCTCTGGTATGCTATTATCTTAGTAATCGCCGGATTATACTTCTCTTTTTCCAAGTACGGTAATGTAGTGCTTGGGGATCCAATGGAAAAACCACGTTTTACGTTATTTGAATATGCTTCCATTTTAATTGCCATGGGACTTGGCTCAACCATTATGCGAACAGGAATGGTAGAATGGGCAAACGTAGCATTAGACCCACCTTTTGGTGTAGAAGCAGCATCCACAGAAGCAATACTATGGGGAAACACTTACGCCATGTTTCTTTGGAGTTTCCAAACATTTGCTGTTTTTGTTATGGCAGCTCCCGCAATGGCTTATATCTTGCACGTTAGAAGAAAACCACTTTTCAGAATTTCTGAGGCATGCCGTGTTCTATTTGGGGACAAATTTACAGATGGCTTCGGAGGTAAAGTACTGGATGTTATCTTTTTAATTAGTATTCTTGCCGGAGCAGCTGTTACATTAGGACTTGGTGCGCCAATTATTACAAATAACTTATCGGAATTACTAAACATAGAGGTTACATTCACACTTACTTTAATTGTTACCGTAATTTGGGTATTGCTATTTTCTCTTAGTGCATACTTAGGTATAGAACGTGGAATTAAACGGCTAAGTACTTTTAACATGTATCTGGCTGGTGTATTTGCTTTATTTGTCATGATATTAGGACCCGGGATATTTATTTTAAATTTCTTTACAGAGACAGTCGGATCACTGCTGTCTAGTTATATTGATTTATCTTTCCACACAAACACATTGGATATGCAAGGGACAACACGTGTGGAGAGTAACACTGTTTTCTGGTTTGCGTATAACCTTACATGGGCGATGCTTCACAGTGTATTTGCTGCGAAAATTTCAAGGGGTCGTACGATTAGAGAAATGATACTAACCTATTTGCTGGCACCAACGCTAATTTCTTGGGTGGCTACAGGTATTTTAGGTGGATTGGGAATTCAGCGCTTCCTAACAGGTGATGTTGACGTTCTAGATGTTGTGAATAACCAAGGTGAGATGGCTGCTATACCAGCTATTTTGACTTCATTGCCATTTGAAAGTATAGCATTGGTGCTATTCATTGTGATCGCAACGATATTCCTTACAACCACCTTAGATTCAACAACGTATACGATCGCTTCTTATGCAGGGACACAGAATATGAGTAAGTCAGAACCACCTAGAACTTTACGGATCATTGTTGCAGCGGTCATCACAGGACTGGCGCTTGTTCTGATGCGAGTCGGAGGGCTTCCTCCTCTTGAAGTGGTTTCTGGGCTTATGGGTATACCGATTATTGTCCTGCAGTTGCTAACCATTTATGCAGCGAAGAAAATGATCGACGAGGACAAAGCATTTATTCATAATGTACGGCCTAAGGATGAACCCAAGGAAAAGAAAAATAGATACAGTAAAGTGGATCAATAATGATACGGCAGGGAGATAACCTCCCTGCTTTTTTTGTGGTTTACTTCATCTAAAAAGGACCGCTATACTTTTTTGTGCTAACGCTAGTATTAGTAAATTATGGTAGTATTTAGTTATGGTTAATAGTATCTAATTAATTCCATCCTTTCATGTAAAGTAGGTGAAGTGTATTAGGAAATGCCTAGATTGTTTACTTTTTAAATTACCAATAGGGGGATAAAATGAGGTATAAAACAAGTGATGGTTTAAACTTATACGTAGAAGTAAGCGGAAAAGGTTTGCCTTGTCTATTTTTGCACGGTGGACCTGGCTACTGGAGTAAGTCTTTTCAACACTTTGCGGATAATCTATTAAATAAAAATGTCCAAATGATCTATTTAGACCAACGTGGCTGTGGAAGATCTGAGCACAGTCCAGAACAAGATTATTCTCTCATAGAATCATGCAGGATATAGAAGAGCTACGCACACAATTAGGGATTACAGAGTGGCTCATAATGGGTCACTCTTTTGGTGGAATCCTGGCGGTAAACTATGCTCATCAGTTTGCTACGCATGTAAAAGGGCTTATATTATCTAATGTTACGCTAAACATGTTTGATTCGTTTCAACAACAGATTTCAAAAGGAACTACTATATTACATAAACCTCCTAAGAAGGCAGATACGGAGAAATTGGAACTTTTTATGGAAAGTTATTATGAGGTCCTTATTTCATTAATGGAAAAAGGGCTTTATGATACATTACAGTTTGTTGATGTGGAAAATAAAAAAGCTGTCGATTTAGTGGATAGGGAGGGGCTACAAAGTGATCCCAATTTCCAGCAGTTTATATTTTCTTCCCAAGAGTATTTTCAAGATTTTACTTTATTAACAAAAGAAATATCCAAGCCAGTACTTGTGATAGCCGGTGAACAGGATTATGCAGTGGGACCGAAACATCACACATCATTCAACTTTCACGATCAAAAAGTGAAGGTTTTAAGAAGTGCACATCATCCATATGTCGAAGATCAGGAAAACTTTCAACAAGCCTTAAGCGAGTTTTTCTTTGGAGTCACGTAAAGGTTGCACAACAACAAGGAGGGACAGCATGAAAAAATATCGGTTTATAAAAAGGACTATTATCGCAATCCTTATCACTACTTTAATTGTTGGGTGTGGGACTATGGAAGATACAGGAACGAATGCTACCACACCTACTGAAACTAAAACGGCTATAAAAGAAGAGAGAAACACTTCACAGCATGATCAAGTGAAAGTAGAGAAAGATGAAAAATCAGAATCCGATCCACAAAACGAAAGTAAAAAACTTGGAGATATGGTAGAGGTTACACGTGTAGTGGATGGAGACACAGTTAATGTTCTCTATAATGGAAAGGAAGAGACGGTTCGTTTACTCCTAGTAGACACACCAGAAACAAAGCATCCATCAAAGCCTGTTCAGCCATTCGGGCCAGATGCGAGCAGTTTTGCAAAGGAGATACTTGCGGGGAACCAGGTACAGCTTGAATTCGATGGACCAAAAAGAGATAAATACGATCGACTCCTTGCATACCTATGGATTGATGGGGTGACGTTTAATCAGATGCTGTTAGAACAAGGACTTGCAAGACTTGCTTATGTATACGATCCACCTTATACACATTTTGAGGCTTATATGAAAGCTCAGAACAGGGCGAAGAATTCGGAAACTGGGATATGGAGTAAAGAAGGGTATGTAACAGACGAAGGCTTTTATTATCAAGATGATGAAGAAAAGGCAGTTCATAAAGCAGAACCAAAAGCCGAGGAAGCTTCAAATGATTTATCCTACGATCCAGAAGGTCCTGATAGAGATTGTGGCGATTTCGACAGCCAACAGCAAGCACAAACCTTTTATGAAGCAGCTGGTGGACCTGACAGTGACCCACACCGTTTAGATGGAAATGATCGAGATGGAGTAGTTTGCGAAAGCTTGCCCTAGGGTACAGTAATGATGCGGATGGTATACCTTTCATAATATGAAGAGTTTGTGAAATTATGAGCATATTTTTGTAAATTATGGTATACTAAAAGCGTACATTATAAAAGGAGTGATCACATGTCAGAGATTGTGTTTGTTTCACCAAGTAAGTACATTCAAGGAAAAAATGCATTAGAGAAAATTGGAAAGCATGTAAAGGAAACAGCAAGTAAGAAGCCTTTAATTCTCTCAGACGAAACTGTATGGGGAATTACAGGAGAGGCTATCGAGAAAAGCTTTAAAGAAGAAGATTTAGCTTATCATTATGTTGAATTTAATGGAGAAGCATCTTGGAATGAAATTAACAGAATTACGGATGAAGGAAAGTCAGAATCTGTTGATGCTGTAATTGGTGTTGGCGGCGGTAAAACGTTAGATACAGCAAAAGCAATTGCTGATCAGTTGGAAACAGGTGTAATTATTGTTCCTACAACTGCTTCAACAGATGCACCAACAAGTGCATTATCCGTAATTTATTCTGACAAAGGTGTATTTGAGTCTTATAACTTTTATAAAAAGAATCCAGACCTTGTGCTTGTAGATACAAAGGTCGTAGCAGGCGCACCCCCAAGATTGTTTGCCTCTGGTATTGCCGATGCAATGGCGACATGGGTAGAAGCAAGAGCTGCGATTAAAAGTAATAGTGACACCATGGCTGGTGGGAAAACGAGTATCGCTGCAAAAGCAATTGCCGAAACGTGCGAAAAAACGCTTTTTGACTATGGACAAGCAGCTTATAAAGCAGTGAAAGAAGGTCTTGTAACGAAGCAAGTTGAAGCTGTCGTGGAAGCAAATACCTTGCTATCAGGTCTTGGGTTTGAAAGTGGAGGACTTGCAGGTGCACATGCTATCCATAATGGCTTCACAGTATTAGATGGAGATATCCACCATCTTACACATGGAGAAAAAGTAGCATATGGTACACTTACACACCTTGTGTTGGAATTACATCCTGAAAAGGAAATTAGAAAGTATATTGATTTTTATCAATCTCTAGGCTTGCCAACAACGTTAAAAGATTTACATTTAGAGAATGCTTCTTATGAAGATCTTGTTAAAGTTGGTGAAGCAGCAACAAGTGATGCAGATACAATGGGTAATCTCTCCCCTGAGATTACAGCAGAAGATGTTGCCGATGCCATCCTAGCAGTGGATCAATTAAGTAAATAAGAATAATGGATAAAACAGATCAGAGACTAAAATCTCTGGTCTGTTTTTTTGCGCCTGGCAGCGCATCGAACTAATGGGTGAAAGTCCCTAACGCGTCGAAGTGGCGAAAGTGTATAGCTGACAGGCAGTGCAACGCTCGTGAGGGGTTGTGCGGAGGGCCTGAAGGCAAAACCCGGAACAGGTGACAACCAAACCCGTGTTGGCTGGCAGAATCGGATAACCCTGCAAAAGAAGGGAGTGTCCAATACCACGATAGGATTCTGCTAGTTAGGAGGGCTGGATTCGGGCGAAAGTTCGGTGACGTGACCCAGGGAGGTCTTACCGTTTCCACGAAGTGGTAACCCTTTGACAAGTTCGTGATGAACAAGGCGAGGCTATGAGTGGTAAGAAGTCAGAGCAGGGGATAGTAGTGAATAAACTCGCTGGAAAAGTCACAAAGGCGAGTGACTCCATGCGAAGTTATGGAGACAATCTCTTTCCCAAAAGGAAAGGAATTGATGTGAAGCCCGTCTGTCCATGGAAGAAAAGCTATTCGATTTAAGAAGTCGTCATGAACCAGACAGGAGTCAGGGAGGCAAGGTGGCCGTAGAACTGAGGTCGAACAGAAGGGTAGACCGTCTGGGGCGGAATAACTTATGGGACTCGGAGAATGCTTAGAAAAGCTAGTCATCCGATGATACCAAAGGGATGGATTATGAATCATGGAAGAACGAATAAGTACGAAAAGTTTTCGTGGCGGAGTAGATAATCAACAAGAGATGAAATGGTATAGCCTTATGGATAAAATATGGTCTTACCCAAACATGGAGGAAGCATTTCGAGAGGTCAAACGAAACCGTGGAATTGCGGGTGTAGACGGAGTAACAATCAGAAGCTTTGAGTATGGGATGGAGGATAATGTACAAATCCTTCATCAAGAGCTAAAAGAAAAGAGTTACAAGCCGAGGCCTGTGAAACGTGTATATATACCGAAGACGGATGGGTCTGAAAGACCTCTGGGAATTCCTACCGTAAGAGACCGTGTTGTACAAGCTTCTGTACGACGTGTGATAGAACCGATATTTGAAGCGAAATTTTTAAACTGTAGCTTTGGATTTAGACCGAATCGTAGTGCTCATATGGCGCTGGAGAAAATCCGTAAAGATCTTATGGATGGATATGTATATGTGATAGATGCAGATTTAAAATCATACTTTGACACAATTCCGCATGATAGGTTATTAGAGGCTGTTAGAGAGGAAGTGGTGGACGGCAGTGTACTGCGCCTCATTAAAAGTTTCCTTGAGGCTGGTGTAATGGAGGATGGTGGCTTTTATTTGAATGATAAAGGCACTCCACAAGGAGGCGTCATCAGTCCGTTACTTGCAAACATTTACCTACATCCATTAGACAAAGTCATGACAGAACGTGGGCATCGAATCACTAGGTACGCAGACGACTTCGTCATCTGTTGTAAGTCCCAAAAGGGAGCAGAGCGTGTACTTAAATCCGTTACTCGCTTCTTGGAACAGGAAATGGGATTAACTGTACATCCCGAAAAGACAAGGGTAGTGAACAATCTCGAAGAGACATTTCTTTTTCTCGGGCATAAATTTAAGCGAGGATATTGGGTAAAACCATCTCCTAAGGCATTAAAGAAGTTCAAGAATAAAGTGAAGGAAATAACTAAGAAGAACCAAACAGTTAATATAGAACAGCTGATTAAAGATAAATTAAATTCCTATCTTCGAGGGTGGGCTAACTACTTTGGTCACTGGCATGTAAAGTCCTTGTTTCAGAAATTAGATGCATGGATACGCAGAAGGCTAAGAATGGTTCAGCTAAGAAGCTGGAGGAAAATAAGAAAGCTCCATAGGGAATTGCGAAGAAGGAAATGGAAGGGAGAACTTCCACAACTTCGAATGTATGCCTGGAGAAGTTCTTTATCCACACCAGTTCATGTAGCGATTCCTAATGAGAGGTTTGGAGAGATAGGTCTAGTTTCTCTTGTAGATATTTACTATGAACATCATCCCCAACGGGGATAATCATGGAGGAGCCGTATGCGATGACCCGCACGTACGGATCTGTGAGAGGCGCATGAGTAATTCATGCGCCTACTCTGTTTATTAATTCTAGTCAGATTCTGCTTCCATTGCTTGTGCTTTCGTTCTATGAACGGTTCCAAATGGATGCTCTGGTGGTGCATAAATGGAATACAATTTAAGCGGTTCGTTGCCAATATTGGTTATATTATGCCAATATCCTGCTGGGATAAAAATAGCATCATCGTCTTTTACACGGCGCCTAAAAGGCAGGTCATTTTTTCGCTTACCCATTTCAGTTATGCCATGCCCTTGCTCAATGCGTAAAAATTGGTCTGTATCTGGATGAATTTCCAAACCAATGTCCTCTCCTACAGGCATGCTCATTAGAGTGACTTGAAGATGGTCTCCTGTCCATAATGCTGTACGAAAAGTGCTGTTACGCTTAGTTGCTTTTTCTATATTTGTTGCAAGGGGCTGTTGTCCATAGTCTCTTAATGTAATTCTTGGATCTTCGAGGTGAGACGTTAATCCTTCATAATATACTGGGTAGAATCTATTCACAGGATAATAAGTAAATTGAGGTGGATAGCCAGCGTAGGGTGGTGCATCCATAATTGGTTGAACATACGGATAATAATACATGTTGTTCCATCCTTTCGATAATTGTTTTCTTCTTAATGTATGCATAAAAGTGGGTAAACGTCTTTAACGAGTCCATCACCAATTATAAAAAGACGGATTCTCAATCGCCGTAAATGAAAAGGTTATCTAAACTATCTATGAGCGTTTAGCTTTCCATCCCATATTAGATGAGAGAAAATGGAACAAAAAGAAAAAGGAGATCCACAATGCGTTTAGGAATTTTAGATCAAATGGCGCAGCCGAAGGGAATGACTGCAGAAGAAACGGCTGCACGTACAATAGAATTAGCAAAATATGCCGAAGACCTTGGCTATGAACGTTATTGGTTTGCGGAACATCATGGCACGAAAGGACTTGTCTCAAGTGCCCCAGAGATCATGATGGCTGCCGTTGCAGGCCAGACAAAAAGAATAGCTGTCGGAAGCGGTGGTATTTTATTACCACAATACAGTGCATATAAGGTCGCGGCTCAGCTATTACAGCTACAGGCTCTTTACCCAGGAAGAATAGAAGCAGGAGTGGGCCGTTCTCCAGGTGGAAATGAAAGAATTCGGTCATTACTCGCTGATGGAAAACCGAATCAAATGGGTGATTACCCGGAGAAGCTTACAAATCTTCTTGATTTTATACAGGGAAATGGAAATATCAAGGCAGCACCACGCACCGAAAAGGCTCCCGAACTGTACAGTCTTGGATTAGGAGAAAATAGTGCAGCATCAGCTGCGGAACAAGGAATAGGATATGTTTTTGGGCATTTCATAAAACCGGATAGGGGAGAGGCAAGCCATAAACAATATAGGGAAATGTTTAAGCCTGGACTTTTTCCTAACCCTGTAGCTCGAACGGCTGTTTTTGTAGTGTGTGGGGAGGATGATGATCATGCTGAAGAACTTGCGCGCAGTCAGGATCTCTGGCTTTTGCAAGTAGAAAAAGGGCTGGATAGTCGTGTTTCCAGTGTTCAAGAAGCAAACGAAAAAATATTAAGTATAACTGAAGAAGAGAAAATACAATTTAACAGGCGACGCATGATAATCGGGGGTCCTGATAAAGTGAAATCTGATCTTCTCCGCTTATCAGAGCTTTATCAGTGTGATGATTGGTTAATTTTAACGAACCTGTATGATTTTAAAGAAAAACAAGCTTCTTATCGACGAATTAAAGAGCAACTTTCTTAAGGTAACTAAAGCGAAAGGAAACACGGTTTTACAGTACATCCCTGTTTCCTTTCGCTTTTATTTTCTTAATCTGTAATGTGCATTGTGAAAAAGTCTCTTTTTGATGGCAGTATAGTAGCAGCAAGCAATACAGCTGAAACTATTAGCATACAACATACCCCAAGGATAACGGTGAAACGAATCGAAAGGAATAATGTCGCCCCTCCTAATAAAGTGGTGACAACAATGATAAGTATAGCTTCAAGCAAATTATATATGCTGCCAATCCTTCCCATCATATTAGTTGGCACGTGATTTTGATAGAATGTAAGGAAGCCAGTATTCGCACATGCGATAAAAAAGGCAAGAATGAAGAAACCAAGCCCGGCATAAAAGAAACTGGCGGAAAAGGCATAAACGATATAACCGACTGTAACGAAGAAAGTGCCAACTCCTACCATAATAGAGATGTTAAGTTTATGAGCAACTAGTGTATTAATAGCAGCGCCTATAATGATTCCAGCTCCCGCAATCGTAACAAGAAATCCATATTCACTATCTGATAAAAGAAGAACTTGTTTAGCAAAAGAAGCTTCAAGAGAATCTACTGCACTTGCCAGCACTATCATTACAGTAGTAAATAAAAAGTAGATGGTAATAACATAGCGGTTGTTTAGGCTATACATGATGACAGTTTGCCAATCGCTTTTCAGTATTGCCCTCGTGATAATTCGATCCTTTTTCACAATAACGTCATCTTTCTCTACATTAGGAAGTAACCATGTGATTATACTTGCAATAATTAGTGCAATTGCATTCAAATATATCGCAAATGTTGGAGATGCTGTAAGTAGCAAAACGCCTGTAACAGCTGGTCCAACTAGGAAAGCCCCTGAGCTCACAAAGCTGTGCACAGAATTGAATCGTTTTCGCATGTTGGGTGCAATCAATCTTGTCATGTAGGACATAGAAGCTGGTTCAAATATGGAAGCCATCATGTTAATAAAAAGAACCATCACATAGATAAGAGAGAGGGACCCAATAAAAAATGGTAAAAAGCCTATGACTATGCCTCGTAACAGGTCTAGCCATATCATTAACATACGCTTATTTAAACGGTCAATAAAACTTCCAGCCCATGAATTTGTGAGTAATACGGCCATCGGCTTTACTAAATAAAGACCAACAACTGCTAAAGCTGAACCTGTCATGTTCAATACAACTAGATTCAATGCCAGAAAATAGATCCAGTCCCCAACGTTTGAAATACCGACTTTTAATAGAAATAAGACTGGGTATTTCCACTTTAATTTTGTATTCATTCGCTTTTCCCCCTTCTTTAAATAAAAATCAAATAAAAAAATCCCGCCCCCCAAGACAATAGTCTTGGGGACGAGATTTGTTAACATCAAATCGTGGTGCCCCCCAGTTTGTTAATATGTCACCATATTTAACCTTATCAAGTACGGTAAATATACCTTTGCTTATACTCTAGCTCTGTAACAGGAGCGGCTGTCACGCTATCATAGTAATAAATAATCCAGCGTGCAACTCAGAGGCTTGGTTCAATGAGTAATTACATACTCCTTTTCAGCGATCGGAGCTCTCTGTAATGTAATGCTCTCATTTACTCTTCTCTTCATCGTCATTTTATATAATGTGTATTTAATTCTGTTCAGTTTAGCATGGAAGGGTTGGAAGTTCAAGTTAAAATTTTTTAACTTACAAAAATCTACAAATACTGAAAATGTTAGGTAGAAAGACCTAATAACAGCTTTTTGAATTTCAAAAACAGTTAAAAGGTTCCGTTGTTATTCTCTGTTTAGATTAGCTATTATTTAAACAGATATATAATGAAAGGTGTTTTTGCGTATGAAAATATCAAAGTTTAAGTGGTTGTGCTTAATTGGATGCATGACTCTAGCACTTGTAGCGTGCAGTGAAGATGAACAAGAGTCATCAGCCAATGAAACCACAGATGAACAGAATGATGAAGTGGTAGAAGAAGAAACTACGGGTGGAGCAAATAGTGAAGAAGGTGCAGACACAGATACTAGTGAAGAAACTTCAAACAGCAATTCAACTGCCCCGGAGGACCAAGGCGCCATGGAAGGCTGGTTTGAAGGAGAAATTGAAATCGCTGGTAATACGGTAACCGCTACAGGTACCACCAATTTATTACCAGGATCTGAGCTTACTCTTGTAACGGACCCTTTAGAAGGGACTGTAATTGGGAGTAACTCAAGTGATGGCGTTGTTGAAGAAGATGGTACGTTCCACGTTGAAAAGGATATTCCAGAGAACGCAGAGGGCTTCATAAACCTGGAATTAAAGTTTGAATCTGCTTATCAAGAAGAGGAAATCAGTTCGCATTACGCTGATAACCTAGCAGGAAGTTTTTCCAGAACAAGTACTGATATTAATAATGATGTGGTATCTAAGAAATTTTCATTTAAAGAAATAGTCTCTATTAACGAAGGAGATCAAACAATCGACATTATGGAACCAAGCTGGGAAGCAAAAGATGATCTTGGTAATACAAATGTAAAAGTAGATGCCAGTGTTAGCCGTGAGGGTGACCATCTTGTCGTAGAATTAAATAGTAACTTAGTTGATGGTACGTATGTAAGTGGGAAACCAGTTATTCCTGGGTATATAGCTACTGGATTTATGGCCTTTACCCACACCAACCCTGATGGATCAGCCCTTCTTTACATTAAAAACCCTGAGAAGGATGATAGAATAGAAGACTTAGAGGAATTTGAAATTTTAATTGAAATGGATCCAGGTCGTCACGAAAATGGCCCGCATGTTAACGAAGCATATGGAGAAAATGGCGAAAAGCTTGAAGGTGAACTTGTTAAGGAGCTAGATGATAAAAAGGTGATTGAGAAGAAGATCTCTGTTACGGCGGAATAATGAATTTAAGTTGCACAAAGGAAGTCCAACCTAGATAAAATTATCAATCTAGGTTGGACTTCCTTTTGTTTTGTGAAAAAACGGATAGCTAAATTATAGGGGTATTTGTTTGGTTATGTAAGTTGATACTAGAAAAGGAGGTGATTATATGAATATGCAAACAAAAGTAGTTATTGTTTATATCGTATTGCTTGTTGTATTTACCGGTACAGCATACGCTAATGTTCATTATAAGGAGGGTGACTTTACTTCCGAGAAGCCTATGACTGTTAAAGAGGTTTACAAAGTGAAGGGGTATACTACAGAAGTAAAAAAGACAATTAAACAATTTGAAGAAAAATACCAATCAAAACTGAATTTTCCTGAAAGAGAGCCTTTTGAAGTAAGTGAAACCTATGGAAAAATAAAGGAAGATAACACCTTATCATTACATTTCCTTGGGGTAAATAAGAAAGACCTCTTTCAAATTGAAGTTAATCCAAATAAACCATTTCGTAAACATTCGAATTACATTACGAATAATGGTAAGAAAGTATTTATCGAAGAAGTAAATCATGAACCAATTATTAGGATTTTGTATATGAAGAATGCCAAATTTGAATATATATTAAGTATAAACAACAGTGAAAAATATGAGAAGCAATTGCTAATAAAGATAGCAGAGTCTATAAGCGAATAAATAAATAAGAACATTCCATCTTAAACGACTGTAAGGAGAGGTTATAGGTTTCACCAAGATCCTCCCCCTCAACTCCCATAATTAATATTACTTTCTATCCCTTAGGTTACGTTCCATTATCCATCCTCATTTTTCCTTAGATATGGTAAACTAATACTAGTTTAACGTTTCACTATTTGGATAATCTATATGAGAAGGGAACTTAATAGCATGTTTGGCAGATTGATATCGATGGTGTATCTTAAAGTAATTCGCTTTTTTGTTCACTCTGTTTTAAAAAGAGGAGACAGAAAAGATAAAGATTATAATGAAGTGAACAAACTTATGAGATCCTTGCATAAGAGCCTTATAGAAAACAGGCAACTAAATGAGGATTTTACAGAAGGACCGGTAGCTGTTCAAAATAAGAGTTCCAAAGAATTAGTTGCGGCGTTTGTTGCCACAAGAGACAAGCGAAATGAAGAAGATTTTTACATAGAAGTTGGTAGAGAATGGGTAAAAAATTTGGGAAGCCGAAATCTAATTTTATCGTTCATATGCATCATAGGGTTTATCATTGTCTGGGCTGCTGGCTTTTTACTTAGTGAGTATATTAGCGGGTTTATTGGCATGCTTTATATCTTAGGTTCACTACTTTTTCCTGTTTTTGGAATTTATTTTGCTTTTAGAGGACAACGCGCACTGAAATGGGTGCTAGCAGCTGTGAATATATTTAACTTAATGACGGCCATGCAGATTATTTACTAAAAAAAGGGATGCATGTATTTCTTAAAAAACATGGCATACCCTTAAATTGAGGCAGTGTAAACAAATCGAAATCGTGGTATACTATTTATAGACTAACAAAATATACAAAAGACCGCTCCATGCTGGAACATGGAGCGGCCCCAATAGACCAACCCCAACAATTGGGGGCGGTACACTCAAGGAACATAATTCCTCAGCGCCTGGCTAAAGCACATGAGGGATTATTTTTTTTGGTTCTTGTCAGACATGATAAACGCAATCAACATCCCAAAGGATATCATTAACGTTAACACCGATTCAATCCCCATTGGCACCACCTCCTTTTTAGGAATCGACCTAAAAAGAGAAGTGCACCAACCCCCTCATGTGAAGCCAGTCTATTGTCCTTTTACTATATCATAAATGGTAATACCGTTGGTTTTAGTATTGAGCCGTATAAGATAAAAAAATGAGTGGCTGGAAAAGACATAGCCGTAAATCAAATTAACGGTTCTAAAAATATTTATAATAAAAAACCTTCTCTCCTATGCTAAAATAAGAACAAATGATCTATAGAGGAGTGGACATTTTTGAAAACAGAACAGGAGATCATCGCGCTAATCCAGCGCGATGAAGAAATGATGACAATCTTAAGTACGGCAAAAAAACTAGAGTTGCCAGACTGGTGGATATGCGCTGGATTTGTACGTTCAAAAATATGGGACACGTTACATCATTTTAAGAGTCGAACGCCACTTGCTGATGTAGATGTTGTATATTTTGATGAAACTAATAAGTACGAAGCAGAAGAGAAGCGGTTTGAACAGAAATTAGCAGAATGGCTCCCAGGTGTACCCTGGTCAGTGAAAAATGAGGCGAGAATGCATGTCGTAAATGGCGTTTCCGCTTATATTTCAACTGAAGATGCAATCTCAAAATTTCCCGAAACCGCAACATCTTTAGGTGTAAAACTGGATCAGAATAATAATTTATTGCTTACAGCGCCTTGGGGTATCGAGGATGTCTTAAATCTAGAAGTAAAGCCTACTCCTTTTTTTATAGAGTCGAGTGAGCTTGCAAAAATCTATGACGAAAGAGTAATAAGAAAAAATTGGCAGTCTGTTTGGGATAAGGTAAGAGTATTTCCTGTAAATGGTAAGAGTAACTTATAAAAATTAGTGGACAGGAGTTGACATTTTATGGATCGAATGAAAATAGTTGTGCTGTCTTTTATTTTAGGAGTCGTTGGGTTATTTATTATCTTGTTCAGTGTCCATTTAGGTACTTCAGTTGCTGATACTTGGTTAGCTGAGCTAGGTAGCGTAAGCACGGAAGTATATTTAGCGAGAATGAACGGCTATATTGTGAACTTCCAATTAATCGGAGGAATTCTTTTTGGAATCGGGCTTTTTAGTGCTTTATTATTTTACTATAAGATGTCTATCTCAAATTAATAATGTCCTAACAATGCCAGGGTGATTGCACACCCTGGCATTTTAATATGGAATCCGCATACTCGATACCTCACCTAACTTGTACACATGATTTCTACACTTGTTGAATACCAATAGAAGAAGAAGCTTCTGAGAAAATGACTCAGAAAAAGTCTGGTACAGGGAGGAAACGAAAATGGTGCAAGCCATTCTTGAATTATTTACAAGTGAGCAGAAGGCAGAAGCAATCCTAGCCAATTCTATGATAGAGGTTATCTTTTTACTATTGTTCGGCTTGTTTTTTATTGCTGTAATCCTTCATATAACACTCTTTGGCAAATTAAAAAAGATCCGGAATTATATGAAAGACACAAACCGACTTGATATCGAACCACTGCAAGGCTTCCAAGAGCAATTCAACAACAGACAAGGAGAGGGCATCAAGGCTGAAACGTTTGTGCAGGAAAAGTTTTCAGGCTGGCGTTTTTTTCAAGTGCCTGTCGTTAGTTTAATTAAAATGATTCAAATGAGTGTTTCTGTCTTTATATTATTAGGCGTATTAGGAACCTTTATCGGCCTCACCGCTTCGCTTGGGAGCATCAATATAGATGAAAGCGATCTTGTAGAGGGTGTGGCAGGTGTACTAGCTGGGATAGACGTCGCTTTTTATACGAGTATAGCTGGAATGGGCTTTTCGTTAATTATGACCATTTTAATCAAAATGCTGAACACCGAATTTATGCTGACCGATATTATGTTAATGACAGAATCCAATCTAGAAGGTACAGAGCAGCATAGCATGGGAAGGTTAATAAACGTATCCGAAGCAATCAATCAGTCTATTTTAAGCCTGCAGGAGACAAATCAAAAGTCATTGCAAGGTATTGAAGCTTCCTTTACAGGATTTAAGGAGTATACAGCAGGCTTGCAGCAATCTGCTAAGGACCTTGCTGCCTTTAATGATGGACTAGCAGAAAACCTAGAAGAATTTCAAACTCTCTTCGAACATATGAAACAGGTGACAGATGGTTTTTCAGAAGGAACAACAAACCTGAATAAGAACTTTGATTCCTTGTTTTCCTATTTTAAAAAGACTGATGCTAAAAATGACCGTATGGTAAAGGGATTCGAAAACACATTGGAAAAAGTGAAGGAACTATCAGATACACAAATAAAGACATTAGACCAATTCGAAGGTTCTGTTCATGAAATCAAGCAGTTTACATCAAATCTTTTGGGCGAGCAAGAAACAATGCACCGTTCCTTTGAAAGCATACAAGTGAAAAGTAATGAATTAGTCGGAGCTATGGATAATCATAATAAAGCATTCCAAAGAATTTTTGGAGAAGATCTTTCCACAAAACTTTCTAGTGTGATGACACACCTTGGGAATCTTTCTAGAGAATTTGACAAGATGGGGAACTCGCTTGTAAAACTCCCTGAGGCATTAGAAGTTATTAACCATACGCAGTCGGAATATAAGCATTTGCTTGCAGATCGTTTTAATGAGTTAAAAGACTTTAATCGCACGTTCAACCAGCATTTAAAAAGTCATTCAAATGAAACAATGGCCTTTGAGAAGCACATGCAAGAGGCCGCGAGTACTTATGAACAAATTGGAATGAAGAACAACCAACTAATCCAGGAGATGAATGCAACCATTAATCAGATGAACAATGGATTTAGACAGCGAGAAAATCAAATGGAGGCAAGTGTCGGGATTTTAAAGGATACTTTATCAAGTTATGTTGGAAATCTAGAAGGTTCTCTTGGGAATAAATTGGATAGTTTAATCCAAAACTTTGGCCGGTATGTAGAACAGACCAATGATGCAATCCGAAATGAGTTTAAAGAGGTTCAAAGAATTACTGAAGCGACACATCAAAGTAACGGCAGATTTATTCAACAAACACTTCAAGAGATTAGTAGAGAATTACAAGCACTAAATCAACGTAGAACTATCCCAACCCAGCAACAAGCAGGAAATTGGAATAATGGAATAGGGATGAACCAAAATGAATTCTAAATATCAACGACTGTTTCGAAATGAACAGGATGAAGGACAATTTTGGCCCTCGTTCACGGATTTACTTACGACCATCTTGCTCTGTTTTATGTTGATTTTCATTTGTATGATGGTTATTAAATCGTTGCAAATTGAAGAGATGAAAAAAACACTTGATCAAATTATGGGAGTGCGGGCCAAGCTTGTAAGTGAGCTGAAGGAGGAATTTAGTGACTCCTCGATGGGTGTTGAAGTTGATGAAAAGACAGGGGCCATCTTATTTAATACCGAAATTTTATTTGACTACGGAGAGGATGAACTCAAGCCGCAATCTTTTAAGTTCTTGGATGAATTTGTACCGAAATACTTAGATATCTTGTTACAGAGTGGGTATGAGGAATATGTTGCTGAAATTATTATTGAGGGGCACACAGATCGAGACGGGAGCTATTTATACAACCTGCAGTTAGCTCAAGAACGTGCCTTTAGTGTTGCCGACTACATTATGAGCGAAGATTTTCCTTATGAAAATATTCAGGAACACGTAGGGGAAAAGCTAACGGTAAACAGCAAGTCGTTTTCTGATCCAAGAACAGATGAAGATGGCAATTATAGTGCGGAGGATTCACGCCGTGTAGAATTTAAGTTCAGACTGAAAGACGAAGAGATTCTTGATAAAACGAGAGAAATCCTGGGCAATTAAACCTTCTACCTAGTTCATGATCCCTATTTTAAGTTTACCTCCTTTCTATTAAGGGTAAGCAATGTGTTGTACGGTCGTTTATCAACCATAGCTATCATAATACCTTAGCAACAAGAGAGAGGTAGGAGGGATTTATATTCGTTACGTTTTATCAAGTGTATTCATTTTGCTCGTTATGATTTTATTAGCCGACCCAGTCCATGCTGATAATCGACATAGTTTTACGTTTCCTCTAGGTAAAAATATAACTCAAGAGAGTGAAAGTAATCCTGTGATCACCACATTAGAGGTATCGAGGAAATTTATTGGTGACACGCCATATCTACAGGTAGAACATACACCAGATATGAAGAAAGAGAAAGAGGCATTAACAGAGACATACATTGTAACGGCCTACACAGCAGGCGTAGAATCAACCGGTAAGTCACCAGATCATCCTGCATACGGTATTACAGCATCAGGGAATCTCGTTAAACAACATGAAACCTTAGCATGTCCAAACTCACTCGACTTTGGGACACAAGTTTATATACCAAAATTGGACGAGACCTTCACATGTGAAGATCGCGGTAGTGCTATAACAGAAGGACGATTGGATGTTTATATAGAAGATTTGGAAGAAGCTATCCATTTTGGAGTACAAGAGCTCGAAGTACAAATATTGGAGGAAAAGAAGAATCGTCAGTTTGTTTTTCGTTAAGTAAACAAAGAACTTCACTGCAGGGAAAATTGCAGCGGAGTTCTTTTTTTGGTTCTTATAGCTGTAAATATTTTTCTTTACAAAAGCAAAAAAGCCTCTTAAGAAGAGGCTTAGAGCACGATACACTTGAAAGTGAGGTAACAAAATGTTTCGTTTTACAGTAGTTCTTTAAATTGCTGGGCTTGGGCATCGAGTTGCTTGGAAGATTTGGTTAACTCTTTAAATTCTTCTACCGTAGATTGTACTTTTGTTTGCCCTTCAATAATATGACTTTGTACTTCTTTCGTACCTTCGCTAATAGTATCTATTTCAGCCGTTATACGGTCAATATTATCACGTATCTGTGAAATAGACTTCTCCACATTATTGGATAATTTGCGAACTTCTTGTGCGACCACATTAAACCCCCGGCCATGCTCACCCGCTCTTGCAGCTTCAATTGCTGCGTTTAAAGCAAGCAGGTTTGTCTGAGAGGCAATGGCTTTTACTGTATTGACTATTTGCTGGATGGACTCTGTTTTTTGTTGTAATTGGATTAGGTCTTCTGTATTTTTACCTGATATGGAAGTGATTGTATCAATTACGTTCAAGAGGGACTCTGAACGTGCAATCCCCGCTCCCGCCCTTTTATTTAGATCCGCAGACATTTCATTTAACTGGCTTGCTACGTCAGTAATTGCATTATACCGATCTGTTATATCTGTAGCGACTTTGGATACTCCAATAACCTTTGTTCTGGGTTCGTTAAAAATAGGCATGTATGTTGCCTCAAGCCATACACGTTTATTTCCTTTGCCTCTTCGCTCAATCTTGTCCTGAAAGCTGTTTCCTGACAGGAGGTGATCCCAGAAGCGTTTATACTCAGGACTATAAGCAAACTCGGGAAAGCAAAGTTCTCTATGATGCATGCCCTGCATTTCTTCCGTGGTGTAGCCTACCGTTTTTGCAAATACATCATTTACATATGCTACACGATAGTCTAAACCAAAGCGTATAATGGCTAAATTTTCCTCAATTGCTTTTACAACATGTTCGTCTGTTACTAGCTCATATTCTGGTATATAAACCATATTTTATCCTCCAATTGGAATGCTACTGAAATCTACATACATTCAAAATAAGGATTGTTACTTTAAAGCAGACCTCAAAGAGAGAATGGTTTACCTTATTTTTCGCGTAGCTTGTTTCATTGAGCAAGAAAATTTTGTGATTCTTATTTACTAGCCCATTTTCCCTACAATAAATTAATTAAACCTGAATTAAAGATAGTTTAAATGATTTCAAGTGAATTATCTATTATACGAGCCTTTTCTTTACAAATTCTCAACAAAACAAAAAAGCGCCATCTCTTAAATGGCACTTCGTCAAACAATAATTAATTTAAAATTCCTCATATATTGCAGGGTCTTGACCCTTTAATCTACCATCAGGCAGAGTTAGCTTTGAAATAGTAGTCATTTCTGATTCGCTAAGTGAGAAATCAAATATTGAAATATTTTCGAGCTGACGACTAGGTGTGGATGATTTTGGTATAGAGATGGCTCCTAGCTGGTAATGCCAACGTAAGATAACTTGAGAAATTGTTTTCTGATGTTGGTCAGCAATTTCCCCTATCGTGTCATTTTGCAACACCGCACTTGCTCTACCTAACGGGCTCCAAGACTCTGTTTTTACATTATGCTCCTCATGCCACTTGCGTAACGCTTCTTGATTGAAGAACGGGTGAAGCTCAATTTGGTTCATGCTAGGTAAAACGCCGGTTTCTTTATCCAGACGTTCAAGGTGTTCAGGAAGGAAATTACATACGCCAATGGAGCGAATTAGTCCCCATTTTTTGGCGTCAATTAAAGCCTGCCATGCTTCAACATAAATATCTTGCTGGGGATTTGGCCAATGAATTAAATATAAATCGTAATAATCTAGATTTGCCCGGTAAAGGGATTCTTGAATGGCAATTACCGCTTTATCATAAGGTTGATAGCGACCAGGTAATTTGGAGGTTATCAGCAACTGTTCTCTAGGGGTGGTACTGCGTCGAATGGCCTCCCCAACGGTACCTTCATTTTCGTAATTATAGGCCGTATCAATTAATCGATAGCCAATATCAATCGCACTAGTAATCGCATTTACTCCAACGTTTCCGTTAAGCTTGTAGGTCCCAAATCCGATTTCTGGTACAGTAAGTCCATCATTTAAAGTGGTTACTGGTATATGCATTTCCGCGTCGCTCCTTTTTTAATGATAAAATTATAGTGGCATGATCAGTATTTCGTTACGTTATTCAAAGAACTGTTACTATAAGATTACCATTACCAAATCAAGAGGTTCAAATGAATAGATTGAAAATAATTACGACTATATGGAAACACTTGACTTGAAAGCCTTTACATAAGCTATGCTAGGTATGCTAGGATATAATGAAAATATAAAATCTGGAGGGACGCAACATGGCAGAAAAACACATCATCTTTTTTGATATAGATGGTACACTTCTTAATGAAGAAAAAGAAGTACCTGACAGTACAAAAAAAGCAATTGCTGATTTAAAGGAAGCAGGGCATGAAGTCGCAATAGCTACTGGAAGGGCACCGTTCTTTTTCCAATCATTACGTGAAGAGTTAGGAATCGATACATATGTATGCTTTAACGGTCAATATGTCGTTTATAAAGGTGAAGTTATTTACCAGAACCCATTAAAAAGCGACTTGCTGGAGGACCTAGCAAAAGAATCACTTGCCAATGAACATCCTATTGTTTTTATGGGAGAAGAGGAAATGAAGGCAAATGTTCCAGACCACGATGTAGTCAAGGAAAGTTTAGCATCTTTGAAAATTGATATGAGCCTAGAGCATGACCCGACCTACAACCAGGGTAGGGATATTTTTCAATCTCTTTTATTCTGTGAAGAAGGAGAGGAGAAATTCTACGAAGAAAAGTATAGTGCTTTTAACTTTGTACGTTGGCATCCAAGATCTGTAGATGTTGTGCCTGCTGAAGGGTCGAAAGCAGTAGGGATTAAAAAAGTTACCGATCTGCTTGATATTCCTGCCGAAAACCATGTAGCGTTTGGTGATTCATTGAATGACTTGGAAATGTTAACAGAAATTCCAAATAGTGTAGCAATGGGTGATGGCCATCCAAGAGCAAAGCAAGCAGCTAAATATGTAACAGAAGCGGTAAATGATGATGGAATATTAAAAGGTTTACAGATGCTAGGGTTATTATAAACAAGAAGAGAGAGCGTGTTGGGCAAAATACGCTCTTTGTTTAAGTAGTTTTTTAATAATTATAAGACTGTTTATGTCTCTGCAATGACACATAATTTATCCCGGATCTTTACTGGCAGTATGACCCCGACGTCTTACTGCCAGTTAAAGTTCCATTCGTTCGATTAACATTTAGTGGGGAGGGAGGAAACTCCCATAAAAAGAAGTTCCACTTTATTTTTAATACCCATCAGAGGTGAACGCTTATGAAACTTTTCCACGTTAGTGAAGAAAAGGCCATTTCTATTTTCCAGCCGCGTGTGCCAGAGAGGATTGACTTAGACAAAAGAAGACCACTTGTGTGGGCAATTAGTGAAGAACAGTTACCCAATTTTTTAACGCCAAGAAACTGTCCCAGGGTCTGCTTCCAAGTTGATCAACACACATCTTCATTGGATAAAAAACATACTTGCGTGTACATAATTATGTAATTGTGATCGAAAAGGTATGGCTTCAACGATTAAAAGAGACAACACTTTACTTGTATGAATTTAATAGTGCTGATTTTGTGCTCCAGGATAAAAATGCAGGGTATTACGTTAGTGAATTACCACAGATACCAATTAGGAAGGTTGTAGTTGAAGATTTGCAGAAAGTACTAGCTGAACGTGGGTAGAATTGCGTGTCGTAGATAGATTATGGGAAATTCATGATGCGATTTTAACTTCCTCGTTTCAGTGGTCTATGTGCAGGATGCGTTTTGCTCAACCTAGAGGTACATAAAGGAGACAGTTAAAATGAAAGAAACATTACAAGAAGTGATGCAAGTGATAAAGCTCGCAGAAAAGCTTAAATACGAGCTTCGCCATAGTTGGCTTAGTAACGGCAGACGAGAAAGTGTTGCGGAGCATACTTGGAGGCTTTCTTTAATGGCAATGCTCATTGAGCCATTAATGGAAGAGAAGTTGGATACCGCAAAGTTACTTAAAATGATTATTATTCACGATTTAGTCGAGGCGGAAGCAACCGATGTGCCAGCGTTTGATACATTGGAAAATGAACAAGTCAAAGCATTGAAGCAGGCTCGCGAGCAAGAAGCTATAGACCATTTAAGAGATATGCTACCTCGAGAATTAGGGCAGGAGATTCATAGTCTATGGATGGAATTTGAAGAAAAAGAGACATTAGAAGCCAAAACCGCTAATGCACTTGATAAGCTGGAAGCTCAAATTCAGCATAATGAAGCTTCAATTGACACGTGGTTGCCAGTGGAACATGGGATGAGTTTTATGCTTGGCAAACATACGGATTTTCATCCTGTTTTAAAAGAGCTAAAGGATATGATTGAAGATGAAGCTGAGAAAAAAATGATGGCGGCAGGAATACAAACAGCAGTATTAAAACAAGGTCAATAAAAAATGGAGGGGAGTTAGAAGCTAATTTGAAACCTGCAATGGTTATTCCCCTCCGTTTTACAGCTTGTCCGCGTAACATGCTCTGTTTGTAAAACATTTTTAAACATGTTTGTTTCACACTTGCATGCTACTTTATATTCCTTGGCAACCGCCATAATCGGGCAATTATATTCGATGAGCTCATAAGAGTTATCATCTAGATGATTGATTTCAGCCATATAGCCCTTTTCTTCCTGAATTTCTTTAATTTCCCTCATTCGTTCCTGCGGAGATTTTTTTTGCATGCGTATTGTGTATTCTTTTGTTAGGCGTTTTTCACGGTTGCGGAAAAGCTGTTCAACAGAAGCGATACCATGGATTGTTTCAATATCTTGCAAAAATTCTACACTTAATCCTTCATAGCTTTTGGGGAAAAGTAATTCACCTTTTTCTGAGAGAGAATAGCTAACGACTGGTCTTCCCATTGGTTGTTTTCTCTCTTCAGTAGTAATTAACCCATCTTTTTGCATAACAGAAAGGTGCTTTCTAACTGCCATGTCGGTGATTTGCAATTCTCTCAATAGGTCTCCAACAGTCATTTGAACTTCTTTTTTTAAAAGATCAAGAATTTTATCCTTTGTAGTTTTTTGCTGCCTCATGTTAACCCCTTCTTCCCTTTTAAATGTGATCCTAAATAACTCCCTATGCTTTCGAGCATTTAAGTTGCACTGCAAATTTGGATAAGGTAACCTTTACTTAAACTTATTATACTTTATAGTATAAAAAGTATAAACTAATTTGACTAGGGAGGAACAATTCATGAGTAAATTTGAATTACCTGAATTACCTTATGCACTAAATGCATTAGAACCTTATATTGATGCAAAAACGATGGAAATCCATCACGGAAAGCATCATCAAACATATGTAACAAAACTTAATGGAGCGTTGGAGGGCCACAAGGGCCTTCAAGAGAAATCTTTAGAAGCATTGCTGTCAGATTTGGAAGCACTGCCTAGTGAAATTCGTACTGCAGTAAGAAATAATGGTGGAGGGCACCTAAACCACTCTCTATTCTGGGAAATTATTGCACCATCAAAAGAGGCGGCAGCTCCCGAAGGCAAGCTTGCAGAAGCTATGGAAGCAGCTTTTGGCAGTATCAGCAGTTTTGAGCAAAAATTTGCAGATGCTGCAACTACTCGTTTTGGTTCTGGTTGGGCTTGGCTTGTAGTAAATGAAAATAACGAACTTGAAGTTACAAGCACACCAAATCAGGATAGCCCTGTTATGGAAGGTCAAACACCAATTCTTGGTTTAGATGTATGGGAACATGCTTATTACTTAAATTATCAAAATAGAAGACCAGAATACATTGAAAACTTCTTTAATATCATTGATTGGCAGAAGGTAGCCGAGAAGTTTGAAGCGGCTACAAAATAAACATACAATAGAATAAGGTGTTCACGAACGCCTTATTCTCTACATATGCTTTACATGAAACGAGGGGGAGGGGTCCAGTTGAAACTTGTAGGAATATCTGGTTCTGTCGTAGGTGATAAAACATCCCAAGCCGTACATGATGTTCTAATGGCAGCAAAGTCGTTTGACTCATCGCTTGAGACAGAATTAATTGATCTGAAGGAATATGATATAGAAATTGTACGGGGCTTTCCGTTAGTAAGCTATAATCAAGACACTTGGGATGTAGTAAACAAAATTACATCAGCAGATGCTCTAGTATTTGGATCGCCGATTTATCAGGCTTCGATTTCTGGAGTGCTAAAAAATTTGTTTGATCACTTACCTGTAGATGCTTTTAAATCAAAAGTAACTGGAATGGTTACGACAGGAGGGGTGGAGAAGCATTTTCTTGTCTCTGAATATCAACTAAAGCCAATTCTTTCGTATTTAAAAGGCATGGTTCCAACGTACAGTGTGTTCGTGCATAATGATGATTTTAATGATGATAATGAAATTACAAATAAGCTTGTTAATGAACGAATTACAAAGCTATCTCAGGAAATGCTTCAACTTCATAAAGCTATTAATCAAAATAACTAAAGGTCAAGGGTTGCGACATAACGCTCCTCCGCTTTTAATAGTGGAAAGAAGTACATTGTTAAAGTGTGATCTAAACACAAAAATAAATAACTATCCGGACGTATCCGATCATATTTTGAAATGATTCGGATGATGTCCGTTTTTTGTATTCTATTTTATGTCACATCAAAAGTTGCAAAGGAAGAGAATAAGTGGCGCACAGTAGAGGGAGTCGCACACTGAAGAGAATAAGCCGCACGTCAATCCAATAAATAGTGTACCTTCCTTTGTTTATTACAATGTCTCATACTTCCTTTGAGGAAAAGGGTAGAAAAAGTTTGATTCCTCTCTTGTTAAAAGGAAGAAGTTTGCTGTCTGCAACTAGATGGCTTATATAACCAGCAAGGCAGGTGCTATGTATACCAGGTAGAGCAAATGACAACTCCAAACGATATGCGATATACCCAACAAATATTACGCCAATAGCCGAATGAGTATAGGATCTGTGTGCCACTACAGAAGCAATGAGTATATACACGCCAAGTAATAAGAGCCACATTTCTTGTAAGGACAGGCCAACTGCCATTACAGCAATCCCGGTAAGAAGAAGCATATGTTTTTGTTTAAGAAAAGAAGCTAAAATGAGAAGTAAAACCCCAATCCCTAGTCCAATAAACTGATTTGTACCGTCGCCCTCATAAATGCTATAAGTAATCATTAGAATCCCAATCAGCTGCGCAATCGTACGAAACATTTTGTGGGATAGGGTGATTCTTCCACGTAGTTTTCCATCAATATCGAGATCAGGAAGTAAGCCTGCTATTGTCCCTATACTCACGAGTAGTAGTGTTTCAGTGGGTGTGACTGTATGGGTATTTGCCACAATAAATCCTGCTCCGGCTCCTACAGCAGCATGTGCCGTTCCGTTCATATAAATAGTCCCTTCTTTCTTTAGCTTGTAACTGACTCAATTAGCCCCTAGAAAACCTATGAGGAGCAAACGAGCCTCAAATAGTATACAATAAAATGTATGTTCTGTTTAGGGGTTTAAACAGAAAAATAGTAAGAAAGGGGACAAGCAGTTGAAACACATTACAATTATTATCTATCATGGCTCCCCGAATGAAGAAAAGAACAAAAGTTTTCTTAGGATGATTGAACGCCTCCAAACAGAGCTGCATAATAAGGTAGTGGGGTGCTTTTTAGAATTTGGTTCGCCTCTGTGGAAAGATACTTGGTGTACCTACTCTAAAGGTTACCAATTGACAATTCTGCCACTCATTTTTTTGAGAGGAAAGCATTATGAAGAAGACATAATAGGTAAAGAATTAGAAGTAAATCCATCAGTGAACCTGCTCTCCCCTTTGGTAGAAGATAGCCTATTTCGGGATTATATCCAACAAAACTATCGAATAAAAGGGCCTTTGGTATTGGCAGCACATGGATCGGATCACAATACGGCTGGCGAAGCTCTGTCTAAAATGGCTCGGGAACTGTCTGTAAGTGCCAGTACTCCGTGTATGTCTGTTCTCCTGGTAGATAAAAATTCCACCAATAAACTAGCAGATTTTCACCAAGAGTTTGGAAGTTTTTCTGTTATACCTTTTACATTTGGAAAAGGAAAAGTATATCAAGAAATAAAAGAGCTTCCTAACACTGGCATCTCCTTTCATATGTTAGAACCTCTATCCTTTAATAAGGTGATTGAACGGTATATACTAGAGAAAATGACGTTGAAGGAAGGTAGTTAGAAATGAACATTGCGCTACAATATTTGGAAGGAGAAGAATCTTTATTTTTATCCAACAAGGGAAACAAAGTTTATATTGATGAAAAAGAATATGAAATTATAGATGAATCTGGTGCGCTAAAGGAAGATGCCATACATGTATTCAATTACGTTTCTGTTAATCCCGCCTCCAGGGAAAGATTTGAGAAACGTTTTCTTAACCGGCCTAAACTAATTGAGAAAGAAAAAGGCTTTTTGTCCATCCGAGTATTACGTCCCCTAACCGATAACACGTTTCTAATTTTAACCCAATGGGAAACTGTAAAAGCATTTCAAGATTGGCAGGGGTCTAAAGCATATCAGCATGCTCACAAAAAAAGAGGGACCAAAGAAGGATTAGATCAGGAAAAAGGTGTGCTAAGCGAAAAGCCCTACCACCTTCTTTTTAAGACTAAAAAATAGGAATCATTACGTATAGTCTATGAGAATTATAGACAATTCTAAAATTGTTCGATAAGATGGAAGGTAATAAGTAGCAACTATTATAGAGGTGAAACCGAGCGTGACGAAAAATATCCAAAGCAGGCATTATTTAATAGAACGTGCACTGAATTACACAGGAGTTGGCCTAATTATCACAGACCCAACAATGAAAGATAATCCAATTGTTTTTGCAAATCAGGGATTTTATAATTTAACCGGCTATCAAGAAAGTGAAATCATAGGGGAGAATTGTCGCTTTTTACAAGGCGAAGAAACGGATGAAGCAAGTTTACAGGAAATTCGTGATGCAATTATAGCTGAACAGCCTGTAAAGGTTCAGCTATACAATTATAAAAAAGATGGTACCGGTTTTTGGAATGAACTCTCCATTGACCCTATGTGGGTGGAGGAAGATCAAAGAACCTATTTTGTAGGCGTGCAAAAAGATGTTACAAAAGATAAAGAGAATGAGCGACAGCTAGAAGAGCACTTAAAGGAAATAGAGCGGATTTCCACTCCGATTGTACCAGTGCGAGATGACGCTTCTGTTCTTCCTTTAATTGGCACGATGGAAGAAGAACGGCTCGATACTATTATGAAATCAGTATCAAGTTATTTGGAGGAATCTGATCAAGATTATTTAATTATTGATCTCTCAGGTTTATACGAAGTGGATAATAATACGGTTGCTCGATTTCTAAAAATACACCAATTTATCTCTCTGATGGGAAAACAATTACTTGTTGCAGGGATTCGGCCGGATATGGCAGTGCAAACTGCAACGATTCAGGATAAATTCAGAAATATGAAGACGTTTAAGAGTGTGCAAACGGCATTGGAATATATCGTCCGGGTTGCCGGTGATAAATAATTATAGTGAGAACCTCCATTTAAAAAGTGGAGGTTCTCTTTTTTTATCATGTTGGGCACGTTCATTTTAAGTATGTTCCTGTGTAAGCTTGCACATTTGTCTTTCATTTATCTCGTCTTATCTGGAAGGAAAACCCCGGGGCTCGACTTCCAGTAAGGGTCCGGTTCGTTCGACTAACATTTGGGGGAGAGAGGGAACCCCAAACCGAATGAAATCTACATTATTTTAAGAACTGGGAAAAGACGTACCAACTAAAGGCTCTAATGTAATAACCTCTTTAATTGAATTCGTTAAAGTTAGGTGTTGAAGTTGCTTGCCCGTTGCAAAAGTCACAGCACCATAACCACCAAGATAAAAGTGAATCTCAGGGTGTTTTCCCGCAAAGCTGTCTAACATTCCAAGCAGGCTAGGATTTTGTTCGAAAGGGATGCTCGTCGTTGCTGATAATAGCACTTTACGGGGCCTTAACCCCCGAACAAGCGACTCTATAGACCCAGGTGCTGGCGAGGCTCCGACTAGCTTAGTTTTCCATCCTTTCAGCAAGCACTCTAAAAGAATAATATGAACAGGTATTTCATGTTGTTCCCCTGGTAGACAAGCACCAAGAATTAGTGGCGCTGTTTCTGGATAGTGGAAGCTGCGGCGGATTTCTATTAGGAAGTCACGAATGACCAGACTAACAATAGATTCCTGAAAGGCTTCCCATTCCCCCCGTTCCCAGCGATTACCTACTTCTATAAGGAAAGGGATAACTATTTCTTTGAGGAAATGCTCCATCCCATAATAGTGATAGGATTGTCTTAATGCCTGATTAAGCCCAGCCTCGTCACACCTCTTCCCCTTTTCTATTAAATCCAATATAAAAAAGTCTAGATTCTTTTCTCTAGAATTATAATAATTTCTCTCCATTTCACTATGAACGTTGTTTACTGCTTCTTGTAATGTATAGCCTTGTTTTTGATAGGCCTTTATTTTAATTAATTTTTTTATGTCTTCTTGGTTGTAGACTCTGTATCCATTTTCCTTCCTTTTAGGGGTAAGAGAACAGTACCTGTCTTCCCACTTGCGAATTACTTGCCTGGATAACCCTGTTAGCTCAGCTGCTTCTTTTATGTAGTATTCCTTCTTTTTTTGTGTAATGCGCATGTTTATCATCCTTTCAAGTGAAAAGTGTCTAATGTTTTAATAACAAAGGTTAGACAAGCTTATATAGTACATTCCCAAATTTATATTGTTTGTAACCTGTTTTGCTCGGGTATAGAAGGATACAAGCAAGATAACACAAAGTTATATAACATTGTACAACGTAGTAGAAATACTACTTCACATAGCTTCTTAAGTTCAATGGTTGGCGATGGATGTAACTGAAGAACAGGGAGAGAAAAAAATGGAAAAGAAGCGCGTTATTGTCATTGGAGCAGGGGTTGCTGGTCTTGCTAGCGCCATTCGCTTACAGCATGAAGGGTATCAAGTAGCACTGTATGAAAAAGAAGCAATACCTGGTGGGAAAATGCACAAAATTGAAAAGGATGGTTATCAGTTTGATTTAGGACCTAGTATTGTAATGATGCCTGAATTGTATCGTGAAGTTTTTGAGCTTACTGGAAGAAATCCCGAAGATTATATTCCGATGGAAAGGCTTGACCCGATGTATTCCGTATTTTTCGGAGATAACGCTGATGAACGTTATGATATATCCTCAGACTTAATTGAGCTTATGCAAACACTAGAAGAAATTAGTGATGAAGATGCAGATGGCTTTCTAACTTATTTACAAAAAATTTATGAACGATTTTTAGTAGCTAAGAAGCATTTTATACAGCGGCCTTTTCGTAAGGCGACTGATTTTTATAACCCTTTTATGCTCAGACAGGCATTAAAATTAAAGACCTTTGACAGTGCGGATCGCTTTATCGGGAAATATATAAAAAATGAGCGACTTAAACAGATGATTAGCTTTCAAACCTTATATATTGGTGTCTCTCCCTTTAACGGCCCGTCGTTATATACCATGATACCTATGATCGAAATGCTTTACGGTGTCTGGTTTATAAAAGGTGGTATGCATACGATGGCTACCGCTATGGAGCGACTCTTCCTGGAACTTGGGGGCTCTGTACACTATAATAGCACAGTTGATGAAGTGATAATTGAAGATAAGGTTGCAAAAGGTATAAGATTGGGCAATCAAGTTATCTATTCTGACTTTGTAATGTGTAATGCTGACTTTCCTTATGCGATGAAGTATTTAATCCAAGACCCGCAGGCGAAAGGGAAATATACAGATAAGAAGATTGATAGTATGAAATATTCCTGTTCTTGTTTCATTATGTATCTAGGGATGGAGCGGAAGTATGAAACGATTGATCAAGTTCACAATTTTATGTTCAGTGAAGGGTTTGCCGAAAATCTCAATGGAATATTCGAAGGGAAGCTGCTCGAAGATCCCTCTTTTTATGTTTATATAGGGTCTAAGCTTGATCCAACACTTGCACCAGAAGGTAAAGATGGTTTGTATATCCTTGTGCCAGTTTCTGATCTGTCAACCTCAGAATATGAATGGAACGATGAAACAATTGCTTATTATCGTAAGAAGGTACTGGATCGCCTGAAAAAGTTAGATGGCTTTGAGCGAATAGAAGAGGAGATCGTGTCAGAAACGTATATGACACCACCTGACTTTGCGACTAAATTTAATGCATATAATGGAGCTTGTTTTGGATTACAACCAAATCTTGCGCAAAGTAACCATATGCGACCGCAGAGTAAAGCAAAAGATTGCGAAAATCTGTATTTTACAGGTAGCAGTACTCACCCGGGAGCAGGAGTACCAATCGTTTTACTCTCCGCCAAAATTGCAACTGAAGAACTGTTACTTGATGATCGTGGGGAAGAAGCAAAGCATGAAGTTTCATAAACAGGAGGTACTCGCATGAAAGTAAAATATCATGACAAGTTGGAACAAGATTATCATTATTGTGAAGCGATTATCAAGCAACACTCCAGAAGCTTTTATTATGCCTTTAAGCAACTTCCAAAGCAAAAAGCAAGAGCAGTATTCGCTATTTATGCTTTTTGTCGCATGGCTGATGATAGTGTGGATAAAGCTGGTTCTAAAGAAGAACAAGAAAAAGCTATAAATCGATTAAGACATGAATTATATTTATTTGAACAGCACGAGGAAAGAGATACACCTCTATGGCGAGCTCTTCGTGATGTGTTTAATCATTATGATATGTCGTTACAACCTTTTTATGATCAGTTATCTGGCCAAAAAATGGACATCCATTTTCGCTCGCCCTTAACGATGAAAGATGTCGAGGAATATAGTTACTATGTAGCGGGATCAGTAGGGTTGATGTTGTTACCAATCATTGCTTCTGAGGCGAAGGTTGACCTTCGTCACCATTCTGTTAACCTTGGGGTAGCTATGCAGCTAACGAATATGTTACGGGATGTAGGAGAAGATTACTTTCAAAATGGTCGTATTTATCTACCAGCTATGGAACTGAAAAATGAAGGATACTCAGCAGAAGACTTAGACCAATTAACTATTAATGATGGTTTTATTCGGGTATGGGAAAAGATGGCCATCCGTGCTGAGGAATTGTATGATTCTTTTCATGATGCCATCCTTTACTACGATAACGATAGCCAGTTTCCTGTCTTATTGTCGGCTAAGGTATATCGTGGTATTATACAGGCGGTCCGTAATAATCAGTATGATTGTTTGCAACGGCGTAATTATGTTTCCCCAGTTGATATGCAACGTATTTACAGGGCAACAAAAGAAAAAGTTGTTTAAGGAAGGTGCACATATGGCAAATAAGGCATCCGTTTTAATTGTTGGCGGGGGACTTGGAGGGCTCTCTGCAGCAATTTCGCTTGCACAAGAAGGGTATGAAGTAGCTTTATATGAAAAGAACAACCATTTTGGTGGCAAAGTGAACCGTCTAGATCAGGACGGGTTTGGCTTTGACTTAGGTCCATCTATGCTAACAATGCCACATATTTTTGAAACGTTATTTATCAAAAGTGGGCGTAATATGGAAGATTATATACCTATTACTCGACTTGAGCATGAATGGCGTTCATTTTTTCCTGATGGGACAAAGATTGACCTTTATTCCGATTTGGGGAAAATGGTTCAAGAAAACGCTGATTTAACGAAACATGACATGGCTGAGTATCAAAACTTTCTTCACTATGCCCGTGATTTATATAAAATGACAGAGAAAGGCTACTTTGCAGAAGGATTGGATACTACAAAAGAATTAGTGAAGCACCATGGAGTTGTCCATTCGCTTACAGGGTTTGATCTCTTCTCTACAATGTATGAGGCAATAAAAAAACGAATCAGTAATCCTAAATTGCGCAATATGCTAGCTTATTTTATCAAATATGTTGGATCTTCACCCTATGATGCACCCGCTATTTTAAACATGATGATATACATGCAGCATGCACAAGGTGTTTGGTATGTTCCTGGAGGGATGCACAATATTGCTGGTGGAATGGAAAAACTAGCTAGGGAATTAGGGGTAGAGTTACATAAGAACGAGCCTGTTGAAAAGCTGATTAAAAATGAGCGGAATGAGATAATAGCCGCAGAATTAGCAGACGGTTCTCGAAAACGAGCGGATTACTTTATCTCGAATATGGAAGTGATTCCTGCTTATCAGCATTTGTTACAAGAGAGCGAAGCGTTTATCGAAAGATTGGAAAAGCAGTTTGAACCATCCAGTTCTGGATTAGTTCTACACTTGGGGATCAATAGATTGTATCCTCAGCTGGCGCATCACAACTTTTTCTTTTCTGAAAATTTACAGCAGCAAATGAATAAAGTATTCCGGAATCATGAGTTACCTGATGACCCAACGATCTATTTAGTTAATGTGAATAAGACAGACCCTAAGCAAGCTCCTGAAGGTTATGAAAATATTAAGGTACTACCACATATTCCATATAAACAGGATGTGCCATTTGATAAACAGGATTATCTACAATTTCGGGAACGTGTTTTAAACAAGCTGGAAACGATGGGACTAACGGATCTACGTAAACATATTGTGACAGAAGATATGTGGACCCCGGATGATATTGAACGCACCTACGCCTCTCATCGCGGCTCGATATACGGGACGTTATCGGATAAAAAGAAAAATAAGGGTTTTAAACATCCTAAACATAGCGAGAAATACGATAACCTGTATTTTGTTGGTGGTACAGTGAACCCAGGTGGTGGGATGCCAATGGTAACACTAAGCGGGCAGCAGGTGTGCCAAAAGATCGTTAATCGTGATCATAAAGGCACTACAAACTAAGGACGCTTGTAAGAAACCAAAAGACAGTAAAAGTGGAGGTAACTATGTACATTCTATTTATTTGCTGTGTCATCATTATTATATTAGCGATTATTAGTGGTTTCTTAATGTTTTGGAAAGTCCCTTTGCCAACTCTTTATAGTACGAACAAAAATACGAGTGAAATGGTATCTATTATTATTCCTGCCCGCAATGAGGCAAAACGTATTACTCCACTACTTAAATCTTTGCAACTCCAGCAGGGAATACGTTTTGAAACAATTCTAATAGATGATGGCTCTACAGATAAAACAGCGAGTATTGCCACTTCTTACGGGGTAAAGGTTGTACAGAATGATCGCCTGAAAAATGGATGGATAGGAAAGTCTGCAGCTTGCTGGACGGGAGCGAAGCACGCTAATGGTGATTGGCTTCTGTTTTTGGATGCTGACACTCAATTGCAAACTGAAAAAGCTTACAGCAGATTGCCTTAACCTATCAAAGATTAGGAGCTCGGGGGATCTTGTCACTTCAACCATATCATACGATAAGAAGACCTTATGAAAATCTTTCCGCTCTATTTAATATTATTGTAATGGTTGGTATGAGTGTTTTCTCTATATGGAAACACAGGTTAAAGGGTGCTGGAGCATTCGGTCCCTGTATTTTATGTAACAAAGCAGATTATATGAATGTTGGCGGACATGAAGTTATTCGGAATGCTGTTATGGATGATCTCGCACTAGGTGAAGCTTTTAGAGAAGCGGGAGATCCCGTCTATTGTTATGGGGGGGCGAGGTGTAATAAACTTTCGGATGTACCCAGAAGGAATTGGTTCTTTGTGGGAAGGCTGGACAAAAAGTTTTGCCACTGCATCACAAGAAACACATCCACTTGTCACCTTTTTTATTAGTATTTGGATAAGTGGTGCTTTTCTTAGTTTACCGTTCTTCATGCTTGCCGGCTATGCTGGTGGCACTGACTGGACCATTATAGCGACTTTCCTGTATGTTCTATTATTTGGGCAAGTTAGCCTTTTTGCTAGAAGGACAGGGAACTTCTCTTATGTAGTACTAGCTTTCTATCCATTATTATTTTTGTTCTTTACTATCCTGTTTTTCTGGTCTATATATTTAACCCACATACGGAAAACTGTAAGCTGGCGTGGTAGAAAGATTAAGTTATAAAGTGAAGGAGGATACAGAATGCCCCTTGTGGAGCTTTCAGTTCATTGGATTATCCTACTTGATATTGTGGCATGGGCTGTGTTTCATATGGGGATCTCCTTCCTAACTCTTTCCATGCCTGAGAAGTGGTTTGCATCTGATGGTTGGTTGTACAGAATAAAGAAATGGGAAAGAGAGGGGAGGTTATGGCAAGATTTTTTCCGTGTGAAAAGCTGGAAAGGTCTTATTCCCGATGGGTCATCCGTAATGGGAGCAGGTTATAATAAAAAAGAGCTCCCTGGCCGTGACACGACTTCTTTAATTCAATTTATTACAGAGTCGAGACGTGCTGAACTAACGCATTGGCTTTCTATTCTGCCTGCCGGTTTTTTCTTTATTTGGAATCCTTTGTGGGCAAGCTATATCATGGTTATCTATGCCCTTCTATTTAATCTACCGATCATTATAGCACAGCGATACAATCGGGGGCGTTTAGAGAAGTTAGTAGTTTATAGAAATAAGAAGGCCGCGAGATAAATGGTATCTTGTTTTTGACCCTTGAAAGTTAGACATAGTAACCTAACTTTCAAGGGTGTTTTCGATAGATAAGGAAGTATAGAAAATTGGCGGTATGTTTTTTTAGACAGGAACAGCCCCGTCCAGCTACAGCGCCAAGAAACTAGGCGACTTCACGGAATCGCCCTACGATAAGTCATCATCGGTTCGTAACCTTACCGTGATTCCTTTATCTCAGTTGATTCGTTCCACTCGCTACGTTTCTAAACGGGCGCCCCGCGCTTTTGTTCTTTTTTTACTCCGTTTTTGTTTCCTAATTATTTTAGCCATTGTTAACGGAATCAACATAGCTCCATAGCCTGGAAGCAATTTCTCTTGCTTCCAGCTCGTCTGGTGTACCAGTAAATGCTTTCGTGAAAGCACGGGTTACTGTTTCAATAAGATAAATGCGAGGGTTCTCTGTATTCAATTCTTCCATTAAAAAATGAATACATTGTTTTCCGTCCACATTAGCTTCATCAGACAGCTTCTCAGTGAATCCCGTTAGTTGTTCTATTATTTGATCTCTTGAATACTGTTTACTATTTAGATTGCGTTTCAGTGATAAGCCTACATCCTCATTTAAAAGATTGTCCTGGCTGGAAATGAGGTCGGGGATGATGGAATCCATCCTTCGAAGTACAAATAACACCAATGTATTCATCTCTCCTAAACTATTACTCGCTGCGGCCCAAATATGGAAAATTTGTTGCATCATGCCGAGTAAGAGTGCGGCTCCGTCAAGTGCATAGGGGGAGGCTTTTTCACCGTATACATCGATCAATCTATCAGAAAGCCAAAAAAGTTCTTTTAAATGGTTCCTTTTCACGAAATCACGTAGCTCCTGATCTCCAGAGTGGAAAATTGCTTCAAATAACATGAATAGGTTTTCCTCACGGTTAACCTGCATTCTAACAGCAATCTGATTAGCCAGAACATGTTTATCTGCTTTATTTTCCCCAATAAGTAATTCTCTTCTTCGAACAAAAGTTTCTTCATTTACATATTCCAAAATGGCCACAAGGCATTCATTTTTTGAGGTGAAATAATTATAAAACGTTCCTTTTGATATTTTGGAGCCTTCCAAAATATCTTGAACAGAAGTTGCACTAAATCCTTTATCAATAAACAGACGTTGCGCCGTAAGTAAAACTTGTCGTTTTCGCTCATTCATTTAATCACCTTTAGACTATTAGTATAATTTTATATTAACTCAAATATGCAATCATATCAATTCCGGTTAAATTTACAAATTTACCTCTTGCTAAAAATGAACAATAGGTATAAAATTATTTGTTGTTGGACTTAAAGTATAAAAAATATACTCAGTGTATGAATGGAGGAAATGATATGGATATAAAACAAATGCATGAAAAACCTCCTTATGGAATGATTGCGATTTTATTTATTGGAGCGTTTGTAGCATTATTAAATAACACACTCTTAAATGTAGCGTTACCGACTATAATGGAAGAATTTGATGTTTCCCCATCTGTTGTCCAATGGATTACAACTGGGTACATGTTGGTGAATGGGATTCTAATTCCGGCAAGTGCGTTCTTTATTCAAAAATACACCAATAGAAGATTATTCCTTACTGCTATTTCACTTTTTTCTATTGGAACCTTGCTAGCAATGCTGGCTCCTAGCTTTGGCATCCTTGTTCTAGCTAGAATGATTCAAGCTTCAGGTTCTGCTGTAATGATGCCATTGTTAATGAATGTTATGCTTACCGCCTTTCCTGTAGAAAAAAGGGGAAGTGCCATGGGGATTTTCGGGCTTGCCATGATAACTGCACCAGCTATTGGTCCTACATTATCTGGATGGGTTATTGAGCATTATGACTGGCGAGTGTTATTCGGGATTGTATTGCCATTTACCTTATTTACGTTGGTATATGCATTCCTAAAACTAAATAATATTACAGAAAATCGAGATGTGCGGCTAAATATTCCATCACTTATTTTATCCAGCATCGGATTTGGCGGGATTTTGTATGGTTTCAGTATGGCTGGGGAAAAAGGCTGGGATGCATTAGAAGTATATGGCACCATTATAGTTGGCGCAATTGCATTATTCGCCTTTATTTGGAGACAACTGCACATGGAGGAGCCAATGCTAGAGTTTAGAATATATAAGCACCCTATGTTCGCTTTGTCATCAGCAATTTCCATTGTACTGTCAATGTCTATGTTCTCAGCGATGATATTGACACCATTATATGTGCAAACCATTCGTGGTATATCCCCGTTTCATTCCGGGTTACTTATGTTGCCGGGTGCAATCGTAATGGGAATCATGTCTCCAATTATGGGGCGCTTATTTGATAAATTTGGTGCAAGAATACTAGCGATTATCGGCTTATCAATAACGGTCCTTACAACTTACCTGTTTAGTAACCTTGATATTGACTCGGGTTACTACTATATCATGCTATTATACACTATTCGGATGTTCGGGATTTCAATGGTAATGATGCCCGTGATGACGAACGGATTAAACCAGTTACCGATGAAAGATAACCCGCATGGTACAGCAATGAACAGTACAATACAACAAGTTTCTGGAGCTATTGGATCAGCATTGCTTCTAACCGTAATGAATAATCGTAGTGAATCTGCAGGTCAGGACCTACTAGATAAGGCGATGGCTTCAGGGAATGTACCGCAAAGCACAGACGGTTTGGCTGCACTAAAATTACAGCTAACGAATCAAGCGATGTTAGAAGGAATTAATTTTACGTTCTTCGTTTCTACATGGATCGCGGTTCTCGCATTACTTCTTGGTTTCTTTATCCAACGGGTAACACCACCTAAAACTGAATATGAGGAAGTTAAAACATCCGCCTCTTAATCATGACACCAGTATCTTCTTATTAGATACTGGTGTTTCTTGCGTTTTAGTATTATTATAAGGAAGGTAAAAACGTAAGCTTTTCATAATGATAATGTTTCTGATAAAATATAGTACCAGGTGCTAAGAGTTTGTGTTAAAATAAAAGAAGAAACAATACAGGTAAGGAGAGGGATCATGTTATACACGTTTGCTGCTAATCTTGTTAAACTGATTTTAAGCTTATTTGGTAGGTTGAACGTTCATCAAAAGGAGAACATTCCAAAAGGTGAAAATGGATATATAATTGCTTGTACACACACTGGCTGGGTTGATATTCTCTGGTTAGGTGTTTCCATGCTACCAACCAAAATACATTATATGGCTAAGAAAGAATTATTTAAGTCAGGCTGGTTAAAATGGCTTATGGAACATTTGAATGCTTTCCCTGTTGATCGAGAAAACCCTGGCCCGAGCACGATTAAAGTCCCGAGGAAATTGATCGCATCAGGAAACGTAGTCGGAATCTTTCCGAGCGGTACAAGAACCAGTGAAGAAGTACCGTTGAAACGAGGAGCAGTGACGATCGCAGCACATTCAAAAGCGCCAATACTTCCTGTAGCTTACACGGGGCCAAATAATTTTACCGACTTATTTAAAAGAGTAAAGCCCCATATTATTTATGGAGAACCAATTTATTTGCCTAGTGATATGCCGAAGAAAGAAGGCATGGAAGTGATGATGGTTCAGTTAAATACTGCACTAAGCCATCTGCAGAAGCAACTAAAAGAAAAATAATCGTGGTGGGAGTAGTACCGAAATAGGTGCTGCTCTTTTTTTTGTTTCGCCTGATTGATGCTTAACTTTTGTAAAAGAGGGAAACAAAAATAATGAAAGAAATAAATGCTTACAAGGGGAGATTAATTCATGAAACAGCAACAGCTATTACTCCGTGAACGTCCTAATGGCCTACCGGATGAAAATACTTTTGAATTTGCGGAAACGGATCAAGGAAGCCCTGAAAAAGGGGAAGTGCTATTAAAGACGTTATATGTTTCAGTGGATCCCTACATGAGGGGGAGAATGTCAGACGCCCCATCCTATGTGGCACCATTTGAGTTAGGGGAACCTTTAACCGGTGGTGTAGTCGCTCAGGTGATAGAGTCTAATAGTGATGACTTAAAAAAGGGAGATATCGTTAGAGGGAATCTACCATTCCAAGAGTATCATGTACAGAAACCAAGTCATGTTAGCAAAGTGCAAACAAATGGATTAGATCCAAGCGCTGCATTAAGTGTGCTGGGTATGCCCGGCTTAACTGCGTATTTCGGTATGATGCATATTGGAAAACCTAAAGAAGGGGAGACGGTTGTTGTTTCTGGAGCAGCTGGTGCGGTTGGACAAGTAGCAGGACAGCTTGCTAAGCAAGCCGGAGCCCATGTAATTGGAATTGTCGGTTCAGAAGAAAAAGCATCTTACATTAAAGAAAAATTAGGCTACGATGAGGCTGTAGAATACAAAAAGGATAATTTTGAAGAGCAGTTGAAAAACGCCTGTCCCAATGGGATTGATGTGTATTACGAGAATGTAGGTGGTGAAATTTCAGATCATATATGGCCGTTGCTTAACACATTCGCTAGGGTCCCAGTATGTGGTGCGATTGCCTCTTATAACCTTGAAGAAGGAGAAAAGGATATTGGTTTGCGTGTTCAACAGTTTGTAGTGAAGGCCCGTGTTTTAATGCAAGGTTTCATTGTTGGTGATTTCTCAGATCATTACGCTGAAGCGTACCAAGAACTGGCGAAAGCGGTGGAAAAAGGGAAACTTCATTTTGAAGAAACCATATACGAAGGTTTTGAGAAGATACCAGAAGCTTTCTTAGGTTTGTTCTCGGGAGCAAATATTGGGAAGCAGCTCGTAAAAGTAGCTGAGAAAGAATAAACTTCAAAGGATATATGGCACTTAGCCGGAAGTTTTGCGGGTATACTCGCTGGTATTGAGCTCTATAAAAACAACCTCGAAAGGATAGAAAGGATTTAAAGATAATGTCGAATGCTTCTATCAATCTCATTCCTGTACATGTAAGAGTAGATGTTACCAATCTATCAAATGAAAAGTACAATCTGTTTGCAGAACTTGCAGAGCGAATAAGTATTTCTCTTGATACGCAAATAGATGCTAGAACGATCCAAAAAGCTTTAATAGACAGGGAATCACTCGGGACAACTGGTTTTGAAAATGGGCTGGCCATTCCTCATGGCCAGATCCCTGAACTTTCACATGCCTCCATTTTCTTTTTCCGTTTAAAGCAAGAAGTGGACTGGGAAGCGCTTGATGGCAAAAAAGTAGATACTATTTTTGTGTTGCTTGTTCCTAAAGAGGAAAAAGAAAATACACACCTTACATTATTATCAAGCCTCAGCTACCACTTGTTGGATGAGAGTTATCAATGGAAATTGAAAACGGAAAAAAATCCAGAAATCATTCACGAAATCATTAAAAGGATGTTGACTAAAGAGGAGATGGCATAATGAATATCATCGCAATTACCGCCTGCCCAACAGGTGTGGCACATACTTTTATGGCAAAGAAAAAACTAGAGGAGGCTGCTAGAAAATTGGGCCACTCTATTAAAGTTGAAACTCAAGGAGCAACAGGCATAGAAGATGAACTCACTAAAGAAGATGTAGCAGAAGCTGATATACTTATCCTTGCTGTAGAAGTGGGAATTTCTAAAAAAGAACGATTTGCTAATATAAAAAAGGTAGAAATTCCAATTGCCACAGCAATAAAAAATGCAGAAGGACTTATTAAAAAAATAGAAGCAAAATTAAATGTCCCAGCTAAATAAAGGAGAAAATCATGAAAAAGTTACAGCAGGCCTTAATGACAGGTGTCTCTTACATGCTTCCATTTATCGTGTTAGCTGGTATGACAATTGCAGTCACCGGGATGCTAACAGAATCAATGGAGATAGAGACGCAATTTGTTACTTCGCTAAATAACTTTGCTTGGACCATAATGGATTTAATCCCTGCAATTTTCGCAGCGTATGTAGCTTATGCGATTGCAGATAAGGCAGCAATTGCTCCTGGGTTTATCGGCGGGCACATTGCTTCTTTGCCCGTACTAGAAAATTCTGCATCAAGTGGTTTTCTTGGAGCGATTGTGGCAGGATTTGTTGCCGGATATATTGTTCACTACATGAAAAAGGTCTCAGTTCCGGCATTTATGGAATCAATTAAAAAGACTTTATTCATCCCTGTTTTAAGTGGGTGGTTAGTCTACTTATTGATGGCCTACCCAGTAGCGATGACAATTGGAGGGCTAAACGAATTTATTATGGACAACTTAATTCGTTTATCTGAGATACCCCAATATGCATTCTTACTTGGTGCTATCTTAAGTGCCATGTGTGCATTCGACATGGGAGGACCAATGAATAAGCTTGCCATCACTTTCGTATTTGCATTATGGAGCGACCCAAGTGGGGTAGGATTTATTGTGAATGCTGCCGTTTTCCCAGGTATTATGGTTCCTGCGTTGTCCGTGGGCATTGCCTCATTACTTGCAAAGTCTAAATACAGTGAAGAAGAAGTGAAAATTGCACCTGCTTCAATCTTATCGGGGTTAGTTGGGATTACCGAGGCAGCGTTACCTTACGCCTTTAAAGACCCTTTAAGAATTATTGGTTCCAATATGTTAGGAGCTGCTGTTGGTGGAGCGATTATGATGGGATACGGTGTTTCCACCTCTGGGGTGTCGGGTATATTTGGGCTCCCTATGGCTACAGACCCGTTAGTGTTTATTCTTGCCATCATAGTAGGTATAAGCATTTCGGTAACAGTACAAATTATTTGGAAGAAATCTTATAACGAAACCTCGCAGATAACAAATAATGGAGAAGATGACCTTGATTTTGAGATAACGATGTAACCTAACCTTAGGGAGAAAGATGCCCTGGGGTTTTTTATGTGAAATATCTGTTTATGTTTATTACTCTAAAATAACGTCCTTTTCTTATAGTGGAAAAATAAAGACGAAAAGGGATTAATATGAAGTATTTACAATGAAAAGGCTTTATTTTTCTGATTTTTATAAAATAATTAGATTTTTATAATTAATTATAAATATACAGTTGACTTCATAAAAATTTCGGATTATACTTGTCAACAATAAACATATATTAATATAAAATTATAACTTTTAGGGAGTATAAAATGAAAGTAGACAAAGACTTATCAATCCCTTTATATGACCAAGTAAAACATATATTGGCAGACAAAATAACAAGCAAAGAATGGGATGTCGGATACCAATTACCAACGGAAAAAAAGCTTGCTGAGACCTTTAATGTCAGTAATATAACCATTAAACGGGCTGTGCATGATCTGGTGCACGAAGGTTTATTGTACAGACAAAGCGGGAGAGGGACTTTTGTGAAATCAAAAGAAGAAACAAATCTTACAAGACTTGTTTCTTTAAGAAATGAATCCTGGGAGGACCAACACCATCCTCACCGCACGATAGAATTAAAGGTAGTAAATGCCTCAGCTGAAATTAAAGAGAAGCTAGAAATGAAGGAGAGAGATGTATATAAAATACACCGAGTAAAGCTTAAGAAAGACACACCAGTGGCGATTGAATATTCTTATATACCTGTACATATTTTCCCTGGACTGCTCGAAAAAAATATGGATAAAGAATTGCTCTATAATTTGTTTACACAGAAGTACAATAAAAAGTTAGGTAAAGCAAAAGTATATTTTTCAATTGTTTTTGCTGATAGAAATCAAGCGACATTATTACAAGTGCCTGTTGGGGAACAATTATTCTCTCTCGAACGGTATACCGTTGATGAAGAAGGTATAGTTATTGAGTACTCCCAATTTATTCTTAAACAGGAACAGTCGAATTTTTACTTAGAAATAGATTTGTAATTTTTTTAACGATAGAAGTCTAAAAATTCGAACACAAACAAGTTGTATGATGATTTTTAATAACATTATAATGTTATAATATTATATTTTTATACTTTTAAGGAGGGGTGGAATGGAAGAACTGTTTCGGTATATTGATAATCATGCTGCCTTGTATAGACAGTGGTTACTGAATATGTGTAATCAACCAAGTATTTCAGCAAAAAACATAGGAATGAAGGAAATGAAGGAGTTGGTTTTTAGATTACTCATAGAAATAGGAGCGGAGGTAGAAGAAGTTCCAACTTCTGGGTATCCAATTATTTTTGCACATATCAATACAGGCAAACCTAGAACCTTGTCTTTCTACAACCATTATGATGTACAACCACCAGAACCACTTGAAGAATGGAAGTCAGATCCTTTTGAAGCCAAAATACAGGATGGTCAAATTTTTGCAAGAGGGGTAGCGGATAATAAAGGAAATATAGTGGCCCGTATAGCTGCAGTTCATGCTTACCAACAGGCCTATGGAGAATTACCTGTTAATGTGAAATTTATCATTGAAGGAGAGGAAGAGGTAGGTAGTCCCCATTTGAAAGGCTTTGCATCAAATCATCCTGAAAAGTTGAAATCTGATGTCATGATTTGGGAAGGGGGCATGCGGAATGTGCATGATAAAAGGCCACATATAAGCTTTGGTGTAAAGGGGATTTGCTTTGTCGAAATGCGAGTCAGGGGCGCAGCGTTTGACCTTCATTCCTCAGAAGCCGCAATAGTGGAGAATCCTGCATGGCGACTTGTTTGGGCACTGGGAACTTTAAAAGCGCAGGATGAACGCATTTTAATAGAGGGGTTTTATGAAGATATTCAAGCATTAACAGAAAAGGAGAAGAAGTTTTTACAGACAATGGATTATGATGAAGAGCATGCAAAAGCCCATTACAAGATTAATGATTTTCTAAACGGTGTTTCAGGAATAAACTTGAAAGAAAGCTTAACGGCTACTCCGACCTGCACGATCTGTGGTTTAGAATCGGGTTACACAGGTCAAGGAGCAAAGACAGTCTTGCCATCCCATGCCTCAGTAAAGCTTGACTTTCGGCTAGTCCCAGGGCAGACACCCCAAAAAGTAATGGAATTACTAAGAAGGCACTTGGATCAGCATGGTTTTAAGGATATTGAAATTGAGCAACTAGCTGGATTACTTCCTTACAATACGAATACGGATCATCCTTTTGTTGATACGGTTATTAATAGTATGAATGAAGTATATGAGGAACCACCTATCATCATGCGTAATCTGGCAGGGTCTAGTCCAATGGAAAAATTACTTGCCGATACTCATATACCTGCTGCACAGATTGGGGTGGCAAATACAGCATCAAACTTCCATGGCCCTAATGAAAATATTTACATCGACGATTTTATACAGGGGATAAAGGTTACATCTCATATTATGCACCATTTTGGTGAGGTCTAAATTTTATTAACAGAGTAATCAAAATAGGGGGAGAAGCATGAAAAATTCATATTCAATTATTATCGGTTTATTGTTATTAGTTCTTACAGTACTTGCTGGTTGTAGTAACGAAGGGGAAACAGCAGGAGGGAGCGAAGACGACAGCAATACACTCGTCTTAGCGCAAGCAGCAGATATACCATCGATTGATCCACAAAATTCACTAAGTACTACAGGTGACCGAGTACACCGTAATATGTTCAGCAGGTTATTTATGTGGGACAATGAGCTCGCCTTACAAGAAGATCTAGTAGATACTTACGAACAGATTGATGAAGAAACATGGGAATTTACTTTAAAAGACGCGACTTTTCATAATGGAGAAACGGTTACCGCAGAGGATGTGAAGTTTAGTCTTGAACGTGTGATGACTGATGAGACACTTAAGGAATATCCATATTTTAAACAATTGAAGGAAGTAAACGTAAAGGACGAAAAAACGGTAGAAATCGTAACAGACGGACCAATGCCAACTTTGCTCAATCTTCTTGCGAAAAGTGGATCCGATGTCCTTCCTAAAGCATATTTCGAGGAGGTTGGTGTTGAAGGTTTTCAGGAGAAACCAATTGGCTCTGGACCTTACCAGTTTGTAGAATGGATACGTGATGACCGTGTAACATTAGAGCCCTATGAGGACTATTATGGAGACACCCCAAAATGGGAAAAAGTTGAGGTTCGTGCCATTCCAGAAAGCTCCACTAGAGTTGGCGAATTGTTAACAGGAGGGGTCGACCTTGCAACAGATATTCCACCAAATGAATGGGAGCGTGTGGAATCGGAATCGGGAGTTAATTTGGTAAATGGGGAGACAACCCGGGTTAGTCTTTTAATGGTTCGCACGACTGAAGGTTATGTAACTTCGGACCCTAAAGTAAGAGAAGCAATTGATCTTGCCATCGACCAACAGGCTATCGTAGATTCTGTCCTCCAAGGTACTGGCATTCCAATCCGTACCAGAGTTCCAGAAGATGTCTTTGGTTCCAACCCAGATTTAATAAACACACGAGTATATGACGTTGAAAGAGCGAAGGAATTATTAGCAGAAGCGGGCCACCCTGATGGTATTGATATTACCTTTACTGCCTCAAGAGGGCGTTATCCATTGGATAGCGAAGTTGCACAGTTAATTGTAAGTATGCTAGGTGAAGCAGGTATCAATGCAGAATTGAAGCTACTGGAATCAAGTGCATTTTTAGATGAGTACAATTCGAAGTCAAATGAAGAGTTAATTATGATTGGCTTAGCAGATGGGTTGCTTGATGCATCTTACTCTCTGGTTCACTATACAGAAGAGCGAGCAGCAGGTCAGACGGATTATAAAAATGAAGAGGTAGAAGAGTTATTTAATGCAGCTGGTCAAAATTTAGATGAAGAAGAACGCAAAGAACAGTATCAATTAATTCAAGAAATCGTAGCTGAAGAGCGACCACATATTTTTCTTTACCAAAATGCTGTGAACTACGGGGTAAGTGAAGGCATTTCGTTTACACCACGCTTAGATGAAGCAATCCGCTTTGATGACCTTACGAAAGAATAATGATTGGGGAGCCGGCTGTAATGCAGCTGGCTCCTAAAAAGGAGACTCAATATGAAGAAGTATCTTGTGAAACGTCTACTGCAAATTATCCCTGTCCTATTCATTATTTCGTTTGTAGTATTTGTACTTGTTTATATGGCAGGAGATCCCGTTGCTTTAATGCTGCCAGAAGATGCTTCTGAGAGTGATCGAGAGGCAATGCGGGCTGCATTGGGGCTTAACGACCCATTCTACATTCAGTACTTTCGCTTTGTGGGAGATTTATTACAAGGGAATTTTGGCACTTCATTCCGCTATAATGAAGCAGCCCTCCCCTTGGTTTTAGAAAGGCTTCCCGCAACGTTAGAGCTTGCAGCCGCATCTATGGTCGTGGCGACCTTTATGGCAATCCCACTTGGAATTTATTCTGCACGTAAGCAAAACTCATTAGTAGATTTGTTTATTACAGGAGGTTCTGTGTTAGGAAAAGCAATGCCAAACTTTTGGTTAGGTATTTTATTAATTTTGTTGTTTGCAGTAAACACGCAGATTTTTCCGGTTTCTGGCAGAGGAACCATCATCCATATGATTCTTCCTGCCATTACGTTAGGTACTGGTGTAGCTGCAGAAATGACCCGGCTTATTCGTTCTAATATGTTGGAAATACTTAGCCAGGATTATATTCGGACCGCAAGAAGTAAAGGGGTTTCTAGTAATATATTAGTTTATAAACATGCGTTTCGAAATTCTCTAATTCCGGTGGTAACAATAATGGGGTTACAAATTTCCCATCTTGTCAGTGGAGCACTTATCACAGAAAGTGTATTTTCCTGGCCGGGAATTGGCTTGTTGCTTGTCCAAGCGGTCAATGGGAGAGATATGGCGGTAGTACAGGCAGCGGTATTCGTAATCGCCTTACTTGTTATTATTATAAATCTCATTACAGATTTAATTTACAGGTTACTAGACCCTAGAATCAATTATTCTTAAGGAGGTGGCATCATGCAAGGAAACGCCCAGGCCAAAACAGTAACGACAGTTCCAACGGTAAGGAAGAAAACAAAAGCTTCTGGCGGCTTTAAGCGCTGGTGTCGTCTTCTCTGGCAAAGTAAAACAGGGACTGTTGGTTTCGTTATCGTATCACTGGTCGTGCTGATAGCGATTTTTGCAGACCTACTAGTTCCGCATGATCCAGCAGAGAACAATTTATCAAACATGTTATTACCCCCATTTTGGATGGAGGGTGGGTCCACCGAATATTTACTCGGCACAGATAATCTTGGGAGGGATATTTTTAGTAGGATTTTAGTCGGGAGTAGAGTGTCATTACTTGTAGGTATTTTTTCCGTTGTGCTTGCAGGAGTGATTGGCTTACTTGTAGGAGTGGCAGCAGGATTTTACGGAAAATGGGTAGACACAATCCTAATGCGAATTGTGGATTCTTTTCTCGCAATACCTAGCATTCTATTCATCCTTGTCGTGCTAGCTGTCTTTGAACCAAGTATTATGACACTAATTGTTGTTATCGGTTTAACAAATTGGGTATCTTATGCTCGTGTGGTGCGAAGTGAAGTGTTAAGTGTAAAGGAAAGAGATTTTGTACGTGCCTCTTTCTCTATTGGAACAAACAAAACAACCATTATTCGAAAGCATATTGTACCAAACATCATTTCTTCCTTTATTGTTATATCTGCCTTAAGTGTAGCAACTACAATCATATTGGAAGCTTCACTAAGCTTTCTCGGACTCGGAATACAACCACCTGATGTTTCGTGGGGAGCTATGCTTACAGACGGAAGGAATTATCTAGCTACCAATTGGTGGATAGCGACTTTTCCAGGAATTGCGATAACCATTACAGTACTTGGCATTATATTTCTTGGTGATTGGTTACGAGATGTATTAGATCCTCGGAATTATTTTAGTAAAAAAGGAGGCGCTTAGGATGTCGGATAATCTATTGGAAGTCAAAAATTTGCATACGCATTTTTTCACTGAGAATGGCGTAATTCCTTCGGTAAACGGCGTGTCCTTTTCTGTCAAGAAAGGGGAGATTATCGGAATTGTAGGAGAGTCTGGCTGTGGAAAGAGTGTTACTTCCTTATCCATTCTACAGTTGATTAATAAACCAGGAAAAATTGTAGATGGGGAGATCCGATTTCATGATCAAGACTTAACCACCTTTTCCGAAAAAGAAATCCGTAAAATACGCGGCAATAAAATTTCGATGATATTTCAGGAGCCATTAACCTCTTTAAACCCTGTTTTTACAATCGGACATCAAATATCTGAAGCGATCCGTCTTCATCAGGATGTTGATAAAAAAGAAGCAAAGCAACGGAGCATCTCGCTTTTACGTAAAGTAGGAATGGCAAATCCGGAACGACAGTATCATGCTTTTCCTCATTTACTTAGTGGGGGGATGCGTCAGCGGGTCATGATTGCTATGGCTCTTTCGTGCAATCCTGAGCTACTTATTGCAGATGAACCAACAACAGCGCTGGATGTTACCATACAAAAACAAATTCTAAAACTCATGAAAAACTTAAGTAATGAGTTAAACACATCGATTATTTTAATTACCCATGACCTGGGTGTAATTGCAGAGATGGTGGACAGAGTAGTAGTCATGTATGGAGGAGAAATTGTGGAAGAAAATGATGTGTTTAATTTGTTTAAGAACCCAAAGCATCCCTATACGAAGGGGCTACTGAACAGTACGCCAAAAATACATCAATTAAAAGAAAAACTACAATCGATCGATGGGAATGTTCCTACGCCAGACCAACTGCCAACAGGGTGTAATTTTCAAGACAGGTGTCCGTTCGCTATGGAGAAATGTCGGGAACAATCACCGAATTTAGTAACTTCTGAGAATGGATCTTCCGTCCGTTGCTGGTTACACCAGGAAAAGGAAGTGGTAAATGTATGAATCAGCAGTTGGAAAATAAGCAACGCACACAAAGTTCTCCGCTACTCGAAGTAAAAGAACTTTCAAAGCACTTTGTCGTTTCTACTAATCTATTTGGAAAACCAAAGGAAAGTGTGAAGGCAGTAAACGGCGTAAATTTAGTACTTGAAAAGGGAGAAACACTTGGGATTGTGGGAGAATCTGGTTGCGGAAAATCTACAATGGGAAACACCATATTAAGGCTTATTGAGCCTACTGAAGGAAGCATCCTTTTTGAAGGACAGGATGTTTTAAATATGACGCCAACACAGTTACAAAAGATGCGCAAAGAAGTCCAAATGATATTTCAAGATCCCTTCTCCTCATTAAATCCTAGAATGCGCGTGTTCGATATTATCGCCGAACCACTTCGAACACATAAAGCAGCCAAAGGTAAAGCATTGCATGATAGAGTATATGAGCTACTTGACTTAGTGGGACTTGATCAGTCACAGGCAGATCGCTTTCCACACCAATTTAGCGGCGGGCAAAGACAAAGGATTGGTATTGCTCGGGCTATTGCATTAAAGCCGAAGCTCATTGTTTGTGATGAACCAGTATCTGCTTTAGATGTGTCAATCCAGGCTCAAATATTAAACCTTTTATTAGAGCTAAAAGAGAAACTGCAGTTAACATTGATTTTTATCGGACACGGTATCCCAGCTGTGAAATATATTAGTGACCGAATTGCTGTTATGTATATGGGTGAAATTGTGGAAATGGCGAATAAAGAGGAGCTTTTCTCTCATACACATCATCCATACACCCAGGGACTTATATCCGCAGTTCCAATCCCTGATCCTTCTTTACGACAATTTTCGGAGGATGTCATTTTGGAGAAGGATTTACCAGATCAACGTAATTTACCTAAGGGGTGCAGCTTTAGTTCGCGTTGCCCATTTGCAACAGAAAAATGTAAAGTAGAAAAACCTAAATTGGAGGCAAAGGAAGAAGGCCATTTTGTTGCCTGTCATTATCCATTGCATGTATAAAAGAGGAGGAAATTATATGAAAGTCGTCGTTGTAGGAACAGGAATTGTTGGGGCAAGTGCTGCTTACTATTTTGTGAAAAATGGTGTTGAGGTTGTGATGGTAGACAGAGCGGAAGACGGAAAAGCTACTTCTGCAGGAGCTGGAATTGTGTGCCCGTGGATCTCTAGTGTGGACGATCCAAATTGGTATCAAATTGCCAAACGCGGGGCAAGATTTTATCCAAACCTTATTCAACAATTAATAGAAGATGGAGAAACCGAAACGGGCTATAAAAAGGTCGGAGCATTGAGCGTTAGCACTGATCAAGCCAAATTAGATGAAATTGAGGAACGCGTTAAACAGAAAAAAATAGAAGCACCTGAAGTCGGGGATATTAGAAGGCTGAATAGCGAGGAAGCTCAAGCAATGTTTCCTGCCCTCTCTAATGAATTGGAGGCTGTCTATGTCTCAGGAGCAGCGCGTATTGATGGAAGTTATTTACGCGATGCCTTAAAACGTGCTTCTCAAAAACATGGTGCACGCTTAATTGAAGGGGAGGCAAGGCTAGTTACCTCAGAAAAAGCAATAACAGGTGTGGAAGTTAATGAGGAAACGATTTACGCCGACAAAGTATTAATTACAGCAGGTGCTTGGGCTCCAGAATTATTAAAACCACTCGGACTTGAACTGGACTTGGAGCCACAACGTGGACAAATTGCTCACATTAATCTGCCTGGCCAGGACACGTCGAATTGGCCTGTTGTTCTACCACATACAAGTCATTACATGTTAGCTTTTGATGATTTTCGTGTAGTTGCTGGGGCCACGAGAGAAACTGGTTCTGGATTTGATTATCGCTTAACAGCTGGTGGTGTGCATAACGTATTAGGAGCAGCTTTAGATGTAGCCCCTGGTCTAAATGAAGGAACTTTAAAAGAGGTACGTATTGGATTTCGCCCAATGGGTCCAGATATTCTTCCGTTAGTAGGTCAGGTTGACGCTATAGAAGGGCTTTTTATGGCGAATGGATTGGGAGCTTCTGGATTAACAATGGGGCCTTATGTCGGTACGTTGGCAGCAGGGTTAATGACAGGTGAAGAAGTAGAGTTAGATATGAACCCATACCAGCCGATGCGAGCTATTTCCGTTAAAGAAACTATTTGACTCATATAGGAGAGGCTAATCGAAATGACAAATTATAGAGTAATAGAATCCTTGCAGGTTGAAGATCGACTATACCACTTTTTAGAAGGTGTTTTAAAAGAAGTTAGTATAGACGCAAAAAAATTTTGGTATGACTTATCTTGTCTTGTCAGGGACCTTACACCAGAAAATAATGCTGTTCTTCGGGAAAGAGAACAATTACAGGCGGCGATTAACGAGTGGCATACGGAGAATCCGACCTTTAATCACGCCCAGTATAAAATGTTTCTTGAGAATATTGGATACTTAGAGCACGAGCCTAAAGATGTAACGATTACAACCAAAAACGTGGACAGTGAAGTGGTGTTAGCGGGACCGCAGCTGGTGGTTCCTGTTAACAATGCTCGCTATGCTATTAATGCTGCTAATGCGAGATGGGGTAGTCTTTATGATGCCCTGTATGGGACAGATGTAATTTCCGAAGCAGACGGCGCTGAAAAAGGTAGGGGCTATAATCCTGTACGAGGGAAGAAAGTGGTGGATTACGGACGAGATGTATTAGACCAATTTTTGCCTTTAGTACAGGGGAGCCACCATCATGTAACCGGATATATTATTAAAAATGACATGCTGAAATTTGTGCTGGAAGATGGTAATACCACATCTTTATCTGACGCAACACTTTTTCAAGGCTATAAGGGCGAGCAGTCCAATCCGAAAGTAATCCTGTTTAAACACAATGGCCTTCACATAGAAATTGTAAGGGATGAGAAGGATCCAATTGGGAGTCGTGATAAAGCACACGTAAAGGATATTTATCTAGAGGCGGCCCTTACTACCATTATGGATTGTGAAGATTCCGTGGCTGCGGTGGACGTAGAGGATAAGCTAGCTGTTTATCATAATTGGCTTGGACTTATGAAAAGTGACTTAACTGCCTCTTTTGAAAAAAACGGACAAATCGTTGAACGGCGATTGCAAGCTGATCGTGAATATATCGGGTTAGAGGGAAACCCTTTTACCCTAAAGGGCCGATCCTTAATGTTTGTGAGAAATGTTGGCCATTTGATGAAAACAGAGGCGATTTTAAATAAGGAAGGCTCACCAATATATGAAGGTATATTAGATACAGTTGTTACCAGCCTTATTGCTTTACATTCTATAAATGGTAAAGCGAAATACGCCAACTCACAGACAGGATCTATTTATATTGTGAAGCCTAAAATGCATGGTTCTAAGGAAGTAGCTTTTAGTAATAGATTGTTTAATCGTGTAGAAGACTTACTTGGACTGCCCAGACATACAATTAAGATTGGCGTAATGGATGAGGAAAGAAGGACTTCCCTAAATTTGAATGCCTGTATTGAACAAGTAAAAGACAGAATCGTATTTATAAACACGGGATTTCTTGATCGAACAGGGGATGAGATTCACTCATCAATGGTCGCTGGACCTGTGCAAAGAAAAAATGATATGAAGCATACTGCCTGGATTAAAGCCTATGAAGCTTCAAATGTGTCTGCTGCCCTTTCAAGTGGCTTTCAGCAAACTGCACAAATTGGTAAGGGCATGTGGGCAGCCCCAGATCGCATGAAAGCTATGGTCGAAGAAAAGGTTGCTCATCCACAAGCTGGTGCAACCACAGCTTGGGTTCCATCACCAACAGCAGCTACTCTCCATGCGCTTCATTACCACCAAGTAGATGTTACCGATGTTCAAAAACAACTGTTAACGGAAGAGACATCTTCCTATCGTGATGATCTTTTACAAATTCCGTTTTTAACGGGAGAGGTTTTATCTGAAGAAGCCGTTCAACAGGAATTAAACAATAATATACAAGGAATTCTAGGCTATGTTGTCCGGTGGATAAATCAAGGGATTGGTTGCTCTAAAGTACCTGACATTCACAATATTGGTTTGATGGAAGACCGTGCAACACTTCGAATATCTAGCCAGCATATTGCCAATTGGCTCCATCATGGGATATGTACCAAGGAACAGGTGTACAAGACGTTCGAGCGCATGGCGAAAGTGGTGGACCAGCAGAATCAATTAGACATTTCCTATGAACCAATGGCGAATAACAAAGAAAATTCGATAGCCTTTCAGACTGCATGCAAACTTGTTTTCGAAGGAGCAAAGCAGCCAAATGGGTATACAGAGCCGATTTTACATGAAGGCCGTAAAGAAAAAAAGCAGAAGATAGCTATCTACTAAACAAGGGATGAAAATTATGAAATTTATTCGTTACAGCCTTGATAATCAAGTGTTTCAAGGTATATTGGAAAATGACAGAATAACGCAAATATCAGGAGATCTTCTTAATATCTGGAATAAGACTGATGTAATTTACCAATTAAACGAAGTGAAGCTTCTTGCTCCAGTGCTGCCGAAACAGATAATAGGTATCGGCGCTAATTATGTAGCAATAGAAGAAGAACGCCCCATAGAGCCTGTACAGCACCCGGTGTTCTTTTTTAAACCAGTATCGTCTGTAATCGGGCCAACAGACAATATCGTGATACCTAAACAGGTGGATCAGGTAAAATTTGAGGCAGAACTGGCCGTGGTGATTGGAAAAGAAATCAAAAATCTACAAGCAGGAGATGATGTAGCGCCGTATATATTTGGACATACGGTTGCCAATGATGTCACAGCACCTGATCTTTTTCATTCGGATGGCCATTGGACGATTGGAAAAGCGTTTGATACATGCACACCACTTGGTCCAGTAATCGAAACAGACCTTGACTGGAGAAATGTTCGTATTGTAGCTAGCGTAGATGGGGTGAGAAAACAAGATAGCCCTACAGGATTTATGATTGTTAGCATTCCAGAGATGATTATTTACTTATCCCAAGTCATGACATTAAATCCAGGGGATATTTTATTAACGGGAAGCCCTGTGGGAGCGGAAATGGTCGGACCTGGTAGCGCTGTTGATTGTAGCATAAAGGAAGTCGGTACATTGCATAACAAAGTTATAAGCTAACTATTATAAAAGGCTTCCCATAGGGAGGCCTTTTGTCGTTAGAGACATTGTTACCGATTACAAAATGAGACGTCTTTCGTTGTTTTTCTTGCTTGTTTGTATTATGATTTACTATATTGGCTTGACCTAGAAGACTCTTTGTGAATAACATCACTTGGTTCTACAGTGCAAGCATGACGAAGTAGTAAAGGAGAAGGACATTGAAAATAGGTATTGATAAAATTGGCTTTTACGCACCACACTTATATGTAGATATGAATAAACTTGCGGTAGCAAGAGATGTAGAACCTGCGAAATTTACAATTGGAATTGGGCAGGAAGAAATGGCGGTTACTCCACTAACGCAGGACACTGTAACACTTGCAGCTAATGCCGCTTTGGAAATTTTAGATGAAAAAGATAAACAAGAGATCGATTTTGTTATTTTTGGAACAGAAACAGGCATTGACAGTTCAAAAGCAGCAGCGGTTTATGTGCATGACTTGCTTGGCATAAATCCAGATGCCCGTAGTGTTGAGATGAAACAGGCATGTTATGCAGCAACAGCAGCAATCCAAATGGCCAAAGGACATATTGCTTTAAATCCGGATAGCAAAGTATTGGTTCTTGCCTCAGACATTGCCAGATATGGCATCCGTACTGGTGGGGAGGCAACCCAGGGTGCGGGAGCTGTCGCTATGTTGATTAGTGCAGATCCGAAAATTCTCGCTCTTGAGGAAAAAAGTGCTTACCATACCAGTGATGTAATGGACTTCTGGCGCCCAACTTATACGGACAAAGCGCTAGTTGATGGAAAACTTTCTAATGAGAAATATATAGAATTTTTTGCGAAGATTTGGGAGCAATATAAAGAGAAAACAGGAGCCACTTTCTCTGACTTTGAAGCAATCTGTTTCCATCTCCCATACACAAAAATGGGACAAAAGGCATTGAAGCCACTTTTACCTGAGACAGATGAAGTAACTCAAGACAGACTGTTAGAAAATAATGAAGCAAGTAAAACCTATAATAAACGAATTGGTAATATTTATACCGGCTCACTCTATCTTAGTCTTCTATCTCTACTAGAAACAAAAGAAGATTTACAAGAAGGAGCAAGAATTGGGTTATTTAGTTATGGCTCTGGCGCAGTAGGAGAATTCTTTACAGGCATTCTCCAGCCTGGTTTCCAAAATGCATTGCAACCTGCTAGGCATAAAGAAATTCTAGATTCACGAAAAGAAATTTCAGTAGCTGAATATGAAGAGGAATTTGAAAGAAGACTTCCAACTGATGGCTCTAATTTAGAGCTAGAGAAGGAAGACGATCCATCAGCGATTTATTTAGCCGGGATCAAAGATCATATGCGACAGTATGTAAATAACAAAAGTTAATTTAATTAAATCCCACGATACAAATTCGTATCGTGGGATTTTTGCTCAAATAAGCACCTTAACACTAGAAAGGATACTCTCTATCTTCTGCTTGAACACTAACCCATTGTGTTGTAGTAAATTCTTCCATGATCCATTCACCGTTAAAACGGCCAATTCCAGATTGTTTTACACCGCCAAATGGCATATGGGGTTCATCGTTTACTGGCATATCATTTACATGGACCATGCCAGATTGAATTTTTCTTGCGACCTGTATGCCGCGGTAGCGGTCTTTTGTGAAGACAGAGCCACTAAGACCATATGGCGAATCATTGGCGATTTGGATAGCTTCTTCTTCACTTTTAGCACGCAGAAGGGAAGCAACAGGTCCAAATACTTCATCTTTCGCCGCAGCCATATCATTTGTAACCTCTGAAAAGATGACCGGATGGATGACATTTCCTTCTGTCTTAAACGCTGTATGGAGTTTGGCGCCTTGATCGATTGTTTTCTTGACAAGGTCTTCCACATGTTCTACTTGACCCTGATTAATAATCGGTCCAATCAGAACGTCATCTTGAGAGGGATCTCCTGCCTTCAATTTGCTGGCTATTTTGATGAATGATTCAACAAACTCATCATATATACTGTCGTGTACAATAATGCGATTTAGAGATAGACAGATTTGTCCTTGGTGAAGGAAGGATCCGAATACCGCAGCTTGAGCAGCTTTCTCAATATCTGCATCGTCCAGTACAACCATCACATTATTCCCACCAAGTTCAAGAGAGGTTTCTTTCAGATGTTTACTGGCAAGCTGTGCAATATGTGTCCCTACCTCTGTTGATCCGGTAAAGGAGATAAGTTTAGGAACTGGATGCTCGACAAATTCATCTCCAATTTCTGACCCGCGGCCTGCTACAACATGAATAACGCCATCTGGAAAGCCTGCTTCCTGTAGCAAGTCAGCTATTAATAATCCAGATGTTACGGGCGTATCAGAAGCTGGTTTAACAACAACTGTATTTCCTGTAGCAAGTGCTGGAGCAATTGTACGCATTGCTAAATGGAAAGGGAAGTTCCAAGGTCCGATGACTCCAATAACGCCTTTGGCTGTGCGGTAGGTGTAATTTTCTTTCCCTTCTGTATTAGAAGCCCCCGTTGTACCTTGCATTCTTGTTGGGAAAGAAGCTGATTCTTGTATGATTTGAATCGCGGATTGTAACTCTACCTCTGCTTTTACTTTACTGCTGCCGGCTTCTTTAATAAGCCATTCTACGATATGATCCTTATTCGCTTTAATCGTATCGATAAGTCGAAACAAATAATTTTGTTTTTCTGCTGGAGCTAACTTTTCCCACTTTGGTTGATAGGAAGCTGCAGCTTGGTATGCTTTTTCAAGATCGTCAGGGTTTGCAGATCGTATAATGCCTAGGGTTTCACCGTTATAGGGATTAGTGTTTTCTATATTTTTCTCCGAGGAGCCTGTTGTCCATTCGCCATCGATAAATATTTTTGTATATTGATTTTGCATAAAATAATCTATCTCCTTTCTTAATAGATATAACTATTTTCCCGAGTAGGATAGACTGCAAACATTTGGGAGACGAAGCGATTCTCTTTGTTAGGTCTGTCCATCTCACTAGAATCATAGGCTATTTATAGAAACAGTGGGAGGGAGATGGGCAATGGAAATTGTGGAGCCGTTATTAAAAATATTGCTTGTTAACATTATTTTAAGTGGTGATAATGCTGTTGTGATTGCGATGGCCAGTAGGAAGTTACCAGAGCATATGAAGCGAAAGGCTGTGATATGGGGAACGTTTGGAGCGGTAGCTTTTCGTATCCTTTTCGTATTTCTCGTTCTATTTCTATTAAAATTGCCATGGATTCATTTTATTGGTGGGGTGCTTCTCTTGTTTGTGGCGTATAAGTTATTAGTGGACAAGCCTGATAACCATCAGATAAAAGTAGGGAGTTCTTTACAAGAAGCCATTGCGATTATTATTTTTGCAGATATTTTAATGAGTTTGGACAATGTGCTGGCAATCGTAGCCATCTCGGATGGGCAATTTATGCTCATCATCATAGGTATTATCATTAGTATTCCAATTATTCTAGTAGCAAGCAATTTCATCATGAGGTTGATGGAGAAATATACAAGCATTGTGTATGGGGGAGCTGCATTACTAGCGTGGACAGCAGGAGGGATGATGGTAAAAGAAGAGCATGTGTCTCAATACTTGGAAGTAATACATGTATCAGAATCTATCTTTCTAGTTGCGCTTATTCTTTTATTATTACTCACAGGTGCAATTCGTCGAAAAATTTAGTTTCTGATAAAATAGAGAAACAAACAGGAGGTGTTTTCGGTGATTACTAGTGACAGACTCTGTTTCAGGCCCTATACAGAGGATGATCTGGAGTTCTATGTACGATTATGGGGCGATCCTAAGGTCGTGCGTTACATTGGCAAAGGAAAAACCAAAACGTACGAGCAGGCAAAAGAAAGCTTAGCACACTGGTTTTCCGAGTATGAACAAGGATTTGGCTTACAGGCACTTGTGCTTAAATCAGAAGACAAGCTAATTGGACATGCTGGGCTAGTGAGACAGAGCATTGAAGGGGAAGAAGAAATAGAAATTGGATATTGGCTGCTTCCAGAATATTGGGGGAAGGGATTGGCAAAAGAAGCTGCCCTTACACTGAGAGATTATGGGTTTAAAATAAGGGGCTTTAATAAGTTGATTGCATTGATTAATCCTAATCATCCTGCTTCCATTTTTGTTGCCAAAAAGGCTGGTCTGAGCTATGAGAAAACAGTAAAGCTTGCTGAAGGAGATACGTTGGTGTACGCGATCAGGGCAGATAAATAAGAAGGGAGGAAGTTAATTGTTAGAGCATCTATTAAAGAGATTCCGGTTACGGGTGCAATCCATTCATGAAGTAGAGGATTCTTTTAGCTCCACTGTATATCGATGTAGATTGCTTGGTGGAGAAGCGTTATATTTAAAGATACCGTACAATAAAATCAAATTTCAAAGAGAGTTAGAAGCATACGAAATTTTAGAAGACAGAGTCGCCACTCCAAAAATGCTGGATTATTGGGATGGGGATGAAGTGTGTGCTGGTGCTTTTTTATTATCTGAATTAAAAGGAAGCCCTTTAACAACTGAAGCATCATCAAATGTAGCTTTTCAGATTGGAGTGCTTCATGCATCGATGCACGACATTATGCCACCAGAGAATCGGGATCTATTCGGTATGAAAAATGAATTTCCGAATTGGTCGTCATTTATAGAAAACCAATTTTATAGTTTTGCAGAGGACGTTAAAGGAACGTTGGATGAACAGTTATACCATTTGGCGATTGAGAAATTTGAGAAGATGAAACAACAGCTTCCAAGCCCAGATGGTCCAAGCTTCATACATATGGATTTTCGCCCAGCTAATATTATTGTGAATAAAGGGAATGTTTCTGGAGTGCTCGATTTTGAAAGCGTGCGATTTGGTTCGACGGAGATTGATTTCACGAAACTGTATCGGGACTTTTTGGATGAAGATAGCAGGTTATCGAAAGCTTATCAAGAAGGGTATAAAAGTATTAGACCATTAATAGATTTAGAAGCTGTCCTGCCTTTTTACCGGTTTGCAGATGCTTTCAATAGTATCGGATGGTGCAACCGACGTGGTACTGAAAAAAATGTAGCGTTTCTTGAAGAAAATATGAAGAAATTAAGAGAGTTTGTACTGTAGCGTAAATGAATTTTACAACTGTCAGGAACGGTTAAATAGATATGGTACGATATATAGGAAGAGGGGGAGAGGAAATGAATATAGAGCTTACTCGGTTTCGTGTTAAGCAAGGTGCAAAGGCAAAAGTCGATGAATGGATGAACTTTCTTCGCGATCATATGCAAGACGTTTTACTTACATTAGAAGATGAAAAGATGTATGTAGAGACCATTCTTAGAGAAACCGTTGATGGTTGGGAATACTTGTACTGGTATTCCATCCAGGGAGAAGGTGGACAGGAAGTTGAGGAGTCTACCCATTGGATTGATAAAAAACATCTCGAATTCTGGGATTTATGCATCGATCCAGAATACAGGCCAGTTGACTTAAAAACGGAGGTCGTGATGATTCCTGAAAAGGTAAAAGCGAGTATGGTTTAAATAAGCTTATACATAATTAAACTTAAGGCATTACAATTAGTAGTAGGAATTGGAAACAGGGGGCAGCGAAATGTTTGAACTAACGTTGCTGGAATGGATACTAGTAATCTTTTGTGCACTTTGTATTGGTTTTTCAAAGTCTGGGTTGCCTAATTTAGTCATTCTGGTTGTTACATTAATTATGTTTGTCTTCCCGGCAAGAGATTCTGTCGGTATTATGTTGCCAATGCTCTTGGTGGGAGATCTATTTGCGATTATTTATTATCGTCGCAACGTAAAGTGGAATCATTTAAAGGGGCTTATCCCGTGGGTTCTAATTGGAATTGTTGCTGGCTATTTCGTTTTAGAACGGGTTAGTGATGAACAGCTTAAACCATTGATCGGAATTATTGTACTGGTTATGATCACGCTCCATTTTACGCGTGAAAAGTTCGGTACAAAATTTAATGCCATGCTGCCTAACTCACTTGGGTTCACGCTCTTAATGGGGATTCTTGGTGGTTTTACGACAATGGTAGGAAATGCTGCTGGGGCAATTATGACCATTTTTTTATTAGTGAAAGGACTCCCCAAAAAGGAATTTGTTGGCACAGGAGCCTGGTTCTTTCTATTTGTTAATTTAATTAAGGTTCCGTTCTATGTGCACCTGGATCTGATTACGTTGGATTCCCTTTCATTTAACGCATGGTTAGTGCCTGCTATTATTCTTGGAGCATTTATTGGTATTAAAGTTTTACCAATTATACCTCAAAAAATCTTTACCATACTTGTGCTTGTTTTAGCAGCGCTAGGTGGAATTAATTTGCTGGTGAATTAAAGCTTTTGGGGTATTGAAATCCGACTGATCGAATTTAAACAACTAAATTCGGTCAGGCGGGTTTTTCTATTTTGAATGATTAAAGCTTTACATGGGTATATAAATTAAATAGACATAAATGGAGGTGGTTTGATGGAAAACAATGTTCACACTCAAGGGATAGTAAAGTATGAGAACCGGAACATATTATCAGGTATTTTATTCGGCCTGGGCCTTGCTGCGTTTATTGATGAGACGGTATTTCATCAGTTATTGCGTTGGCACCATTTCTACGATAAATCTACCACAGATATTGGTTTAATTTCCGATGGGCTTTTCCATGCGTTTAGCTGGTTTGCTACGATTGGTGGCTTGTTTTTATTCGCTGATCTGAGAAGAAGAAATGCGCTTTGGTTAAAGCGCTGGTGGGGGAGTGTGTTACTTGGTGCAGGGGCATTTCAACTATATGATGGCATCATCCAACATAAATTAATGCGATTACATCAAATAAGGTATGTCGAAAATGTTTGGTTATATGATCTGTTATGGAATGCTATTGCTGTTATCATGATCGTGATTGGAAGTATTATTCTTTTACAGACAAGAAAAATTCTGCGTAAGCAAAAGGAGTTGAACTCCAATGCATAGTGGAATGCAGGGAGGTTGGACATTTATCGTTGGCATTTTATCTATTGGAGCTATCGCGGTCTATTTCCTTGCAGGCTTTTTATCCAATCGGAAAAGTCACTTGCAGCAATGGCCGACCTATCGCTACATACTTTGGGCTCTTGGCATTATAGCGGCTGCTTCCGCGTTAATTGGTCCTATTGCACAATGGGCACATACCAACTTTACTGCCCATATGCTGGGACACCTTTTGCTCGGAATGCTTTCACCGCTTTTGTTAGTTCTTGCTGCACCGATGACCCTTGCACTCCGGGCGCTGCCTGTTAGACAGGCACGGTTTTTAGCAAATTTGTTAAAAAGCAGTCCTGTAGCTTTCTTAAGTCATCCTATTACAGCTACCGTTTTGAATATCGGAGGACTTTGGGTGCTGTATACGACAGACTTATATCACATGATGCACCATTCCTTTTTCATTCATTTACTTGTGCATTTTCACGTATTTGCGGCAGGATTTTTATTTACAGCAGCAATGATTTATATGGATCCGATCCCTCATCGCTATTCGTATTTGTATCGCAGTATTGTTCTTATGCTTGCATCAGGAGGTCATGCAATTCTGTCTAAGTTTATCTATGCAAATCCCCCAAGCGGTGTCCCGTCCGACCAGGCGGAAGCTGGTGGAATGTTGATGTATTATGGTGGGGATGCAATCGATTTAGTGATCGTATTTATTCTTTTGTTACATTGGTATCGTGCATCCACACCACGAAGAGCTTTAGCTTAGAAATGATTTTGGCCTTGTGGGTAATAACCTCCATAGTATGCAGTACTGTCATTTCTAGTAGAGGTTTGCTTTTCGGAATGCGTCTCATATTCATCCAATCGATGCTGTTTACATTCGTCGGTCGGCCCGATAATAATTGTTTCATTGTGAAGGGGAGAGAAGGTTTTCTTTAATTGATCGGCATTCAGGCAATACGTATAAGCGAGTACCTCAACTGGTGTTTTGGTAAGAATGTCTGAGCCAAAAATATATTCAGGATAAGGGGCATCAAATATGGCCAGCAAATGGGTTTGGTTTGTCGTCGCTCTCTCCCAATGCCACCATCCTTGCGGTATATTAGCCACCTGTCCTGGCCGGATGGAAACCGTGCTTACCTCATTGGTGAATGGGTTGATGAACGAAACTTCCGCATTTCCAGAGATACAATAAACGAGTTCTGCAGCATTTTGGTGGTAGTGTGGCTCCACTACACGATCATCACTTAAGAAAATATCAAGCAGCGAGACATCACCAAGTGTGTTTAGCACATCTCTCCCTAATCGATTGATATAATTTTGTCTGTTCCTTGTAAACAGACGGTTTTTATTTAAGTCAGCAAAGTATGTGTTATTTTCACCTTTATAATCTAGGTATGACTCTCCCATGCCTTAACAGCCCCTTACAATATTTTTTTCCCTCCTATTGTATGATCCCGAGATGATAATGTGACAAACGCGGATTTTTATTTCCAAAACGCTTTTTCCAAAAATTTTCATGCATATTTTTTTGTGAATGTGGTAAAATAAGAACAGGAGTTCTCGAACAAACGTTCCGGAAAGGGTGTTCTTCATGAATGGTGTATTAAAGCGGTCGATGGAAACAAAGCAAAAGATTGTCGTGTTCTATATGGACGGAAATCAACAGGTCACACAGCGTTTTATTCGGGTGTTAAAAATGGATGAAAAGCGCGTTCTTGCTTATTGCTATTATCGAAAAAACGTACGCACCTTTAAAAGGGAAAACATCCTTTCAGCAGGAACAGTCAACAAGAAAGTGGGGGCTTAACCATGAGTGTCAATGACAGAGGTACGATAAAGTGGACAGCGATGATGCTACCAGAGCATATTGAGCTATTGAAAAAGATGTGGGCAGAGCAAGAGTTTAAGGAAAAACCAATGCTTTCCGAATATCAGATGGAAGAAATAAATTTGCAGCTACAGCTAGCATTGTCAAACGATTTAACGATTGAGTTAGAATATTTTAGAGACCATGATTACCACAAAATAAAAGGCAAGCTGCTTGGGGTGGATGTTTTAAATAAATTTGTGAAAATTAATGAGGAGTATCTACCGCTGGACCATTTGACTGGTGCCTGGATTGATTAAGGAGCGTTTTCTTTTGGTTATGAAAAAGCTATAATGATAGCATCATAGCGAAGGGGGAACGGAACAGATGCAAATTGCTATCATGAGCTATAACATTAGGTGTCTCACTAGCAAGGACAACTCGCCACATACTTGGGCTGAAAGATTACCGGAAGTCATTAAGATAATTAAGGAAAAAGACCCTGATTTTATTGGAATTCAAGAAGCAGTACCACAGCAAATGAGCGACCTGGAAGCATATCTTCCGGACTATCAGTGGATCGGAGAAGGAAGAGATGGTGGTGACAAGGGAGAGCGCTCCGCCATATTTTTCCGAAAAGCTGCCTTTAAAGTAATGGATACAGCTACATATTGGTTGTCTGAGACGCCGGAAAAACCTGGTTCAAAAAGCTGGGGAAGTGCTTGTCCACGAATTGTAACATGGGGAAAATTTCGGCACCTGGATACAGGGGAAGAGATGTATATTCTAAACACCCATTTTGATCATAAATCCGTTAAAGCACGAGAAAAGGCAGCAGCATTATTGGGAGAAACTGTTGGTTTAGATCCCGAACTCCCGATGGTATTGACAGGGGACTTTAACGCAAACCATGAAAGCATTCCATTTAACATTCTAAAGGACCATGGCTATGTAAACCTGTGGGAAACAGCGAAAACACGGAAAAATGAGAACCTAGGAACGCTAAACAATTTCCACGATCCTACTGGTGGAGGAGAAGCTTCACGAATTGATGGAATCCTGGCAAAAGGCACTGTTACGGCTCTTTCTATTGAAATCGTGAATACAAGGAATGGGGAGCAATTCCCGAGCGACCATTATCCGTTGTTTGCTGTATTGGAAGTTGGAGAATAGCCTGAATAAATTCATACTAAAACCAACAGAAAAATAATTCTCATCTAAATAAGCAGGCAGTCTACCTTAGTTTTAGTAGATGGCCTGCTTATTTTTGAATTATTTTGATAGCCGAATAGGGGTTGATTTTCCTGGGATATGAATAAGCCATTGTATTTTTCTATACTATTTTATATTCCAGAAAATATAAATGATGGATTAGGGCAATTTAGTTTACAAAAAGCAATAAACAGGAATAGTATGAAATTAGCATCATAAACTGACATCTAAATCAGGGATTTCAGCAGAGAGAGGAGCTCTAAAATGCTAGACTATTTCTTATCATTACATCCAGTTGTCCAAGCAGGGATTGCTACACTATTTACTTGGGGAATGACGGCGCTTGGAGCAGCCCTTGTATTTACAACAAAAAACTTCAATCAAAAATTAATGGATAGTATGCTCGGATTTGCGGGTGGGGTTATGATTGCAGCCAGCTTCTGGTCATTGCTCTCACCAGCGATTGATATGGCAAAAGAGAATGGCTCAACCTCCTGGATTCCAGCTGCAGTCGGGTTTATGCTCGGTGGCCTTTTTTTATGGGGAATTGATAAAGTTTTGCCACATTTACACCCTACCTCGCCGATGAGCGAAGCAGAAGGGTATCAGCCAAAAAGAAAAAAGCGTAGTACATTACTTGTATTGGCAATAACCATGCATAATATTCCAGAGGGACTGGCAGTTGGGGTAGCCTTTGGTGCGGTTGCTGCAGGGTTCCCCTCCGCCTCTATTACAGGTGCCATTGTATTGGCGATAGGGATTGGAATTCAGAATTTCCCTGAGGGGCTTGCAGTCTCCATGCCATTGAGAAGGGATGGCATGTCACGTCGTAAGAGCTTTATGTATGGGCAATTCTCTGGAATGGTAGAACCAATCGCCGGAATAATTGGTGCCATGGCAGTAACCTTTATTCAACCGTTATTGCCTTATGCACTAAGCTTCGCTGCAGGTGCGATGATTTTTGTAGTAGCAGAAGAAGTTATTCCAGGCTCACAGGAAGAGGGAAACAAAGACCTTGCTGTTATGAGTTTAATGATTGGCTTTACCATCATGATGATACTTGACGTGGCGCTTGGATAAGAAGTAAGTAAAAGGAGCTTGGCTAATCAAGCTCCTTTCGTTATAAATTGGTAGCAACTTCTCTATCTATTAGCTAGCGTATTCGCACCATACTCCATGAGCCCTCCTAATTACCTAATTGCCTGTATTTAGAAATTTTATCCTTTTACGCAGATACACAACAAGAAATATAATGGCGATAACATACAATGTTGCATCTATAATTCTGATTGTGGAGGTGTATTCAAAAAATGAGCCAGTCAAGAACCGGAGTAAACCAATAGCAACGAGATCAATTATCATAATCCATTTATAAAATTTGTAACTAATAATAACACCTCATTTTACAGCTACATGACCAGGTAATTGATACAAATTTAAAACATTAACTACCGTTATTTCATTCTAAACTTGTATGATTTCCATGCTTGTTTATAAATTTAAGATATAATAAACGAAATGAAAAATAGAACAATATAAGGTTTGCTAAAATACCTATATTCATACTCCAGCCTGTAATTCCGCCAGAGAATAGATTCGGTATAAGAAATGGCGTGCCATTATCAATATATATAGTGAAAATATGAAAAGGAAAACCATAGGAATAAGCATCTTTAGTTGTGTGGAGATGTTCTGGAGTCGATTCGGGAATTAATAACGTTAAGAATACAAGAAAAATAACGGAGGTCAACAGTAACTTTTGATTATATACTTTACTCCAACTCTTATGTTTATATAGCAAAAAAAGCACTATAAACACCCAGATTATTGCAATCCATCCGTAGCTCTCCGCATTCATACCGAAGCTTGAAAGTACAAGGTAGGTAACCCCCCCTAAAACCGTCAATAGTATAAAAAAAATAGATGTGAAACGGAATGATTCTAAAATTATTCTCACTTTTACTCCACCCCCTAATTATTGAAAAATTTCAAAAAAATAAGTTTGCTTTTATATTTTAACATATCTATCTCCTTCGGCTGTAGTTAGTTTAGATAAGTTTCATAACAATCGCAATTTCTTTTTTACTTTTCTTTAACCTGTTGAGAAAAAGGCTCTCTAATTCACATCCCCATTAAAAGTATTTCTCATATATTCCGCAAAACTACAAATACTACCTAGTAAAAAGGAAGAATGGGTGAAAAAATGCACACAAATGAATTCTATCAACCTGGAGAGGTTGTTTACATTATTATCCGAAATCCCCATGCACAAGACGTGGCACATGTCCAGCAGGCTGCTGTCGTTGAAAATCCAGAGCAAAATGGGGAGCTCGCCTTGTTTATCCACGAAAATTATTTTCCATTAACAGAAGAATTTGCTGTCTATAAAAGTGCAGAAGAAGCTGAGGAAGCATACCAGGTTGCTTTTGGTCTACCAGAAACAGAGGATTATTATGGTTAAGCCATTTGTCCCACAACTCGTTTACGTAGAACCACGAGCCATGGAATATCCACTTGCCAAAGAATTAATTGGTAAGTTTGAAAAGATGGATATTGAGATAAGGGAAACGACATCACATAACCAGATCCGAAATTTGCCTGGTGACAATCATTTTCAAAAATACCGAACAGCCAAATCAACACTGTGCTTGGCATTCGAAAAACATTAAAGTTTGATACATCAAAGCCGTCTGCTGAATATGCCATTCCCTTTGCGACAGGCTGTATGGGTCATTGCCACTATTGTTATCTGCAAACGACAATGGGAAGCAAGCCGTATATTCGCTCCTACGTAAACGTGGACGAAATTTTTGATGCAGCAGAAGAGTATATGCGGGAACGGGCGCCAGAGGCAACTCGTTTTGAAGCATCCTGTACTTCCGATATCGTGGGAATCGATCATTTAACCCACACATTGAAAAGAGCAATTGAATATTTTGGAAAGTCAGAGCATGGGAAGCTCCGTTTTGTTACGAAGTTTGCACATGTGGATCACTTGCTTGATGCAGAGCATAAGGGGAGAACACGCTTCCGTTTTAGTGTGAATGATGATTATATAATCAAATATTTTGAGCCAGGTACTTCTCGCTTGAAAGAGCGGATTGAAGCAGCAGTGAAAATTGCAGAAGCAGGTTATCCACTCGGTTTTATCGTTGCACCGATTTATTTACATGAGGGCTGGAAGGAAGGCTATAAAGAGATGTTTGAAAGGCTGGAAGCAGCTTTACCTGCTAAAGCAACAAAAGATTTGACCTTTGAATTAATTCAGCATCGCTTTACCAAGCCAGCTAAGCGCGTTATCCAGGAAAATTACCCAATGACAAAGCTTGAACTCGATGAATCAAAACGAAAATGGAAATGGGGACGCTACGGAATTGGTAAGTACGTCTACCAGAATGAGGAACAGGAAGACATTAAGGATACACTTGGTGGCTATATTAACAAGTACTTCCCTGATGCCAAAATTGAATACTTCACATAAAAAATGAAACCTGCCAATGATACTGGCGGGTTTCATTTTTTTCTTGGCAAATCAATACCCTTTTCGCTCAAGTTATCAAGACATTCCTGCAAATAGACAGAGGTATGCTCTGGATATAATGGGCGTTCTTGTTCGTCTACCTTCTCACTTCCATAAAGACTCTGTTTATCATGTGCTTCAGATATCTTTCCTCTGTAAAAAGGATCTTCCCATAAAGGATCCACCCGATATCCTCGTTGCTTCATCTCTCTCATAATTAGTTGATGGTAGACAAATAAACGATATGGGGAATAATCGAAAACATAATTTACTGTAGCGTGGGGTTTTCCCCAACCATTTCCTCTTAAAGCACAGCATTCACGATGTTGTCCAAGCAACTGCTGTCTAGGTAGGTTGGCAATTAGTTCTTCATGCCAAAGTCGCATGTTGGTTCCTCCTAGTGTGAAAATGAATACTTGTATTGTAACGATTGAAAGGAGGTATGGCAACTAGATTGGATATCAGCACTTCAAAGCGAAAACACAGATTTAAAATGATTATATGTCCGGAGCTGTTCCTCATTGGATGCACGGGGAACGAAGCTTGATCCTAAACGCTTCAGGAATTGCTCATAAAGCTCCATCAAAGTCAGCTGCTGCAAGGCCATCTTTATGTGGACATTTCGTACATTTTGGTTTTGCATCATCAAGGCGGAAGTGAAATTGGTATTTGCCATATTTTTGGATGATGTGTGTGCTTCTCTGGCAATCCACTGGTCATCCTGGCTAATTCCAAAATGGCCCATATTATTTTGCTGAAGTATGGCCATATTGATTGGACTGAGCTCTACATAGTTTGCGTGATAAGGATTAATCAATTCTAACATGACCCGGACATGGTCAGACATCGTCTGGTACTGTAAGGCAAGAATTTTTTTAAGGTCAGTACTTGTCGCCATTTCCTGATAGGCTTGTAATTTCCGTAGCATGCCTTCATGTGCTGTTAAATGATCGGACATGAGACCAAGATCTACTGTGGGTAAATGTTCCATAAGCTCACCTCTATAAAATAGGTTATTATCCTATACACTATGACGTGATGGAAGAAGTGGTTCAATTTTTTGTTTTGAAAAAAGACAAGGTTGGGTAGAGTCCATAGAGAAAGAGGTGAACATCATGTTAACAACAATAGCTTGGATTGCGTTATCCATTGGTATTATAAGTTCTGTCATCATAATAGTGGATCTTGTCAGGCATCCTCAACATATGAAAGTAATGAACATTGTATGGCCAATAAATGGTTGGTTTTTTGGCCCGTTCGCATTATGGAGTTACTTTAAATGGGGCCGTTTGCATGCGAAAGATTCAGAGCGAGAAGATAACCGAGGTACTCCTGCAAAGGTGTTTGTGTCAACAAGCCATTGTGCTGGTGGATGCACGGTAGGTGATGCCGCCGGAGTTCCTTTAGTAGCATTAACAGGTTTCACGATTATAGGGTCCACCTTATTCGCACATTATCTGGTGCAGTTTATCCTGGCATATTTAGTAGGTATAATCTTCCAATATTATGCAATCTATCCAATGAACAAAGATCTTGGTAAAAAAGGAGCACTTAAATCAGCAATTAAGGCAGACTCCGCAGCATTAATTGCATTTGAGGTTGGCATGTTTGGTTGGATGGCGATCGTCCATTATGTCCTTTTTGCTGTTCCGCCAAAGCCTGATACTGCTGTGTATTGGTTTATGATGCAAATTGCCATGATACTCGGCTTTTTAACAAGCTACCCAGCCAACTGGCTTCTTGTTAAAAAAGGAATAAAAGAAGTTATGTAGGGAAGTTGAGACATAACTAAATCATCTATGCTTAAATACGAATAATAGGCTTTAGCACCGCTTCGGCAGAACACTTCGCTTTCCACGGGCACGGCCTCGGGCCAACAGGATGTTGGTTACAAAGACGCTGCCACAGGACGTGGCGACCTAAGTCTTTGTTCCTTTTCCACTGCGGGGTCTTCGGACTCGTGCTGTTCCCGTTGGACAAGGAAAGCTGCGTCAGCGATGCATCGCACGCAGAAAATACGAATGATTTCTTAGGAGTCTCCGCGTTCTGCCTACGCTAAAATAAGAAAACCCGAACTAGGCAAACCTTTATTAATGGATTTGCAAGATAGTTCGGGATTTCATGTGTTAAGAGAACTTTTGTCCCAGCCTCTTTTAACATCAAGATGCAGGGATATTACATAATAAAATAGAAGTGTATAGAAGAGGAGGTAATCTCATGGAAATTATTTTTATGTTTATAGCGGCATTTATTGTTTTTCTCCTTGCTATTATAGCGATTTCTAGAAGTGCCATTTCTAGAGCAAGAGAACCAGCAAAGCAAACGGAAGAGAGAATTAATCAGCTTGAACAGCGTGTTAAGGAGCTTGAAGCAAAGAAATAAATGATTGGACTGGCTAAAATACATAGGAGAAAAAAATAAACATGATTGAATTAACAGGTGTAAACTTTAAAATAGGCAAGCAAACAATTATAAATAATATTTCCTTAAATATAAAGGTACAGGAATGTGTGGCAATTACTGGAGAGAACGGGTCGGGAAAGAGCGTTTTATTGAAGCTAATAGCAGGGCTAGCTTCTCCTACAAAAGGAATGGTGAGGAACCCCTTCACGCATTGTGGCTATGCTCCAGAAACGCCACCAAAGTCACTACATTTTACCGCACAAGAGTATTTAACGTATATGGGTAAGATTGCAGGAATGAACAAGCATCAGCTTGAAAAACGCATTTATACATTATTTAATCAATTTGATTTTGATTTTCAACAAGATTATATTCACAAACTATCAAAAGGTAATAAACAAAAAGTAAATCTTATGCAAAGTTTACTTAAGGAGCCGTCCGTTTTAATACTTGATGAACCGCTTTCCGGACTGGATCCTCAGTCACAGGAGAATTTTGTAAAGTATTTAAAAGAACTAAAAGATAAAGGAACCACCATTATATTTACGTGCCATGAAGAGCTTTTAAAGGATAGCTTAGCAGACCGGATTCTTATTGTGGCAGATAAACGGATAAAAGAGGGGCAATTAAGTCATAAAAGGCTTTACCGTTCGATCCAGTTTTCAGGGGATCATACTAAACTTTTCCCTGTTATTAAAAAGTCAGCAGGTGTTGAAACTGTCAAAAGGCTCCCAAGTGGAAGTTATGAGGTAATTGTAAAAGCAGAATATAGCGATATAGTTCTTTTGGAAATCCTTAAGATGGGTGGAAAGATAGAATTTCTTTCAAAACACCTTAACGAAAAAAATACTCAAACAGAAGGTCAGGTGGTATTGTGATAGCACTTGCGTCCTACCTGTTTAAAGATTACTTGAGGTCCTTCCTGTACGTGCCACCTGTAACCATATTCTTTCTCTGGACGTTTGTAGCGTATACTTATGTTCCTAATCCTGTTTTCAGCAGTTATGCCGTTTCTTGTGCAGTGCTTTATTTTATTACTGCCTGGATTACGGTTACCTTGATCAATAAAGAGGATACAACACAACTGCATATCACAACTGTACATGCAAGAAGTATTATAGCTGTGTTAATTGGCAAGCTGTTAGTTGTTCTTTTTGTTGTAAGCTGTCTTACCGTGCTGGCGGTCTTTTATCCCATTCTAATAGGTGCCTTCAATCGTTCTGTTACAATATGGGATGTTATGGTTGCGATCTTGGTACATGTACTTATTTCTCTTCTAAGTATTGCAGTTTCACTCTATTTCACAAAAATATGGAACAAAAGGACATTGAGCACATGGCTTTTACTTGTGTTAATCTTAGTGATTTCACTTGCAAAGGGTAGGATAGTAAATGGTCTTCCGGATAGCTTAAGCTTCATTAGTTGGATTATTCCTCCATCTTTTACAATTATGGAAATGCTCTCTGAGGATACCGTGCTTTTGAATGCCTCCTTGCTATTCAATACGCTATACATAGTAAGTTATGTCGTTTTTTTATTTGGTATTTTCTTTGTTCTACTACGCAAAAGAACGCCTCTCTAATGAGTGAGGCGTTCTTCCTACAATCTATAAATATCCGGACGGCGATCAGTGAAGATGGGAATCTGCTGGCGAACATCATCTACTTGCTGGATGTCGATTTCACTATATAGAATGGTCTCTTTGTCAGATGCATCCTCTATAATCTCGCCCCATGGTCCAATGATCATCGAATGGCCACCAAATGCATTGTTTGGATCAGATCCTACCCGGTTACATGCAACGACAAAGCATTGATTTTCGATGGCTCTGCTAATCAGTAAGGCTTTCCAGTGGTCTATCCGTTTTGCAGGCCACTCGGCAACAACATACAGAACTTTTGTATTATCCAGCATATGGGTTCTAATCCATTCCGGAAAACGAATATCGTAGCAAATTACCCCTGCTGATTTTATACCAGCTAATTCAAACGTGCCATTCTCATTACCTCCAACCAAATGCTTTTCTTCATCCATAAGTCGAAATAGATGAGCTTTCGCATATTCCTTTACAAGCTCACCATTAGCATCCAGTACAAGCATAGAATTTGTTACACCTTGGTCTGTTCGCTTGGCAACAGATCCTGCAACTAGATGCACCTTGTATTCCTTAGCTAGCTTGGAAAGAAAACTAATCGCTCGTTTTCCTTCATGATCAGCAATTTCATCAAGACGAGTCAGGTCATAGCCAGTTGTCCATAACTCGGGCAACACAACAACATCGACTTGTTTTTCTTTCAAATTTGCAAACATACTTTCTACCTTTTTTTCGTTAGCTGCCGGGTCACCGAAAACTATATCCATTTGAAATAAGGCAACAGATAATGTCATAAAAACAGCTCCTTTAAATTGCAAAGCTCGTAAGCTTTTTACGCTGTACGTTTATTATTGATGCTAATTATCCCATCGGCTTATTGCCCTGTCAATTTTCCACTATCTTTGTAATGCCGCTTTACAAACGGAATGAATTTGGCTAACATAGTTTATTAGAATTTCAGAATTGTTAGAGGTGAGGAAAACGTGAAAAACTTTCCAGTTTCAGATACATTAAAACGACTACCAGAGCAGTTTTTTGCTAATCTGGTAAATAAAGTACAAAAACTAAGCAGTGAAGGACATGACATTATTAATCTTGGGCAGGGAAACCCTGATTTACCGACACCTGACCATATTGTAGAAGAGTTAAAGACGGCAGCGGATAATCCTGCCTACCACAAGTACTCTCCTTTTACAGGTCATCCGTTTCTTAAAGAAGCGGTAGCCAATTTTTACAAACGAGAGTACGATGTAGACATTGACCCTGAAACAGAGGTAGCAATACTGTTTGGTGCAAAGACAGGATTGGTAGAAATTAGTCAATGCTTACTAAACCAAGGAGATACTGCACTGTTACCGGATCCAGGATATCCAGATTATATGTCAGGAATTGCGATGGCCAATGCAAATCCAGTATTTATGCCATTACTTGAAGAAAATGGCTTTTTACCTGATTATAATGAACTACATAAAGCAGACCTCGATGCAGCCAAACTATTATTTTTGAACTACCCAAATAATCCGACAGCAGGGACTGCAACAAAGCAGTTTTTTGATGAAACAATTGAACTGGCTAAACAGCACAATATCTGTGTCGTGCATGATTTTGCTTATGGAGCAATTGGTTTTGATGGACATAAACCGCAGAGCTTTATGCAGTCTGCTGGCGCAAAAGATATTGGCGTTGAAATGTATACTTTATCTAAAACGTATAATATGGCTGGCTGGCGTGTAGGATTTGCAGTTGGAAATCCTTCAGTCATTAAAAGTCTAAATTTGATCCAGGATCACTTGTATGTCAGCTTGTTTGGAGCTGTGCAACAGGCGGCACAAGAGGCTTTGCTCGGGGATCAAACTGCTGTAGAGGAGCTTGTAGCTACATATGAAAAAAGAAGAGATGTGTTCATAGAAAAGCTTCGGGAAATTGGCTGGGAGGTACCTGCTCCTAAAGGTACATTCTTTGCCTGGCTACCAGTCCCAGAAGGTTTTACCTCTGAACAGTTTGCTGATTTGCTATTAGAGAAAGCGCATGTTGTAGTAGCTCCTGGTAACGGGTTTGGCGAATCTGGTGAAGGCTTTGTCCGTGCTGGCTTACTAGCTAGTGAAAAAAGGCTTGCAGAGGCAGCAGCTCGGATTGGCAAACTCGGAATTTTTTAAACTAGTTCTTGACAAACTAGGACTTGAGGATTATGATAGTTTTTATCCTAACAATTTGAATATTTCTTATCTAGAGTGACGGAGGGAAAGGCCCGTTGATGTCACAGCAACCTTCCATTTAGGAGTGGTGCTACTTCCTGCAGAATGAATTCATTCTGGAAGATAAGTGTGAGATACTTGTAATCGACACCCTCTTTCATAATGAAAGAGGGTTTTTTGATGGTGTCAGAATTGGAGTGTGCAATATGATAAAAGTTGAAAATGTAAGTAAAGTGTATAACACGAAATCAGGGAAAGTAGTTGGGGTGGACGATGTATCACTGGAAGTTCCAAAAGGAGATATCTATGGCATTGTCGGGTACAGTGGTGCTGGGAAAAGTAGCTTGATCCGTTGTATGAACATATTAGAGCGTCCTACATCCGGAAAAATAGTAGTGGACGGAGTTGATTTATTACAACTTAGCTCGAAAAAACTTCGCGAGGCTCGGCAATCCATCGGGATGATCTTCCAAGGTTTTTACCTTGCTTCAGCCAAGACTGTGTTTGACAATGTCGCATTTGCATTAAAAGCAGCTGGTGTGGCTACTACACAAAGAAAAGAGCGGGTTATGGAACTCCTTGATTTGGTTGGGTTATCGGATAAAGCGAGTCATTACCCTGCACAATTAAGTGGCGGGCAAAAGCAGCGAGTGAGCATAGCCAGGGCACTTGCCAACAATCCAAAAGTGCTGCTTTGTGATGAAGCAACTTCTGCACTGGATCCAAGCACAACAAAATCGATTCTAAAGTTACTGAAAAAAATTAACCAGGAGTTCGGCATTACCATTGTTTTAATAACACATGAAATGGAAGTGGTTAAAGAGATTTGTGACACTTGTGCGGTGATGCAGGATGGAAGAATTATTGAGCAAGGACCTTCTTATGATATTTTTGCTAACCCGAAAGAAGAGCTTACAAAGCAATTTATCGATACAATCTTAAACTTTGATTTACCAGCTAAACTACTGGAAGCTTGTAAAGGAACAATCCTTCAACTCCAGTTTCGCGGTGATTTAGCAAGTGACCCAGTTGTATCAGACATGCTTCAGAAGTTTAAAGTTAGTGCGAATATACTTCACGGGAAAGTGGAGTACATAAAAGAAACGCCTCTAGGCATTTTTATTATGGAATTACTTGGGGATCCGGAAGAAGTAGCGGCAGCGAAACTTTATTTAGAAGAGCGGTTAAAGCAAGTGGAGGTGATCCAGCATGCTCGATAGAATAATAGAGATTCTTCCAGAACTAAACACTGCATTTTTTGAAACATTATTAATGGTTGGTATTGGCTTACTTGTCGCCCTTATCATTGGACTCCCGATCGGTATTTTACTATATGTAACAGATAAAGGACTATTTTGGGAAAACCGAATCGCTAAAGGAACGATCGGTATTTTGGTCAATTTAGTTCGCTCCATTCCATTTATTATATTGCTAGTCTTTCTATTTCCTTTTACAGATCTTGTAGTGGGGCGTATAACAGGACCACTTGCAGCATCGGTTTCACTATCAGTTGCAGCTATCCCATTCTATGCCCGAATTGTGGAGTCTGCTGCAAGAGAGATTGACAAAGGGGTTATAGAAGCAGCAATTGCTGTAGGGGCTTCACCGTGGTTAATTATTAAGGACATTATTCTTCCTGAAACGAAGCCAGGACTTATTAGCGGGTTAACCATCACAGCAATCAGTCTTATCGGGTATTCTGCAATGGCCGGAACAATTGGTGGCGGCGGTATAGGGGATTTAGCCATCCGCTATGGTTACTACCGTTATGACGACACGGTTATGATTACAACTGTTATTGTACTAATTGTTTTAGTACAGCTCATTCAATATCTTGGTGACTTTATCGCCAAAACGGTAAACAAAAAATAAAAAACACATATTGGAGGAACCATCATGAAAAAAGCACTTATATCATTAGCAGCACTATTATGTATTCTTTTATTAGCAGCATGCGGTAACGAGGAATCCGGGTCCGGAGACAATGGGGAAGATACAACAAAGTCGATCACATTTGGAGCTACTGTAGGACCATATAGTGATATGGTAACAAAAGCAATTGCACCACTTTTAGAAGAAAAAGGCTATGAAGTGGAAAACCAAGAGTTTACGGATTATGTACAGCCGAACAATGCCTTATCAAGAGGGGACCTTGATGCAAATCTATTCCAACATACGATTTATCTAAATGCTTTTGCTGAAGAAAATAACATGGAGCTTTCCTCTGTGATCAGTGTCCCAACAGCGCCAATGGGGTTATACTCTAACACATTTGCAAGCGTTGATGAGATTGCAGATGGTAGCACAATTGCTATTGCCAATGATCCAACAAACCTTTCCAGAACATTACTTATGTTGCAGAATGAAGGGTTAATCACCATTAATGAAGATGTTGATCCTTTAAAAGCTTCCGTTAATGACATCGTAGAAAATTCTAAAAATCTAGAGTTTGTGGAGGTAGAAGCAGGACAGTTACCACGTTTGGTGGATAGTGAAGATGCCGCTGCAGTACCAGGAAACTTCGCACTTGCAGCAGAGATGGATTTACTTGATGCACTAGCACTCGAGGAATTGCCTGATGATTACCGTAACGTTGTTGCAGTCAACACAGATGATGCTGACGCTCAATTTGCCAAAGATATTAAAGAAGTTATCGAATCAGAAGAATTTGAACAAATTATTGATGAAGAATTCCAAGGATTTAGCAAACCTAGCTGGATGACTGGAGAATAAACATTTTTTAAATCCCACTATGCATTGGCTGCATAGTGGGGTTTTTGTATTTCGTAAATCAAATGTTAGTTGAACGAATCGGACCTTTACTGGCAGTTGATCCCTCACTTAGAATGCTTATTTCCCTCAGTCTTAAAGTGTGGGTCTTACTGCCAGTTAAGGTGGGATAAAGTAATGAGTGGGAGAACCAGCTTCTCCTGTGCTATTCTTTTACTAAGTACAAAGACTGAAAAAGCCTAGTTAATAATGTAGATTAAATCGTTTATAAATTGTGTCATTATAAGAAAGAATATTGTAGAAAGCCATCCACTTAATGAATGGAGGATTTGCAGTGAAAGTAACTATTTCATTTACTTACCGTACTCCTAAAGGCGCAGATACAGTACTTTATTCAGAAGAAATGCGTGCGCCAAAGGCTTTGTTGTTAGCGGAAGACATGGAGAGAACAGGAAGAGCTAAAAATATTGAATTTATTGATACCAATGACACCACTTGGACTTTAAAAGAACTACGTAAACAACTTGAGGAGATAAAAACTGAGCCACATGATGTAAAAATCTATTTTGATGGTGGATTTGATTTAAAAACAAAAAATTCTGGACTTGGTTGTGCAATCTATTATGAACAGAATGATAAAACATTTCGTATACGGAGAAATGCGTTAGTAGAAGAACTCGAATCTAATAATGAAGCGGAATATGCTGCCCTTCATTTGGCTGTACAAGAAGTGGAGGAGCTTGGTGTCCATCATATGCCTATAACTATTGTAGGCGATTCACAGGTCGTGATTAATCAGCTAAAAGAGGACTGGCCTTGTTATGAAAAAGAGCTCGCTAATTGGGCGAACCGAATTGAAACAAAACTAGAACAACTTGGATTAGACGTAGAGTATGAACTTGTATCGAGGAAGAAAAATCGAGAGGCAGATCAGCTTGCGTCCCAGGCTTTACAAGAAATTATTATTTCCAGCGTAAAAGAAATAGACAGGTAAAGGACAATTTAAATTATCTGCAGGTTTAAATGAGTAAAATATAACAGCTTAGGAAAAGGTAAACGCTTTTGAAAAAGAGGGTTTCCTTTTTGTATAACTTTCTGGGTAAGTAGCCGTAATTACTCCTAGACGACATACTATATTCCCCCTTAACTGGCAGTAAGCCCTCCAATTTAAGAATGCGAGAAATCAAGCATTCTAAGTAGGAGATCAACTGCCAGTAAAGGTCCGATTCGTGCAACTAACATTTTGTGGGAGGAGGAAGGGAAACCCCCATCAAATGAAGTTTCACTTAATATAAAAACGGCAACTATGTGATGGCTTCTTATGCTTGATTTATTAGGATTATTATTTGTTTGTTTTGGGTACTTAATAGTTACACAGAAAACCTCCCCACATCTCGATTTCTTCATTGATAAAAGTATTCCTACCAAGACATGTTTTCAGGTGTTCCTTTTATTTTAAATATTGATACAATGAATATGTATATTGATAGGAGGCGGTTAATACCTCAAAAAAGTGCGGTTTAATTGTTCGTTTTTAAGAACGTGTTTGTATAAAAAAAGTATAGATTAAACGAATATACTAATAGGAATTATTTTACCAATCGTAAAGGGTGTTTGTAATGGTCAACCTTTTAATAGTAGGTCCGCCAAATGTCTCTACACATAAGCTTTATAACAACGTATTTAGAGATTTAGATATAAACGTATTAGGTGTCATTAATGATCCAGTAAACTTAAAAGATAGGGTAATAACGTATAAGCCCGATGTAGTTTTAATCCACTATGCTGAGGAGAGATTACATTTAGCTGAAAGTGTCAAACATTATAGCCCGAAGACTAAACAAATGTTCCTGCTATCTTCTCTTAACAAGGACGCTGTACTTTTCGGATTAAAAATAGAGGTGAATTCTTTTATCCATGATGACATCACGCCCGAAAGTCTTGTCCACTCTATTAAAAATTTAAAGGAAGATCAGTATGTCGTATCAGGGAAACTAGTGAGAAGTTTCTTTGCAGACATTCCAACAATCGATTTTTTTGAAAGACAGCTTTTTAAGCTTAGATTAGGGAAGCACTATCCTTTATCTGCAAGAGAATATGAAATTGCCTATCTGGTTTTTAAATATAAAAGAAATACAGAGATTGCGGAAACACTGCAGCTTAAGGAGAAAACAGTCCGAGATTATGTCAGTAAGATGTATCGGAAGTTTGGTGTGCGAAAAAGAACAGAACTTATACAAATTCTTACGGAAGTCATGCAACCAGTTGAATAAGCCATCGAGGTGTTAGGTCTCACTTTCGTCCAATTAATTTATTTTAGCGAAAAATGCCCCCTCCTTATTAAGTTTTTCGATAATAGAGGTGATAATAGGTTTACTAGGGGGATTTTAATTGGAAAATAATATGGAGTCATTTGAAGAGATAATGAAACAAAATGAACGCAGGGTACATTATCATATTCATCGGTTGAACCTTTCTGACCCACATCAAGAATATTTCCAGGAGGGCCTCTGTGCCATGTGGAATGCATATGAGAATTATAATCCTGACAAAGGCACTATGGCTACTTATTTCAATTATACGATACGGAATAGACTTGTGGATCTTGCTAGAAAACAGGGGAGAGAAAATTCAAACCAGCTAAAAGCTTTTAAAGAAATAAAAAAACATGCTGTTGATGGAAATAAGGTAATTCGAGCAGAAGGTAGTAGTAACATCGTTTCTGTTACCGAGAATATAGATTGTAATGAACAAAAAATATGGGACACCATAAAACAAGAACTTACGGACAACCAGTGGAAATGGGTTTATTACTACATTATTGGTAAGATGAAAATAAAAGAAATTGCCATACAAGAAGCGACAACAGAAGAAGCTGTAAAAAGCTGGGGAAAGCAAGCAAGGAAAAAATTACGCAATAAAGACTTGCTGAAAAGATTAGGCTTATTTGGTTAGTCATTTTCTATCATTAAATTGCAGAACGTAAAAAAGCAAGCCCTCACAAGGCTTGCTTTTATCTATGTCATGAAGTGAATTAGCCGCGTCTTCCGCCTCTGCCACCGCGTTTTGTATCGGTTTTCCGCTTAAGCGTGGATAAATTTTCTTCACTTGATTTTAAGAATTTGGCCATTTTGTCTTCAAAGCTTTCCTTAGGCTTGTATCCACCCTTCGGACGAAAATCTTTTGAATTACGATCTCTGCCCTGACGTGATGGTCGCTGAACTTCTGGCTTATCAACAGCTTTTTTAATAGACAAAGCAATTTTGCCTTCTTTTTCACTGATAATTTTAACTTCGACCTCATCGCCAACTGTTAAGTGGTCATTCACATCTTTTACATAGCTGTCTGCTACTTCACTAATATGAACAAGGCCGGTTTTTCCACCCGGTAATTCTACAAATGCTCCGAAATTAGTAATTCCTGTTACTTTTCCTTTGACTTTACTGCCTATTTCAATTGACAAAAAAGTTCCCCCTTATGACTTTTAAAAGCAACTTATTATAACAAATATCTACGTTATTATCAAATCATGAAAAATATTATTTAGTACCTTGCATTAATTAGTAGTGCTGTGTATAGTATACATAAAGAGGTACTGTTTATAGAATAGTAGTGAAGAAAGAGGTGTAACTAGGACGTGAATATTCAATTTAAGAAAGGCGCCTTAGAGCTATGTGTGCTTGCATTATTGGATAAGCAAGATCGATATGGCTATGAATTGGTACAAAAAATATCCGATAACATTGCTATTTCCGAAGGCTCCGTCTATCCCCTATTGCGACGACTAACAAAAGAAGCTTATTTTACGACCTATTTACAGGAGTCGAAAGAAGGCCCCTCACGCAAATATTACCACCTAACAGATCAAGGGAGAGAATACCTTTATCAGTTAAATGAGGAATGGAAAGCATTCACTAATGGTGTGAATGAATTATTAAAGGAGGTTGCTTCCGGTGAATAAAGAAACGTTTATTAATAAGCTCGAAAAGGCATTAGAAAAACTGCCAGCAGAGGAACGGCAAGATATCTTAGAAGACTTTTACGAGCATTTCCATGTTGGGATGCAGGATGGGAAAACGGAAACAGAAATAACGAGTGCTTTGGGCTCCCCTAACCAAATTGCTAAAGAAATACTGGCGACTTACTATTTAGACAGGGTTGAAGAAAAGTCAAATGTCGGCGATGTTTTTCGGGCAGTATGGGCAGTAATTGGGTTAGGTTTTTTTAATTTAGTGATTGTACTCGGTCCATTTATTGGACTGTTGGGATGTATTTTAGGAGGATGGATGGCAGGCATTGCTTTTATTGCTTCCCCTTTACTCGTTCTTCTTGACTTTGCTTTATATCCAGAGAGCTTTCAGTTATTTGATTTATTTTTCTCGGTTGCACTTACTGGTCTAGGAATATTTATTACAATTGGGATGTTATTTGCAACCAGGTTTATTTTAAAAGGTTTTACACGCTATTTATCCTATAATGCAAAGCTAGTGAAAGGTGGACTAAAGCATGCGTAATATGAAAAAATGGATCGTTTTAGCTTCTGTTTTGTTGGTGATTGGGGCAATGGGTAGCGTAATAACCTTTGCATCGAGCGGTAGTTCTTCTATCTCTGAGTCAGCCGAATTTTCAGGTGAAGATGTGGAGAAACTTGATGTCGAATTAAATAACCAGAAATTAATAATTGAACCAAGTCAGTCTTCAGAGATGTTTGTAGAGCTTGAAGGGAAAGGAAATAATCCAGAGAAAAGTCGTTTGCAAGCTGAAATGAGAGATGATACCGTGCATATAAATGTGAGCCAGCCTGATAAGAAAATGGTTCGTTTCATGGATTGGGGAGATAGATTGACATTAACCATTTATCTACCGAAAAAAGAGTATGCATCCATACGATTAGATGTAGCTAATGGGAAAATTGATGCTGAGCAGTTTCATGCAAAAGATATTATGGCAACTGCAAATAATGGAGAAATTGAGATGTATGATATCTTATCAGATAAAATAGAAGTTGAATCAAATAACGGGAAAATTGTACTAGACCATGTTGAAGGCGAGCTAAATGGAGAAACAAATAATGGTGCCATCTCGCTAGTAACGGAAAGTTTAGATCGTCCTATGCAACTTAATTCAAATAACGGCAAAATTAAAATTGAAACAAATCAAGAACCAACTAATGTGACGTTTGATGTTCGGGTTGATAATGGAAAGATTGATATGTTCGATGACTCAGACTGGGATACTGTAATTGGGGATGGAGAACATCGTATTAAGCTAACAACACACAATGGAAGTATTACCGTGGAGTAGAGTAAATGTATTTAAATAAAAGATGTTTAGACACTCTTTTTAAAGGTAAAAGAAACAGTAAGGAGCGTGATAGACATGAGTCAAAACGGTTCATCAGATAAAGTAAAAGGAGCAGTCAGCAAAGCAAAAGGTGAAGCAAAGGACCAATTAGGAAACCTAACAGATAATAAAAAAATGCAGGCTGACGGTAAGAAGGACAAAGCAAAAGGTGAAGTCCAAGATTCTGCTGGGGAAGCTAAGCGAAAAAATTCAAATAATGTTTAAAAAACACAAAGCGGAGCCAAACGGCTTCGCTTTTTTGTAAATAATAAGGTATATTCGAGAACAATTTGTTAGTATTATAGTTAAAGAAAGAAAGAAAGAATAACGAGAAATATAGAAGATGAGGGACCGCTATATGAGAAAGGAAGCAGAAACAATTTCTAACCTAAAGGATTTAAGGTATGAAACAAATGAAGAAAATGCTCGAGCATATTTTATTAATCTTTCTACCCATCTGGAAAAGAAGCAGCATATTTTCACGTTAAAGAAGGATTTTAACATATGGAAGAAAAAACATATAAACCAATTTTCATTGGTATCTATATATTTGAACAAGAAAAATGTCAATTCAACTGATTATCAACATTACATTCAATGGCTAGATAAAAAAGGTAAGTTAAATGAATATCTCGACCGCAGTATCTCGTACATTTACATGCGAGACATTGGAAGAGCTCTATATGAATCTGAAACAAAGAAGAAGGTGCATCATTCCATAAAGAATATGCGCAAAACATTATTGAGTAATAGAGAAGATGTTAATAGCTCGTTTAACCCTCTTAGTATGGTGGAGACATACCGCTGGGCTCAAAAAGAGGGTGTGGAGGAGAGTTTAATTTGGGTGTTAGAAAAGTTACAGGAGATAACAGCAACCATTCCAGAAGAGCTTGATCCTACTGAAACTAGGCGAAAGCTAACAAAGATTATTGGTGGAGTAGTAATTCAAGAATTAGATGAAATGGAAGCAAATATTTCATCTGAAGATCGTGCATCTAGGCTTAGTAGAGCAATTCGGCTAGGTTTTGCTTATGGAATTACATACCCCTTTATTGATGATATTTTGGATTCGAGTTTGCTAACGGATGAGGAAAAGAAAGACTATGCGTCCATTATCCGTATTACATTACGAACAGGAGTCGTGCCGGAGTTAACTGGCTGGCTCCAAACTTATCCGTTTATGAGATACGTTCATTCAGAGTTGAGAGGTGCTTTTGAGTATATTCGCACCCAGCATTCCGCAACAGCTTGGGAGAGCTTCTTAGAACAATCCTTCGTCTTTTTCCAATCTCAAGAGGAAGATAGAGATAAGAATTTAGCAATTAAAACATATAGTAATGAAGATCTTTATGTACCGATTATCTTAAAGTCAGCTTCCTCACGTCTCATTGTGCGTTCCTTAGTAGAGGCTCCTGAAAATCAGCAAATAAGTGAGCAAACCTTTTACTATGGGATTTATAATCAGCTCGCTGATGATTTTGCAGATATGTTTACGGATATGGAAGAAGGTTCTGTAACACCTTACACCTATTATATAAAATATCATAAACAACGCGACGATTTGATAAATCCTTTTGAAATGTATTGGACCGTAATTTCCTATTTACTTCACCATGTTTATCGATCAGACGATAAAACTCGTGAAGTAATATTGTCTAGAGCTATAAACGGATTAAAGCGATTTAAGAAGAAATGGGGTAAGGAAAAGTATGATGAAGTAATGGAACTTCTTGCTTTTGATTCTAAGCTAAATCAAATAATTCAAAGGATGGTAAAGAAAGCAACAGAAGTAGAGTTTTTAGATAAACTTTTACGGGATCATGTAATAGATGACTTAAAGAAAGAGCAGAAGGAAGTAAACACTTTTAAGGATTCAGTAAAGGACATCCGTAATCAAATTAATAACATACTTCCTCTATTGCGGTCCGATGCTCCATCTTTATTCCTTGATTCGATTACAGAGGCTGCGAATTATAGCTTACAAGGCGGGGGAAAAAGATTAAGACCAATCATGACCTGGGTAATGGCCGTTAAGGAATACAAAATGGACCCTATTACTATTGAGCCTTTATTAAAGTCATTAGAGTATATGCATACTGCTTCGTTAATCTATGACGATTTGCCCGCACAGGATAATGCTTCCATCCGACGTGGACACTCGACATTACATGAAGTGTATAACGTAGCAACAGCGGAACTAACGGGAATTTTTCTGACCCAGAAAGCAGTATCAAGTCAAGCAAAACTTCGTGGGTATGATTCAGATTCTGTACTTGAATTAATTTACTATTCCTCTAAGGCAGCTGCAGAAATGTGTAAAGGCCAGGCAATGGATCTTGATTCCAGGGGAAAACTGTTAACGGTAGATGAACTAAGCGAAATGTGTTTTTACAAAACAGGAATTGGCTTTGAAGCTTCGTTAATTATGCCAGCTATTCTTGCAGGAGTAAATGAAGCGGAGAAAGAGAGCTTAAAACGTTTTGCAAAGCATGCAGGCATCGCCTTTCAGATAAAAGATGATATCTTGGATGTAGAAGGGCAGAGCAAGCAAATTGGAAAAAATACAAAGCAAGATATGCTTCACCATAACGCTACATTTGTTTCCGTTCTTGGTGTTAATGGAGCTAAGAAAGCGCTTTGGGATCATTATTGTAATGCTTTGGAAGCACTGCAAGGGCTTAAGTTAAATAGCTCATTTTTAAAATACTTACTCGACTATGTGATAAATCGTACGAATTAGTAAGGTCATTGACTTGGTTAAAAACATTATATTATTAGAAGAAACCGAACGAAGAGAATTTTTTCTTGTTCGGTTTTTGTTTTGTATCAGGGTATGGGAATATTTACGCATGCGGGGGTTTTGTAAAAAGGTGATTAAAGACTACAAAGTTTTCACGACTTATTTTACGTTAATTTCCTACCTTTCTTTTGATAATAAAATCATCTGTATTCTTTTATTGACATAAAGTTGCTGAACACGTATTATACTTAATATGTATTAATCCCGACTAAATTAATCGGAAAAGGGTGTTTTTAAATGGCAACTCATGTTCAACCTATAAATGAAGTGAAGGATCCAGTTAAGAGACAGGATGCTAAATTAAATAACCCACAGACACCGCACATAATCGGTGGGCTGGTTGTTAGTGCAATTTTATTAGTTTATTTACTTTTTACTCAAGAAGCGGTACAGCCTTTACTACTCGTTATTGGAATCTTGCTAGGTTATACGCTGTTCCATGCTCGGTTTGGGTTTACTTCTGCGTTTCGTAGACTTGCCTCAGTTGGGAATGGGCAAGCGTTGCGGGCTCACATGCTTATGCTTGCAGTTGCTGTAACCTTGTTTGCACCAATTTTAGCGTTCGGCCTTTCTTTCTTTGGAGGGGAAGTCTCTGGTTATGTGTCTCCAGTGGGTATTAGCCTGCTTGTTGGCGCGTTTCTATTTGGTATCGGCATGCAGCTTGGTGGAGGGTGTGCATCTGGAACGCTATACGCTGTAGGTGGAGGAAGATCGGTAATGTTTGTAACATTGCTTTTCTTCATCATTGGCTCTACAGTAGGGGCATATCACCTATCGTTTTGGACAGAGGAACTGCCTTCTTTTGAGGCCGTTTCCTTAGCTACCTCTACAGGTCTTGGTTATGGTGGAGCGTGGGCATTGTCTATTATTCTTTTTGGTGTTATTGCCTGGATAACACTTATTATTGAAAGAAGGAAAAAGGCACCAAAAATGGCTCCACTGCCTTCTACAAGTGGTTGGAAACGAATTTTTCGCGGATCATGGCCTTTATTTGCAGCAGCCATTGTTCTTGCTGTTCTTAATGCATTGACTTTAATGACACGCGGGACTCCATGGGGCGTTACGTCAGCTTTTGCTCTCTGGGGTTCTAAAGTAGCTCAATTCTTCGGCATAGATGTAGCAAGTTGGGGATATTGGCAAGGAAATGTAGAAGCATTAAACGCTTCTATCTTCACAGATTCTACTACTGTACTAAATTTAGGCGTTATTTTAGGAGCGTTTTTAGCATCTGCCGCCGGTGGGCTCTTTAAGTTTTCCAAAATGAACCTGAAAAACGTTGCGGCAGCGATTATTGGCGGTTTATTAATGGGATATGGCGCTCGTCTTGCGTTTGGTTGTAACATCGGTGCGTACTTTGGTGGTATTGCATCCTTCAGTCTACATGGTTACATTTGGGGGATTTTAGCACTTGGCGGTACGTTTGTAGCGTTATATTTACGACCATTATTCGGATTGTCTGTACCAAAACCAAAGGATTCCTTCTGCTAGTAAAAATACAAAGGAATACTATTGAAAAATGCACGATGCCCACATGGAGGCATCGTGCATTTTTTGCTACTTTTCTCTAGTCCAAACCCTGTTCTGATTTCTTGTTTCAGGGAATTTCTCCCCTGCTTTTAATTCGATAAATTGAGGATCGTTTACATTGCTGCCTGTTTCTCCTATTTCGCGATAAATACCGTTGTTAGGTACTTTCTGACCTGAACGGAAATGGCTGTATTCACCCACGTTTACGCCTCCTTGCATGTTCATTTTTCTTAGTATCTCAAGTTCTTCAGTCACCATACATGTTTCATTATAACTAGTGAATAAATAGGCTTTAAATATTAAATAAAAGGTCATATCTTTGCTTGAGCCAACAGAGTTTAAGTAACAGAGGCGGTCATCTCAAGTGCTTCCAGTGGTACACGATCTGTTTGAAGTCGAGAAACCATATTATGTTCCTGCCATCTTACATCTACTGACACTTCATCCCCTCCTTGAGGGTAATTTATATAGACAATTCCATCCTCGCCAGGAGCAGGAAGCATATGTGTTTCCAGGTACTCGACAATTTTCTTAGCGATTTCTGGATGATCAATTTCGTCCATGGTTAAAGAACGTATACTTAATAACCAATTGCCTTCTTCCCAGCTAAAATACTGACTTCCTGTTGCTCCTTCACCGTACCCAGTTATTCCATAGCCTAAATCAACTGCACCTTCCTCAAAGGGACCAACTTTCTTTCCATTCGAAAAATCCTGGACAGTTTGTATAGCTTCTTCTTTGGAAGCATATTGGGTACCCGAAAATGTAGCCACTTCTTCAGCTTCCGTCGAATAAGATATCGTATATTTATTATCCTCGTTTTTCTCAATGAAAGGCTTCACTTCTCTTTCAGGAAATGCAGAGGGTAGTTTTACTTCGGCTTCAGATATTTTTAGCTCGCTTTTAACGGAACTTAATTCTTCGTTACTCTCATTGGTATTAGAATCTACTATTTGTTTGTTTCCTTTAACGTTTGAGTTTTCTTCTTCAGTGGAGGAGTGGGTTGTATCTTCTGGCGATTCAGTGCTATTCACTTGATTATCATTACAGCCAGCAACGAAAAATGTAAGTAACATTGTAAGTAAAACTATTCGTATTCTCATTTTAGGTCCAACCCTTTCATGGCGTTTTTAAAATCTTTTCCCTTAAAGGGGGAGCTAAAAACAGTTGATAAGCAATCGTTATTAAGATGCATACATAAATAGTATTATATTTTTTAAAATGAAATTGATATAGTAAGGTAAGGGAGGTAATGACATGGCGATTCATTTTCATGATGAACGAAATAAATATAGTTACACGACAAGAAATGCAGATGAGTATTGGGTAGATACCATGAGGGATTTACTCAGTGGGGAGTTTATTCAGCAGGCAGCAGATATCGGCTGTGGGGGTGGAATTTATAGCAAAGCATTATGTGAGCTGGGAATTCCGAATGTGCTCGGAATTGATTATTCTATATCAATGTTAGAAGGGGCAAAAGAAAACTGTCGTAAATACCCGCAAATTAAGTTTAAGCAGGGAAATGCTACAGCATTAGAATTAGAGTCAGATCAACTAGATTTAATCCTGGAGCGTGCCTTAATTCATCATTTTTCCGATTTAAATAGTTGTTTTACAGAAGCTTATAGAGTTTTAAAACATGGAGGAACCTTCGTTCTTCAGGACAGGACGCTACAAAATGTTTTCCAAGGAGGTAATGAAGAGCATATAAGGGGATGGTTTTTTGCATGTTACCCTCATTTAATCGATAAAGAAGTAAAAAGGCGTTTTAATTCTCGTGATGTAAACATTAGTTTGGAAGAGGCAGGTTTTGAGGTTGTAAAGGAATTAACAATATTAGAAAAAAGACAGGTTTACAAAGAAAAGAATCAGTTATTGAATGATATTAGACAGAGGACCGGCCGTTCTATTCTTCATGAGCTTAGCGATGTAGAACTTGATAAGTTGATTAATTTTATTAGTGCCCGATTACCTGATCAGAAAAGCATTATTGAGAAGGACTATTGGACAATATGGAAGGCCATTAAAAGGTGAAACAAATACTTATGTATATCTAAATCCACTTTTTTGTGAATTTAGAGAGGAGAACTTACTTTTTAGCAATTTTTTTCTCGAGTAAGGATTTGTTGAATAGAACTTTTTCATCGTCCGGTCTATACGATCGTGCCTTTTCATTATGTTCATATGCTTTCTCGAATTGCTGTAAATTATAGTAGCAGACACAAAGCTGAAGATGGGGATACCATGTAGAATAGACTGGATAGGTAAAACTCCATCGATTAGGATCTTCCTCAAGCTCTGTCGCTGTTTTATACCAATAGACCGCTTGTTTAAACTCTCTTTTCTTTTGATAATGATAACCGATTCTACTGCAAGATTCCGGTCTTGGAGTCTTAGAGAATTGAAATGATTCGTATAATGAGGCAATCTCTTTTTCCGCTTCACCTAAATAACGGTAACAGTCTGCGCGATAAATACAAGCATAAACTTTATCTTCAATCCATCCTTCTTTCGTCTCAATGTTTCTTGTATAGCTTTTAATAGCTTGCTCATAATGTCCATTTTCTCTTAACTCATTGCCATAATAAAAATAGTCTCTAGCTGTAAATGTTTCACCATTTTCAATCCTTTTTTTATAGATGGAGAGGGTACGGCCAACAGCGTGTTTCTCTTTCTTATGCGTTACGGCAACGTCAGAATTAATAATATTTCCGTGTACGTTTAAATAGTTATGAGCGTCTCCAGCCCAACGAAAATTACGTTCAGTCTTTAATAAGCGATGTGTTCTGTATTTTAAGGTTACATTTCCGTAATTATCCATTCCGGCATTATAATACATGGAAACAGAGTCAACGGAAGGATCGAGCTCTTCTTTTAGTTTTTTTAGTTTTATTTGGTCTTCCTCTAATAGAACATCATCTGCATCTAGATAAAGAATGTAATCCTTTGTTGCATATTTAAACGACTCATTTCTAGCTTCTTTAAAACTTCCGGTCCATTCATAATAATAAATTCTGTCAGTATATTTTTTGGCTATCTCTAACGTCCGGTCTGTGGAACCTGTGTCTATAATATTTATTTCATCTACAAGATCCTTAATGGTTTCAAGACATCTTGCAAGCAACTTTTCTTCATTTTTGACGATCATACAAAGACTTATACTAACCATCAATCTCACTCCTTTTTTTCTCTGAAACTTCACACATGTTCTATTTTATTCTTAGCTGGTTAATCGAGATTGGATGAATATCTTTTTCTTACATTTTTCCATCATTATCGTTAATAATTAATTAAAAAGAAGGTACCCTAGAAATGCAGTACCTTCTATTAGATAAATTAAAGCCCCGTTGGTCCTGTTGGCCCGGTAGGTCCTGTTGGTCCCGTCGGCCCCGTAACACCAGTCACGCCGGTAGGCCCAGTCGGTCCAGTGACGCCCGTAGCGCCAGTCACGCCGGTAGGCCCAGTCGGTCCAGTGACGCCCGTAGCGCCAGTAACGCCGGTAGGCCCAGTCGGTCCAGTGACGCCCGTAACACCAGTAACGCCGGTAGGCCCAGTCGGTCCAGTGACGCCCGTAGCGCCAGTCACGCCGGTAGGCCCAGTCGGTCCAGTGACGCCCGTAGCACCCGTAACGCCGGTAGGTCCCGTCGGTCCAGTGACGCCCGTAACACCAGTGACGCCAGTAGGCCCCGTCGGTCCAGTGACGCCCGTAACACCCGTAACGCCGGTAGGTCCCGTCGGTCCAGTGACACCCGTAGCACCCGTAACGCCAGTAGGTCCCGTCGGTCCAGTGACGCCCGTAGCACCCGTAACGCCGGTAGGCCCCGTCGGTCCAGTGACACCCGTAGCCCCCGTAACGCCGGTAGGCCCAGTAGGTCCAGTGACGCCCGTAGCGCCAGTCACGCCGGTAGGCCCAGTAGGTCCTGTCGGTCCTATTGGTCCAGTTGGTCCTGTCGGTCCTATTGGTCCAGTTGGTCCTGGTGAACCTTCTCCACCTTCCCCATCAAAATCTAGTAAGGCAACATCGTCCACCAAAACAGCAGAAGATAAAAAGCTTCCGAAAGGTTTACTTATTTCTACACGTGCTTGCGAGGCTGTCTCAGGTGCTGGTTCAGTAACATGGTAAAGCTCCTGCCAGTTATTGTTTACTGCATTTGGTAAGCTTCCACTGGTAACCTCCACCTCCAGCCCCGTACCTACTTCAAGATTTAATTCATTTAAGAAATACACACGAATTATCAGTCTTGGGCTTCCTAAAAGGCCATATCTGCTCAACGAGACGAGCAACTGATAACTTTCACCAGACGTAATTGGTACTATCTGACTTAAACTTGCTGCTCCTATACCGTTTCTTAGTACAGCTGCGTAGTTCCCGGAATGTGGACTAGAAATCGTTACATAGCTATTGGAAGAACTCCACTCTGATAGAGTACCAGATTCGAATCCACCATTTACTATCAAGTTTGTAACAGCCATTAATATCCTCCTTTTTCTGTATGATGCTTCAAATGTGAAGCTCTCTATATCTTATGTGCGAGAAAATATAGTGAGTGAGTCAAACTATCTATTATGAGAGCACATTTATATTTAATAGAACTTAATTTAAACAATTTGCGTATTTAGGAAGGAATTAATATAACGTAGTAGCTGTTCTGCACGCTTTTGATTGGTGTGATTTGTATGGACTAGTTGGTGACCATTTCTCGCGATACGCAGTCTTTCTTTATCGTTTGTGAGGTAATAGGCTGTTTTTTCCGCAAGGTCATCTGGAGTACATGCAACAAAGTTAACCCCATCTATAAAGCCTAATGACTCTATCTCTTTGTTGGTTTCAGCTAGCAATAATGTATTACAGGCTGGTGCTTCGAAAAATTTGAGTACTGCAATGCCACCAGTCTCCATACGACTTCCACATGTAAAAAAGATCTTAGCGCGATTTAATTCTTGTGCATATTTTTCATTTATTACTAGATTGTTGCCTCGTCTTACACGATGTCCTGGGTGGGGATGATAGACAAAATTAGGATCGTCCCGCATTACGTTGAAAACAGCATCACGAAAAGCATATCTCCCTTTAGGCGGCACACTCTTTGGCAGTTGGTGTTTTCCTTGATTATATTTATCGACATAAACAAGGCCCATAAGGAGGGTATCAATTGTCTTCTCCAGTTTCCAATCCTTCATTACTGACGGGTTAATTGCCCATGGTAGCCATCGTAGCTTCTTTTCGTATTCAGGAAAGACTTTTAAAAAAGGATGCCTCGTAGCAGAAAAAACTAAGTCTATCCTATTTTCTTCGATATATTTCCTTCTTTCTTCCGGTTTCCAATGAAGGTCTATTACAAAGCACCCCTTTGGTATTCCTATCTCTTCTAATCCATCTATTTTTGGTGCTAAACTATAATTCCAAGCTATATCGTAATGGAAAATAAAATCTGGATTAATTTGTAGCTCGCTTAGGATATCTTTTATATTTCCATCAGAATGCCAATAATGAACATTTGCTACATTTTCAAATGCTTTAATTGTATCCATCTTAGGGGTGTGCTTCGGATATACACAAAATTCTTTTATTAAGACAAGTAATGTGAGTTTGTTTTCCAATTAAATTCCTCCTCTCTTTAAAGTCGTAAAAGTGTGACTTCTTTAGGGATATAGTGGAGCGGTATGGAAGATTTAATGTCTATAACAGTAGAAGTTTCTTTTAATATAGTTTTTAATCTTTCCCAATTAAATACGTCGTGAGGTACTGCAGCAATGACGATATCTGCTTTTTCCAGCTCATCAAATGATTTGTTACTGATTCCGTAAATGTCTTGAACAGAACCTTCTGTTATGTGTGGATCACATAATTGCACGGATAATCCAAGATTTAATAGATTTTTCAATATCTCAAGAGCCTTTGAATTGCGAATATCCCCAATGTTCTCCTTAAACGTGCCTCCAAGCACCGTTATCTTTAAATTGTCCCAAGGCGTTTGATGGTGGACAATTTGTTGCATAACCAAATTGGTAACATGATCTACCATGGACTCATTTACTTCTCTTGCGGCAGTTAAAAAACTTGGCTCATAACCAGCTAGTCTAGCCTTGTGTATGAGGTAATAAGGATCCACACCAATACAGTGGCCACCAACTAGACCTGGTGAGAAAGGCAAGAAATTCCACTTAGTTCCAGCTGCTGCCAATACATCCTCTGTTGGAATATCTAAATGATAGAATATTTGTGCCAACTCATTCATAAAGGCAATATTTATGTCGCGTTGCGTATTTTCTACCACTTTTGCGGTCTCAGCTACTTTAATGGAGCTGGCTTTGTAGACGGGGGCCTTGATAACGTTTTGATAAAGCTGGTAAAGTGTCTCTGCTACAAAAGCGCTTTGACCTGCTACAATTTTTGGAATAGTTCGGAACGTATGCTCGTGGTCCCCAGGATTGATCCTTTCTGGAGAGTACCCAATAAAAAAATCCTTGCCTACTTTGAGATTAGAAGCTTTTTCTAAGATGGGACTACATACTTCCTCAGTCGCACCGGGGTATACGGTAGATTCATAGACCACAATAGTGTCAGGAGTTAAATTTTCGCCAATTAACTGTGAAGCGGCTTCTAAATAGGAAAGGTCAGGTTCTTTGGATGCTGAAATTGGTGTAGGAACGGCCACAATAATATAAGCGCAACGACGAAGTTTTTTGGCGTTAGTGGTGAAATCAATCTTTGTTGCAACTAGTGATTCTTGAGTGAATTGTTCGGAAGGATCTTCTCCTTTTTTTAACTTCGCTATTTTTCCGTCATCCACATCAAATCCAATAACTGGATAGTGTTCTGAGAACCCTACTGCAACAGGGAGTCCAACATATCCTAAACCTACTACACCGACTATCTCTTTTTCCTTTAAGGAAATTTCCCTTTTAACCATTTGGTGAGAGGAAGGATGAATTAAATCATGTAGTAAATGCTTCGCTACTACATCTCCAACACGCTCTGAATCAACATGTACATCACTAAAAAATAGTTCTACTGCGTTAGTACTTGCTTTTATTAATGATTGGACGAACGATTCATTATCAGCTAAACTATTTGTTTTTTTATCGTCAAAGATAAATAGTTGGTCCATCTCATATTTCTCTAAATGAACTTGCTGAAGTAAGTAGATGGACAGCTTGGCCGATTGCCTATCAAATAAAAACAGAATTATAGAAACAGGTCCTTGCTCCATTTGCTCTATTTCTGTCGTTTCAAATTTTTCTTCTAATAATTTTTTTGCTACATGGTCTCGTATATTACTGGTCTCTCCTATTAAAAGGAGAGGAGTACTTCGTTTTGTCATAAGCATTATCCTTTCAACAAATCTAATATTGGTATATGCCAGTGAGTTATAGGAAGTTCTGGGGATCACATGAAAAAGGCTTCTTCCTATTAAACATGCTCATCGGCTGATAGGCGTGTGCAAAAGCATAATTCTTATACTTTGTGGTAGTTGCCGTTAAACGTGGTACAGCGCATGAATACGATGTTAGGAAAGTGTTTAACAAATATATAAAGGATGATGCATATGATCCCGATCACAGATCCGAAACGTCAGTTTGCTGCACTTGAAGCAGATATAATGGGAAAAATGATAGAGATTCTGCAGAAAGGAAGCTATATTTCAGGTGAACATGTTAAAAAATTCGAATCGGTAATAGCAAACAGATTAGGGGTTGAAGAAGCTATTGCTGTTGCAAATGGGACAGATGCTCTCGTGCTTACATTACATGCATATGGGATAGGGCCAGGTGATGAAGTAATCACGACACCCTTTAGTTTCTTTGCAACTGCTGAAGCAATTAGCAGGGTTGGAGCAACGCCTGTCTTTGTAGATATTGACCCGACAACGTTTAATCTTGATCCTGGAAAGGTAAGTGAAAAGCTGTCCAAAAGAACAAAAGCAATTTTACCAGTCCATCTTTTTGGTCAGCCAGCAGATATGAATGAATTAAACAACGTTGCCAAACAGCATGGTCTTATTGTGATTGAAGATGCTTGCCAGGCATTTGGGGCTGTCTATCAAGGAGAAGAGATTGGAACTCTTGGTGATGCAGCTTGTTTTTCTTTTTTTCCTACAAAAAATCTTTCTACAATGGGAGATGGGGGGATGGTTGTTACCTCCGACCCAGTCATTGCAAAACGCATTCGTGAGCTTAAAACACATGGGAGTAACGAGAAATACTTTCATGAAGAAATTGGCTATAATAGTAGATTAGATGAAATTCATGCAGCGATTTTGTTGTGCTGTTTGGATCATATTGATAGCTGGAATGCAAAGCGTGGATTGTGGGCAGATCGTTATAAGAAAAATTTGGAGGCATTACGCTATATTAGCCTCCCGAATGAGAAATCAGACCGTCGACACGTCTATCATTTATATGTCATAGCTACAGAAGAGCGTGATTTATTAATCAAGCATCTTGCTTCGAGAAACATTCAAACAGGTATCTATTACCCGCAATGTATTCATTTACAAAAAGCATACGAACATCTTTCTTACCAAGAAGGCGATTTTCCGTTAGCGGAACAGCTTTCAAAGCGGCTACTCGCAATTCCATTATTTCCTTTTATGACAGAAAACGAGCAGGATATTGTGATAGCCGGGTTAAAAGATTTCCAGGTGATGCCATCATGCTAAATGTCGGTCTAATCGGATGTGGCTATATTTCGGGTAAACATCTTTCTTCTTTATCTAAAATGAGAGGGATGCAACTAACTGCCGTAAGTGACATCGATGAGAAAAACATGAAAAAAGCTGTAGAGAATTATAAAAATCAATCAGAGCAAGAAGTAGAAATCTCCTGTTATAAGAACTATGGCGAGCTGCTAGAAAATCCCACAATTGATGTAGTGGTGGTCACAGTAATCTCAGGGCTTCATGCTGCCGTCGCAAGCGAGGCAATTCGCCACGGGAAGCATGTCATGTTAGAAAAACCAATTGCCCTTTCGTTAAAGGAAGCTGATGAGTTAATTTTATTGGCAAAAACTTTTAAGCGAAAAGTATTAGTTTGTCACCAATTACGTTACCGACCGTTATTACAACAACTTAAAGAGAAAGTTATGGAGGGAGCATTTGGTAAACCTCATCTTGCTACAATTTCTCTACGGCTATATAGATCACCATCTTACTTTGAAAATTCCAATTGGAAAGGAACATGGGAACAGGACGGGGGGATGCTCATTAATCAAGGAATACATCTAGTAGATCAACTATTGTGGATGATGGGGGACCTCGAAACAGCATATGGAGAATTAGGAAAAGCACTACACACTAAGGAAACAGAGGATGTAGCTACAGGGATATTTCATTTTAGTAACCGTAGTAAAGGCTTAATCGAAGCAAATACAATTACCATTCCTCAAAACTTAGGCTATCAACTTACGGTTTTTGGTGATGAAGGTTCCTTCTCTGTTGGTGGTCGAAATTTTAATGAGCTAACACATTGTTACATGGACAAAGAGGAAGAGAGGAAAGAGCTTTATACGCTTGCTAGTGATATGAACGAGCACAGCTATATGTATGAAGATATGCTCCAGGCTATTGTCAATGATCGACAACCTGCTGTATCTCTATTGGAAGGAAAGAAAGCGTTAGAAGCTATTTTTGCTTTGTACCGCGCTGATAGGAAGAGTGCCGTTATTTCGTTGCCATTGGATGATTTCACCACCAAAGAAATGGGAGGAAAGATAGAATGATAGATAAAACAGCGATATTAGGAGAAAACGTTAAGATTGGTAATTATGTTGTAATAGAAGAGGACGTGTTAATAGGCGATCATGTTGAAATTGGAAATCATGTTACAATTAAGACTGGAACAATCATTGCAGATCATACCACCGTTCATGATTTTAGCTTGCTAGGGAAAGCGCCGACAAGTAATAAAAAAATGGCTCGCAAACCAGCAGGTGATTTAGAGCCTTTGTATATTGGAGAGAATGTTACCATTGGTAGCCATACTTGTTTATACCAAGGGTCCGTATTATATCATGGAGTATTGGTGGCAGATATGGCAAGTATACGTGAGAGAGTATTTGTTGGAGAAGACAGTATTATTGGTAAAAATGTTATGGTGGAAAACAATGTCGTAATAGGGCAACATGTAACCATTCAAACAGGCTCCTATGTGACAGCACATATGGTTATAGAAGACGAAGTGTTTATTGGTCCATGCGTGTCTAGTAGTAATGATAAATATATGGCTTCACGAACAAAACCATTACAAGGACCAATAGTGAAAAAGACAGCAAGGATTGGTAATAATGCTACATTACTTCCGAGTGTTATTGTTGGAGAAAAGGCTATAATTGGGGCTGGTTCTGTCGTAACAAAAGATGTGTCTGCCAATCAAGTAGTTATCGGAAACCCTGCAAAAGAACTGGGAAAATAAGAGTGTAGCCAATTTCGCCATCTCTTCTAATTGGAGAGATGTACATACATCAAATTGAAAATAATGTGTTTTCCTGAGAAAGAGGCACTCACTAAAGGTGTAGCTTAACCCCAATTTGTCATGCTTAGTTTATGAATGACTATCATTATCGCACCCGCTAAAAATTGATCAAAGGCAGGTGGTAAAAATGCCATATTTATTTCGGTTCCATGTGGTAAAGAAAGTTCTGCTGCCAAATGAGCGTGCATAGGGGAAACACCCTCAATAAAAAATGCTCCAATAATTAGAATGAAACATGCTGGCATAACCCCAATACTATTCCAGACAGCAAACTTGCTTAAACTCTCCTTCGCAACGGCTCTTGCTAAGGGAGCCCAACAAAAAGGTAACCACATTCCTAATGATAGCAAGAATAGGAGTGCAATATACCCTGTATGTAGATGGGAATGAACCATTAACCCATGCATAACAAAAGGGAGATGATAAATGAAAAATAATCCGGCAAATAACATAAGGGTAATGATAGAAAAAGTAATATAGGGCTTAGCAAAACTTTTTTTAGGATGACTTCTAAAGCTAGGTAGACTTAAAAGCAATAGCGGCGCACAAATAAAATACAACAACGCCATCTGAACCATATGTAAGCTCATGGACACATGACTTATTACTGCTAAAGGACTGCCGAATGCTAAGTAAATAATACTCATAGATAGACAGAAGTACCATAATTGCGAAGTGCTTTTAAATATATATCTTTTTTTAAGAAAAATATAAAAATACATAAACATTAGGCCAAATAAAATAAGGAATAAAGGTATATTCCATAGTACTTGTCCCGCTAGCAGTAAATGAATATCCACATTCCTCATCCCCCATAATAATTCCATTCTGTAGCCTAAACCCCAAGTAGTAAGCTTTATAATATTCAATGATAGTGAAATTCCATGGTAACCAGAGTGGTTTAAAAACAAAAGGTCACAAGGTCATCATATTCACGAATTATTCATATTATTCATATTGATTTGAGCAGAGGACCATGATAAAGTGTGTTATAGATTGTGTTACTTTGTTATAAGGTGAGGGAATGTCATGCTGCCTCTTGAAAGGAAAAAACGTATAAGAGCATTAATTGAAGAAGAAAGACATATGAAAATTTCAGAGTTAAGTAAGCGGTTTGGCGTATCCGAGATGACGATCCACCGGGACATTAAGCCGTTACTTGAGCAAGGTGTTATTACGAAGACGTTTGGTGGGATTGCCTGGAATCAGGAAACATATGAAGCTAATGCTCAATCCCAAGGCTGTGTTTATTGTGGGCGTAAATATACGGAAAGGTTAGCCTATCGATTAATTCTTTCTAATCACAAAATGGAAACAGCTTGTTGTGCGCACTGTGGCTTAATGCGCCATTATCAATTGGATAAAGAAGTGATGCAAGCCATTTGTCCAGATTTTTTAAGACATACAACCGTAAGTGCTCCACTGGCGTGGTTTGTGATGGACACTTCTGTTCATATGGGGTGTTGCCATCCTCAAGTGCTAACTTTTGAATGGAGGGAACATGCAGATAAGTTTGTAAAAGGTTTTGGTGGAAATGTGTATTCTTTTGAAGAAGCAAAAGCTGCCGTATTGCAAAAGATGAATGGGGAGGGGAACTGTTGCCATCCCTCAAACTAAAGGAGTGTTGAAAATGAAAAAACTTTGGTTTTTAGTCCTGCTTGTTGTCTTTATGATGATGGCTGCTTGTGGTAATGCGGAAGAAGAAAATCAGGCGGAGAGCGAAGACGAAGTACACACGTTGGATGTGGAATTTACTGTGCCGGAAAACGCAAAGGAAAAGGAAGCAATTGAATTAACAGCACAAGTTACATATGGTGAGGAAAAGGTGTCAGATGCTGAGGTAGTATTCGAGATATGGGAAAAAGGAAAAGAAGATGAAAGTTGGGAAATAGAACCAACAAACAATGAAGATGGAACCTTTAGTGCCGAAACATCTTTTGAAGAAGATGGAGTCTATGAAATGTATGCCCATACTGACGCTAAAGGACTCCATAATATGCCTAAAAAATCAATAACAGTTGGAAATGGAAAAAAAGCCGAAGAAGCGCATGTTCATGCCTCTAAACATGAGGAAACTAATGAGGGACATGAACATGATCATGGAGAATCAACAGACGGGTTCAGCTTGCATTTTGCAACACCGGAAAATGTTGAGATGGGAAACAGTGTAGAACTTTTAACACATCTCCAGCTGGATGATAAAGCGATGGAAGAAGCCAATGTACGTTATGAAATTTGGCTGGATGGTGAGGAAAAGCATGATTGGATTGACGCAGAAGAACAGAACCCAGGTGAATATAGTACCAGTCATACTTTTGAGGAAAACGGCACTTATCATGTAATAATTCATGTGGAGAATGATTCTGGCTTGCATGAACATGAAGAACATGAAATTAAGGTGCAATAATAATTATTTCGAATATAAGGAGCTTTCCTAGGGAGAGCTCTTTTTATTATGTTAAGGTAATTGCCAATCGTTATGTGTCATGATACAATTTGCTAACGAACGATCGTAAGGGAGGTGTGAAGATGAGCTCTGAGAATATTAAGCAAGCTGCCCTTGGCTTGTTTGCATCACATGGTTATGATGGAACCTCACTTTCCCAAATAGCTGAGCAAGTAGGGATGAAGAAACAATCTATTTATTCCCATTTTAAAGGAAAAGATGAATTGTTTTTAGAGATAGTAGATGACACTTATCAAATTGAGATCACAAGGGAAAAAGAGTATCTTAACGACCATTTTCAGGAATCACTACAAGATTGCTTGCGTAAATCTTTACGTGGTTATGTAGATCGGTATCAATTCGATAACCGCTTAAAATTTTGGTTGCGCGTGTCTTTCTTTCCTCCCGCACACTTATATGAGCAACTTAACCAATACATCTATAACTATATTGATACGGTAGATTCCTTTTATTTGGAACGTTTTCAGCATGCGTTAAAAGAAGGGGAAATGGCCATTAGTCCAGAAACAGCAAGCCTGGCTTTTTCGTCCCTTTCTGATTCCATTGCGGTGGAATTAGTTTTTGGCGGAGAAGAGAGAACAGAGAGGAAGCTTGCTGCAGCTTGGGAGGTTTTTTGGAAAGGAATTTCTAAATAAAGTACTACAAGATATCGCATTATGGAGGAAGCATACGATGTATCATGCAGAAACTTGGAAAGAAAAATCAACATTATTATTATCTATACTTTGGCCAATCATGGTTACCCAGCTCAGCCTATATGCCATGAATTTGGTCGACACGATGATGTCAGGAAGAGTCGGTACAAATGATCTGGCTGGTGTAGCAATTGGATCCAATCTATGGTTGCCTGTTTTTACAGGGATGAATGGCATACTGCTCGCTGTGACGCCCATTATTGCTCAATTAATCGGACGTGGTCAGAAAAAGGAAATCACTTATTCGGTGATGCAGGCACTCTATTTAGCTGTGGCCCTTGCGGTAACGGTTTTGCTAATTGGAAGTATCGTATTAAAACCTGTATTGCAAACAATGAATCTTGAGCAGGGTGTGGAGCATATTGCCCTACATTATTTAATTGGCCTTTCGCTTGGAATTATTCCTTTATTTCTTTCAAACGTATTACGAAACTTTTTTGATGGGCAAGGATTTACAAGAATTACGATGTTTATTACGGTCATGGCCGTCCCTTTTAACGCCTTATTAAACTACGGTTTTATTTTTGGGAATTTTGGATTGCCAGCCTTAGGAGGTATTGGGGCCGGTTATGCGACTGCCATCACATACTGGATCATTTTACTATTTAGTATTTTGATGACTTTTAGGATTAGCTCTGTACGGAATTACCGAATTTTTGTGGAGTGGTTTAAACCGTCATTAAAAGCATGGAAGAAGCAACTTGGAATTGGTATTCCAATCGGTTTATCTATTTTCTTTGAATCAAGCATTTTCTCTGTTGTTACATTGTTAATGGGGATTATGTTTTCAGCTGTAACAGTGGCAGCAAACCAGGTTGCGCTAAGCTTTACGACGCTCATGTTTATGATACCACTTAGTATCTCTATGGCTCTTACCATTGTTGTTGGTTATTCTGTCGGGGGAAAAAAACTCCAGGCAGCTAAACAGTACAGCTTAATGGGAGTACTTGGTGGAGTATTATTCTTAGCTACCGGGGCAATATTCTTGTATTTATTCCGAGAACCTATTGCCTATTTATATACAGAAGATCCAAAGGTGGTTGCAATGGCAGGGCAATTTTTTATCATTGCTATCGTTTATCAAATTTCAGATGCCACCCAGGCTGGACTACAAGGTGCTTTAAGAGGTTACACGGATGTGAAAATACCTTTTGTTATCGCGCTTTTATCTTACTGGGGAATCGGTATCCCTTCAGGTTATGCTTTATCTGCCTTTACAAACCTTGGACCATTCGGCCTTTGGGTAGGTATAACGCTAGGATTAACCTGTGCCGCAATTGGCTTCTTTATTCGATTGCGCCTCGTACAACGACGCCTCGGACAAGAATTAGAGCATTCTACGGTCGGATAGTGGATAATCTGCTTTATAAAAATAAGGAAATCCTGAACTGTGATTCGCTGAGACAAGTTCAGGGTTTTTAATTTAGGTAAACACAAATGCAGATTTATTAAGACGAGTACGCTTGAGGGGAAGCTACACGTCGAAGAAATGCGATTAACATTTAACTAGCGTAAAAATTAAGTAAAACTTCGGTAAACAGTCCATATTTCTAACTAGCTTATGGTTAAATGGAAGAGGAAGCTAACAATCTAACATACATAAAGGTGATTGTGATCATCAATCTCTAGTTCTAAAGGTTATGAAAAAATTAGTAGTCTCGTATTAATTTGAAAGGAAGGATTGTATGACAAAGATATATGGCCATAGAGGATCTATGGGTACCTTTCCAGAAAATTCATTAATTGGTTTCTTGAATGCTGTAGAAGATGGTGTCGATGGCTTGGAATTGGATGTTCACTTAACAAAGGATGGAGAGGTAGTCGTTATCCATGATGAAAGCATAGACAGAACAACAGATGGCAGCGGTTTAATCAAAGATCTTACCATGGAAGAAATTAGCCAATTTAGTACAGGGAACCGATTCTCACACCTTGCAAGTTTTACGAATGAATGGAGAGCAGAAAAGGTACCAACATTGCAAGAGGTTCTTGAGTTACTTGAACCCTACGATACAGAATTAAACATTGAATTAAAGACCTATATTGAACCCTATGTGGGATTGGAAGAACGTGTAAATGACATCGTAGCTAATTATGGCAATGGAAGAAAAATAGTCTATTCTTCTTTTCATTTACCAACATTAGTGAACATGAAACGAATCAATCCCCAAGCTAATATTGCATGGCTCCTCAACCATCCAGTTAGCCGTCCTGACGATTACTTGGAAGCTTTTGAATTAGAATCATTGCATGTCTCTAGTAAAGTAGCTTTTCAACAAGCAAAAAAATGGCAAGAAATTTTACCTTTGCTGCGTGTTTGGACTGTAAATGAAAGTAATGATATAAAACAACTTCTGGATTTACGAGTAGGGGCAATCATAACTGATTATCCAGAAAAAGCAATTTTCTATAGAAGTGAAAGAAGATCGTTTATCGGATAATAGTGGAATGGTTCATAGTTTTAATTTTTGAATTTATAACCGCATGATGCCAGAGTGGCATTATGCGGTTTTGTTGTTATAGAAGAAGTTCAGCCTGGTTTCATATTGTTGGGATTTTGGAATTCATATGACTACTTGCGAATTAAATAGCTCTGCTATGATATTACATTATACGACAATAACCCCTCCAACTGGTCACCTCTAGACAGGAATGTTAAAATTAGAAAATAGTATTTGTGATATAAATCAAATAGTTTGGCCGTGTTGATGGGAGGATAACCATGTATATTGTACATTCCATTTTTGATGTACCAGAGGGGAAAGAAGACGAGGTTATTGATATTTACCGAAATCGATCGGGTTTAGTTGATAAAGCACCTGGGTTCTTACAGTTCCAGCTCCTGCAAAATGAACGGAAAAAAGGAGAACTTACTGTACAGATATGTTGGGAATCTAAAGAGGATTATATGAATTGGGTTACTGGTGAAGATTATAAACGAATTCATGAGCTTGAGAAAAAATACCCCGATCAAGAATTAGCAAGTGTGGTGCCGAAAGTTAGAAAATACAAGGTGGTTGCAGAATGAAAAACATGACACAGGACTTAACACCTTTATTGGAAGAAATTGTGACTGGCATCTATCAGGCTTATCCAAACCTCTTAACAAAGTACGGGGAAGTTGGTAAGAAAAAGTGTCTGGAGGACAACCAACATCATTTAGACCACCTCAATTTAGCTTATGAAGCGCAGAATACGCAGTTATTTACTGATTATGTCGTGTGGTTAGATGGAGTGCTGACCTCAAGAGGGATGGATACAAACCATCTTATATTGAACTTAGAACTGATAAGAGATGCGGTTAAACAGCATTTAGCAATTGAGCAGGGTGTGTTTTATGAGAAATGTCTTGAAGAGGCAGTTAATCGGTTTGAATCACAAAAAATGATATGGCTTAAAGGATGATTTGATGAACAGCAAATGGGAAGAGCTTTCCCGCTATCTTCTGGAAGGGGATGAACAGAAAGCATATGATCTACTGATTAGAGAAGAAGCTAATAGTCTTAGCATTTACACAGAACTTCTCACAAAAGCAATGCAACATGTTGGGCATTTGTGGGAAACTAATCAAATTACGGTTGCTGATGAACATTTGGCTACGAGTATTTGTGACTTTATTCTTAGCCAATATTCTTTTTCCAAAAGAGCATTAAATGAGCATAAGCATGGTAAGAGAATGATGTTTCTGTGTTTAGAACAGGAGCAACATATGCTTGGAGCAAAAATGGCGGCAGCCCTCGCTACTGAAAAAGGTTGGAATGTGAGACAACTGGGAGCAGATCTTCCCCTTGAATATACGATTGATAGTGCAAAGAAATGGCGACCAGAGGTAATTGGAATTTCGGCAACACTGCCTTATCGCTTACCTGCTTTGACTGAGTATATAAAAAAGCTTGAAGAGCTTACATGGAATCCAAAGGTTATCGTTGGAGGTAGACTAGCTTCCGTTTACGATCTTCGCCCCTATTGTGGAAAGAAAACTACTATTTTTACAAACCTTTATGAACTGAATGATTGGCTTGATAAAGAGCAAGGGAGAGTAAATGTTGATGGAGCTAGCTAAATACCTGCCATTAGCCTTTTTTAAAATAAATCCTAACTTTGAGATTATGGAGACTTCTGATAAAACAAGTCAGCAGTTCTTATATGGCGATAGTTTACTTAGTGTGCTAGATGAAGGCAGTCATCGTAAAGTTTTAGCCTATATTCAACCGGAAATACCGGAGACCGAGTTAGAGGTTGTCATGAGAACAAAGGAAGACCCCATGGCGGTATTTATGCTATACGTAAAATGGGAGAAAGACATTGGGTTTATTTTATGTCAGAAAAAAGGAGAGCAGGTGGATAAAGTAGCTACTCAACTGCAGCAACTCCGGACTAGGCTTGCGGAAACGGATTTTGCACTATTAGAAAATAAGGAAGCACTAGAAGAAGCTATGGAGCAAGTTAATCTCCTTTCTGCACCGTTTATTGCACTTACCACCCAAGTGGCGCTAATACCCCTTTTTGGAAAACTTGATGAAAATAAGTTAGCTGCAATGGAATCATCCATTTTACACAGACTATATGATTCAGATTATCAGCTGTTATTGTTTGACTTTACATCAATTGGAGAAATAGAAAAAGAAGGATTACAGAAAATCATTCAATTTCTCGATATGATTCGTTTGTTAGGACAAGAAATTATTATTTGTGGCCTAAACCCCGATCATGCAACAGCAATTCATCAATATACCCGTTTTCCTGCATTTATTACTACTTCTAATTTACAGAATGCAATCCAACAATATGTTATTAAAAAGATTGAATAACTGGATGGACCTGATAGAAAGCCGATCAGGTCTTTATTTTTCCTATTGAAGGGACTCGTTAAGTCACGGTATACTTTAAAAGGGAGATTTGCAGAAAAGTGGAGGAGGAAGGGAAGAGTTTACATATGATTTTTTTTAGGAATCTTTTCGTCAAGGTAATTCGTTTGAATAACTGGTTTTTAATTATGTCTACCGTTACATTAGTTCTTGCCAGTAGCTATTTTATATACTTTCTAGAACCTGAGACGTTTGTCAGTCCTTTTGAAGGGCTATGGTGGACAATGACTACTGTTACCACTGTGGGTTATGGGGATATCTCCCCAGTTACGGTACCTGGGAAAATTTTTGCTATGTTTTTATACATTGTTGGGATAGGCTTAATGACTATATTTATTGGAAAGGCTATTGACTTTTTAAGCATACGCAAGCGTTTAAAGGAGGAAGGGAAATTGGATGTAACCTTTGAAGATCACATTATCTTAATTAATTGGACGAAAAAAGCTCGGATCACACTTGAGGAAATTTTACGTACCTTTCAGGATGTGCGAATTGTAATTATAGATGAAAGTGAAGAAAAAGCTCCACTCCTCCATGAACAAGTGGAATTTGTGAAAGGGAACCCAGCAAATCAAGATGTCCTCATGCAAGCCAATTTACTTAAAAGTAAATCGGTAATGATCTTTTCACCACAGGACACTACTATTAGTTCTCAAGCTGACGGCCAGACATTACTTATTGCCACAATATTGGAAGGTATAGGGAAAGAATATAATCAAAACATATATACGATTTGCGAAGTTACGGAATCAAAACATATTCAAGCTTTTAAAAATGTTTCAGTAGAAGAATACATAACACCTAATGATACGGTTGGTAACCTAGCAGCAAGATCGATCTTGTTCAATGGGTCAAGTGAAATTATTAGACAGCTAACAAGTAATCAAGGTTTTGACCTTTATTGTATTAATAAGCAATCAAATTGGGTTACGTATGAAGATGCAAAACGTGATTTATCCGAACAGGGTGCTTTGCTTCTCTCTGATGGTAAGGATTTATCTATCATGAATCATTTGGATAGAAAGATACCAGAGGAAACAAAACTTTTCATTATTTGCGATGAAGATGTCTACCACAAAGTGATTCGTTAGGGGAAGAAGGGGTGCTTATTTAGAAGCCGCCCCTTTTTAATATTTTTTATTCTGTATCTATATCTTCTTCTTCTGTCACCACGCGGAATGGGCGCATCATATCATAATCTTCGTGTTCTAAAATATGACAATGCCACACGTAATCCCCTGTGTATGGTGAAAACTTCGCGATCACCCTTGTAAGTTGACCAGATGGTGCTGCAATGGTATCCTTCCAGCCACGCTCGTTTGGTTGAGGGGGGGAGGCAGGCTCAGTGTATACCATGCTTCCATCTGCATTATATTGTTCTAAATCAAAAGGTTGTCGATCAATTACTTGAAATTGAACAAGGTGAAGATGGATAGGATGGGTAAAATTCGTTACGTTCATAAATTCCCATACTTCGGTTGTATTTAATCTCGGTGTCTCTGTTACAGGATCATGCCACATTTTATTATCTAAAAGCAGAAGAGGCCTCCCAAACTCATCCTCTGATCCAAGTAGTTTTAGTTTTCGAATTGCTTGAATGCGATTGCTTTTCAAGGAAGGAATGTTAGATAATGTGTTTGGAACCCTGCTTGTATCGTTACTCCTTAATGGCTTATTCACTCTAAATTGCATCACATCATGTGTTTCATCCTCAGGATCAGCGTCTTCTCCTAAATCATTCTTCAGTCTTATCATTTCTTCATTTAATGTTGAGAAATCGATAATTATATCCGCTCTTTCTGCAGGTTCCAATGTTAATCTACGTAACTCTAAAGGAGCTCGTAATAGGCCGCCATCTGAACCAATTTGTAGAAACGGATGGTCGTTGTCCAGATACATTTGATATGTCCTTGTATTAGATGCATTAATCAGTCGAAAGCGGTACTTTCGTGGTTCCACTTCGAGGTATGGCCAAACCTTTCCGTTAACTAAAATTGTTTCCCCTAAATAGGCTGGCACGATAGATGGGTTTGGGAGTTCGGATGAGGCATCTTCTGGCTGATTGGGGTATTTTAAAGAGCCGTTAGAGTGAAAAGACCGGTCAAGTAATATCAGGGGAATCTCATAATTACCAGAAGGAAGCTTTAGGTTTTTTTCTTTTTTGTCACGTATAATATATGCACCTACAAGGCCAGCATAAACGTTCAGTCTGGTTATTCCCATGGCATGGTCATGATACCAAAGTGTGGTGGCTCGCTGATTGTTTGGGTATTCGTATACCTTACGTGTAAAGACAGGTCCTGTTTGCTGGAAGTTTCTTGTAAACCACGCTTCTGGGTAACCATCACTATCTGGCTTTGTTACACTTCCATGTAAATGTGTAACGGTCCGCACTATAGGTTGGCTGGCAAGGCTGTGTATGGAGGTATCAACGGGCAGGATATGTCTGTCTGGTAAATGGTTCAACCATTTTACATGTGTGGCTTCTCCTTGAGTAACCTCAAACGTCGGGCCGGGAAATTGACTCTCATACCCCCAAAGTGTAGTAGGTGGCAAATCACGATGCAACTTTTGTTTGAATTCCCTCATACCAACTTCATAATAAGATCCTTTTCTTCCTTGCTTCTTTGGCTTTATCGTATCCATGACTGGTAATGGATCAACAAATTTTCTAAGCTTCATATATCACATCTCCAATATTAGGTCATTACTCCATTAAATGTTCTAAACCCTTTTCTTGCATGGGTAATTCTCCTAAATTTAGAGAGGTTTTTAGAGAGGTAAATTAATTCCGCCATAACTGGCTAATAAGACCCCCACTTCTAGAAGGCAGAAGCAATCAAGTATTCTAAGTGGGGGAGCAAATGCCAGGAAAGATCCGATTCGTTCAACTAACAATTGGAGGGGAAGGAAGGGAATCCCATCACCAAATGAAGTTTCACTTTATGTAGGGTTGAAGGGGGTTTCTATGAAAGAACCTAATCATGTAAGTGAACATGATTAGGTTCTTTTTAAAGGACAATTATGGCAACAACCACAATATAACTTATTACCGCAATAACGGATGGTATAGAATAGGTTATCGCATTCTTTGTTTTATCCCGTTTAATAATTACCATTGTCAGGGCTGTTAAAATAAACCCAATAAAGGACATATACATTAATTCATCGCTTGAATCCTGCCAAATACTTCCGTTCCTGTAAAAAGGGTCGGCAAGTGCAATCACTAGAATATTAAATAGGTTACTTCCAAGGATGGTACCAATTGCCATATTAACATTAGAAAGCTTTAATGCTGTGTATACACTCATAGCATCAGGAATGGAAGAGGATAAAGCCACTAAGATACTTCCAATCGCCGTGGCGCTAATTCCTGTGTTCTGGGCAAGAGCGTCTCCCGAGAGAGAAAGTGCTGTTCCGGTTATAAGTATAACTAATGAAAAAAGAATAAATTGGCGTACGGCTCGTTTGACGTTAAAGTTAGTTTTGTCGACTACTTTCTCTGTAGTGTTTGTTTTTTCATCTTTTGGGGGTTGATGTCTTTTTGACATAATATACATGCCAATCATATATATGATGACAATTGCAATACTAAAAACGCTAATATTAAAGAAGGACCATGAACCTTGAATAGCAAGCGCGAAAGCAGTTGTCGTACAGAGGATAAGTGCAATAATGCCCGTATGGATATGGTGGTCTGAAACATCTAGAAAAAGTCGCTTGCTGCGAAAATGAAGATCTAATATAAATAGAACGAAAAAGTTAAATAAGATACTTCCTAATCCATTTCCTACTGCAATACCCGCATTTCCGATTATACCGGCAGAAACTGTAACGGTTAATTCTGGTAAGGAAGTGGCAACCGCTAATAAAAGCGTTCCAGCTAATATACCACCCAACTTTGTTTCCTTGCTAATTGTATCGGCATGGCTGGATAGTCTAGTTGCCGCGAATGCTGATAGACCTGCAGCCAGAATGAATATAAGAATTAAATACCAGATAAAAAATCAACACCTCTCCATAATGCTCTCTTATGTATTCTCGAAATGGGGAATGCGTAAACATTCTAGTTTATATTTTTTATAAATCCGGGGAATAAAAAAGAAAAAGCGCTGACCAAGTTGGACGGTCTAAACGCTTTTCCTTTACTTCTACATGTTGTATAAAATTAGTTGTGATTCTGTTCATTTTGAACCAATTGCTTTTCATTATGGTCCTCATACCGAATCCGATCGAAATCTAAGTCATCTGTATTACGCTGTTTACCAGTAACATTTTCTAATAACTCTTTAACATCAATACCTGATGAAGCTTTTAAAGACTCTTGCAGAGTGGCCATTAGGTTTGTTGCATAACCACTTACTTTGTTTGCTCCTCCATCTGCTCCACTACTTCCAGTATCAACCACTGTTAGCTTATCAATGTTTGAAAGTGGGCTTGCAACTTCTTTCGCATATTCAGGAAGCATCTTCATAATCATATCGAGAATGGCTGCCTCCCCATATTGTTCAAAAGCCTCGGCAATTTTCCGTTTTGCTTCTGCTTCAGCTAGACCTTTTAGGCGAATAACCTCTGCTTCGGATTCACCCTGAGCGCGTTGGGAATCTGCTTTTGCCAAACCGTCAACACGGACGCGCTCTGCCTCAGCTTTAGCTTGTGATTCAATTCGGTATTGGTTAGCATCTGCATCTGCAAGCTGCTTGGCTTTATCCGCAACTGCTGCTTGTTCGACGGCATAGCGGTCTGCGTCTGCTTTTTTCTTCACTTCTGAATCATATTGTCTTTCTCGACGAAGAATTTCTTTCTCTTCTAATTCAATTTGCTTTTGTCTTTCAATAATTTTAATTTGCATTTCTTGTTCGGTTACTTCTTGTTTCGAACGGGCAGTTTCCAGGTCATAAGCCTGGTCAGCTCGAGCTTTCGCTACATCTTGCTCTCTGCGATATTCGGCAGTCTTTAACTGATTCTCTTTTTCAGCTTCAGCAATTTCTGTTGCTCTTTCTAATTCTGCCTTCTGTGCATCCTTAGCCGCCTCGGCCCGTTTAATTCGGGTCTCTTTGTCGGCTTCAGCTGTGGCGATATCAGCATCACGCTTAACTTGTGCAATTCGTGGTTTACCTAAAGACTCTAAATAACCATTTTTATCTTTAACATCTTTAATAGTAAAGGAAACGATAATAAGACCCATTTTTGCTAGATCTTGAGAGGCAACACGTTGAACTTCCTGTGAAAATTTATCTCGATTTTTGTATATTTCCTCTACAGTCATGGAACCTAAAATAGAACGTAAATGCCCTTCCAATACTTCTCGAGCCTCGTTTTCCCGGTCTTCCTTTGTCTTCCCTAGAAATTGTTCGGCTGCAGTCGCTATTTCACCAATGGAACCACCAATTTTAATAATTGCAGTACCATCGGCCATTACAGGCACACCTTGTTCGGTATATACCTCAGGCGTAGTAACTTCTAATTTACTGGATAGAAGGCTAAGAGGCTCTGCTTGTTGAAATACCGGAAGTATGAAAGTACCTCCACCTCGAATGATTTTTATTTTGTTTCCTGACTCGTCTACGTGAACATTTTTCCCTCCCAAATAACTTCCTGTAACAATTAAAGCTTCATCAGGACCAGCGGTACGGTATTTTGCTACAAATACCCCAATAAGTGCAATAACTAAAATAACTGCAATTCCAATGACAATCCACATACCTTCAAACATCGCTTTTCCCCCTTCATTATAATTTTATTAAACAAACGTTACCAAGTGGCACCGTCCGATTAAACAGATGTGTCTGCATCCAATTCGTTCTCATATGGAACGACATAAAGGACACCATTTTTAACTTCTAATACTAAAACCTTTGTACCTTCATAGATAATAGTATTGTCAAAACCTGTAGCAGGCTTGGAGATCATGCCACTTTTGCTTTCTAAGACAATTTCGCCAAAGCCATCTTCCGGGATTGGCACAATAATTTTCCCAACTCTACCTTTTAAGGATTCTTCCGTATAACTTAGGGATTCTTCTGCAGATGAGAGTGGAACAAGGACAAATATGTGGAGAAGGGTATCAAGAATTAGCGCGATCCCTGCTGCAAGTAACACAATTAAGACTCTAGATAGGGACGTAATATTCTCCAGCAAATAACCTGTAGCGGAAAAGAATGCAAAAAAGCAAAGAATGAGTACAGGATTTATAAAACCAAAAACTTCACCAACACCCTCTAAAATATCTCCAAAAAATAAGTATAGGATTGTCAATCCCCCAGCTATCAGAAGAATGATTAAATAAATATCTTCAATTTGCGTGCCAAACAACATATAATTCATCCCCCCTGTATATCTAGTACTACGAATAGAACAAAGGAAAGTTTCGAAAAAATGGAATAATTTTAAAAGACAAATGTAAAATCTACCGCTAATAAAATTATTTTGCTTACACAAGATATGATCGAAGGGGAGGGATACACATGCATCAGCAACTGAGAAATATTATGACAGCAAATGTTATGACAGTTAGTGCGACACAATCTATACAGGATGCAGCGCGGATTATGAGTGACAATAATATTGGAGCTGTTCCAGTAGTCGATCAAGGCGGGAATATGGTCGGAATTATTACAGACCGAGATATAACATTGCGTTCAACGGCACGAGGAGAAGCGGCTAACACTCCTGTTTCTCAGGTCATGACGGCTCAAAGTATTGTTCAAGGGACACCAGATATGGATGTACATGAAGCAGCACAACTAATGTCACAACAGCAAATTCGCCGTTTGCCTGTTACAGAAAACGGTAAGATTATTGGAATGGTTGCGCTTGGTGACCTTGCTGTAAACAACCAGTTTAATGATGAGGCAGAGCAAGCACTCTCCACTATTTCTACACCTTCAGCACCGCAAAAATAATTGAAAAGGAAGAGCGCAGAGGAATTTACCTTGTTGCGCTCTTCTTTTTTGGAGGCAATTTTAAATTCTAATTCAACAAGATGCTTTGCTTGTAAAGAGTCAAAACACTTCCCAATATGAAGCCTTTTCGTTAGTATGCTTTATATATAAGTAGAAGGAGGCATTTTTTTGAGGAAACCAATTAAAGGTACTGTTATGCATAGTTATCCGGGAATGGTTGCTCTTGTTACAGCACATTCCAATGGAAATAATAATATTATGGCTGCCGGTTGGCACACATATATTTCAATTGAACCACCAATATACGGTGTAGCAATTGGTAAAGAACGCTACACACACAGTTTAGTAAAAGAGTCGAACAGCTTTGCTATTAATTTTCTCCCATATGAGAAGGCTGAAATCATTGTGCGTGTTGGAAGCATATCAGGGAGAGAGCAAAATAAGTTTGAAGCACTGGGCTTGCCTTTTGAAGAAGGCATAACCATATCAGCTCCTATTTTAAAAGACGCTTATATGGCATATGAATGTAAGGTGATCGATCAGAATACATACGGGGACCATGATTGGATTGTGGGGGAGATTACCGAATGTTATCGAGACGATGCAAAGTTCTTGGCAAATGGGTTGCCTAATTTTAACGAAGTTAGTATTCCTTTATATTTAGGGAGGTCTTCTTTTATTAAAACGGATAATGAAATTGCTATTGAGACATTTACAAAAAAATAATGTTTAAACTTTCTAAAGAGGGGTATATGTATTAATACACGGTCTTACATCACATTTAATTGCAAAGAGAAATATAGTAGGCGACGTTCCTAAAATTTCCATCAGAAAAACATTGACACTTTATAAGTGAAGATGATATATTAATCAAGTCGCCAAATTCGACAGCAATCGACAACTCCTTTGCAAAGCGATTTAAAAAAGTTGTTGACAATAAGAAATGGTGATGGTAAGATATAAAAGTTGCTTTAAAAAAAGCGACGAAACAAATTGCTCTTTGAAAACTGAACAAAACAACCAGTATGTCAAGGAAAAACAGCTTGCTGTTTTTCGAAGAAATACAAAGCAGAAGTCAGCTTCTGTGAAGCTAAGACGCATCATGTTGATTGGTGTCGACATGATACAAACTTTTTTGGAGAGTTTGATCTTGGCTCAGGACGAACGCTGGCGGCGTGCCTAATACATGCAAGTCGAGCGCAGGAAGCAAGCAGATCCCCTTCGGGGGTGACGCTTGTGGAATGAGCGGCGGACGGGTGAGTAACACGTGGGCAACCTGCCTGTAAGACTGGGATAACCCCGGGAAACCGGGGCTAATACCGGATAACACTTTTCGTTGCATGACGAGAAGTTGAAAGGCGGCTTCGGCTGCCACTTACAGATGGGCCCGCGGCGCATTAGCTAGTTGGTAAGGTAACGGCTTACCAAGGCGACGATGCGTAGCCGACCTGAGAGGGTGATCGGCCACACTGGGACTGAGACACGGCCCAGACTCCTACGGGAGGCAGCAGTAGGGAATCTTCCGCAATGGACGAAAGTCTGACGGAGCAACGCCGCGTGAGTGATGAAGGTCTTCGGATCGTAAAACTCTGTTGTTAGGGAAGAACAAGTCGGGTAGTAACTGACCCGGCCTTGACGGTACCTAACCAGAAAGCCCCGGCTAACTACGTGCCAGCAGCCGCGGTAATACGTAGGGGGCAAGCGTTGTCCGGAATTATTGGGCGTAAAGCGCTCGCAGGCGGTCCTTTAAGTCTGATGTGAAATCTCGCGGCTCAACCGCGAACGGTCATTGGAAACTGGAGGACTTGAGTACAGAAGAGGAGAGTGGAATTCCACGTGTAGCGGTGAAATGCGTAGAGATGTGGAGGAACACCAGTGGCGAAGGCGACTCTCTGGTCTGTAACTGACGCTGAGGAGCGAAAGCGTGGGGAGCGAACAGGATTAGATACCCTGGTAGTCCACGCCGTAAACGATGAGTGCTAGGTGTTAGGGGGTTTCCGCCCCTTAGTGCTGAAGTTAACGCATTAAGCACTCCGCCTGGGGAGTACGGCCGCAAGGCTGAAACTCAAAAGAATTGACGGGGGCCCGCACAAGCGGTGGAGCATGTGGTTTAATTCGAAGCAACGCGAAGAACCTTACCAGGTCTTGACATCCTCTGCTATTCCTAGAGATAGGAAGTTCCCTTCGGGGACAGAGTGACAGGTGGTGCATGGTTGTCGTCAGCTCGTGTCGTGAGATGTTGGGTTAAGTCCCGCAACGAGCGCAACCCTTGATCTTAGTTGCCAGCATTTAGTTGGGCACTCTAAGGTGACTGCCGGTGACAAACCGGAGGAAGGTGGGGATGACGTCAAATCATCATGCCCCTTATGACCTGGGCTACACACGTGCTACAATGGATGGAACAAAGGGAAGCAAAACCGCGAGGTCAAGCAAATCCCATAAAACCATTCTCAGTTCGGATTGCAGGCTGCAACTCGCCTGCATGAAGCCGGAATCGCTAGTAATCGCGGATCAGCATGCCGCGGTGAATACGTTCCCGGGCCTTGTACACACCGCCCGTCACACCACGAGAGTTGGTAACACCCGAAGTCGGTGAGGTAACCTTTTGGAGCCAGCCGCCGAAGGTGGGACCAATGATTGGGGTGAAGTCGTAACAAGGTAGCCGTATCGGAAGGTGCGGCTGGATCACCTCCTTTCTAAGGATAATTAAGAAGGCGAAAGGGCTCGATTAGCGACGTATAAACTGGACTGAACCGAAGGAGATAAAGGAAACACAATGAGCGTAGCGAATTGTTGTTGACTTATCGTACGGAGGTGAAGGAAGTTTACTAGTCGTTGAGCACTGTAGCTGGACTAACGGAACGCCGAAGGTTCTCTTGCGAGAGCCTTCCGGTAAGGACATACTTGGTTGTTTGGTTCAGTTTTGAGGGAGCAATTCTCTCATTTGTACCTTGAAAACTAAATAAGAGTAACAACGACATCAAATAAAAAGCTTGAACAACTGTTCGGCGATGTACGGACTGGACTGAGCTGTAGGAGATAAAGGGAACACGATGACCGTTAGGGAATCGATGTTGACTTATCGTACGAAGGTGAAGGAAGTCACGCTTATCGCTAGTTGTTGAAGCTGGATTATAAAGCAAGCAAGGCTAAGAAATTAGCACGCTTATTTACTGTAACTTAGTTAAGTGAATAAGGGCGCACGGTGGATGCCTTGGCACTAGGAGCCGATGAAGGACGGGACTAACACCGATATGTCTCGGGGAGTCGTAAGTAGACATTGATCCGGGAATTTCCGAATGGGGGAACCCACTGTTCGTAATGGAACAGTATCGTTACCTGAATACATAGGGTGACGGAGGCAGACCCGGGGAACTGAAACATCTCAGTACCCGGAGGAAGAGAAAGCAAATGCGATTTCCCAAGTAGCGGCGAGCGAAACGGAATTAGCCCAAACCAGAAAGCTTGCTTTCTGGGGTTGTAGGACACTCCACACGGAGTTACAAAGAAATTCTTTAGATGAATCGATCTGGAACGATCAGCCATAGCAGGTAAGAGCCCTGTAATCGAAAAGGAATTTCCTCCGGAGTGTATCCTGAGTACGGCGGAACACGAGAAATTCCGTCGGAATCCGGGAGGACCATCTCCCAAGGCTAAATACTCCCTAGTGACCGATAGTGAACCAGTACCGTGAGGGAAAGGTGAAAAGCACCCCGGGAGGGGAGTGAAAGAGAACCTGAAACCGTGTGCCTACAAGTAGTCGAAGCCCGTTAATGGGTGACGGCGTACCTTTTGTAGAATGGACCGGCGAGTTACGATCGTATGCAAGGTTAAGTGGAAGACACGGAGCCGCAGCGAAAGCGAGTCTGAATAGGGCGATATAGTATGCGGTCGTAGACCCGAAACCGTGTGATCTACCCATGTCCAGGGTGAAGGTCAGGTAACACTGACTGGAGGCCCGAACCCACGTATGTTGAAAAATGCGGGGATGAGGTGTGGGTAGGGGTGAAATGCCAATCGAACACGGAGATAGCTGGTTCTCTCCGAAATAGCTTTAGGGCTAGCCTCAAGCATCGAGTACTGGAGGTAGAGCACTGATTGGACTAGGGGCCCTCATCGGGTTACCGAATTCAGTCAAACTCCGAATGCCAGATACTTAGACTTGGGAGTCAGACTATGGGTGATAAGGTTCATAGTCGAAAGGGAAACAGCCCAGACCGCCAGCTAAGGTCCCAAAGTATACGTTAAGTGGAAAAGGATGTGGAGTTGCCCAGACAACCAGGATGTTGGCTTAGAAGCAGCCATCATTTAAAGAGTGCGTAATAGCTCACTGGTCGAGTGACTCTGCGCCGAAAATGTACCGGGGCTAAACGTATCACCGAAGCTGCGGATTGTTCTTCGAACAATGGTAGGAGAGCGTTCTGTGTGCTGTGAAGTCAGACCGTGAGGACTGGTGGAGCGCACAGAAGTGAGAATGCCGGTATGAGTAGCGAAAAAAGAGTGAGAATCTCTTTCACCGAATGCCTAAGGTTTCCTGAGGAAGGCTCGTCCTCTCAGGGTTAGTCGGGACCTAAGCCGAGGCCGAAAGGCGTAGGCGATGGACAACAGGTAGATATTCCTGTACCACCTCTTGAATGTTTGAGCAATGGGGGGACGCAGTAGGATATGGAATGCGCACCGATGGATGTGTGCGCCCAAGCAGTGAGAATGTTGGATAGGCAAATCCGTCCAACTTAAGTTCAAGCTGTGATGGGGAGGGAAATTGAGTACCGAAGTTCCAGATTTCACACTGCCAAGAAAAGCCTCTAGTGAGTTCAAAGGTGCCCGTACCGCAAACCGACACAGGTAGGCGAGGAGAGAATCCTAAGGTGAGCGGGAGAACTCTCGTTAAGGAACTCGGCAAAATGACCCCGTAACTTCGGGAGAAGGGGTGCTCCTTTATGGAGGAGCCGCAGTGAATAGGCCCAAGCGACTGTTTAGCAAAAACACAGGTCTCTGCGAAGCCGTAAGGCGAAGTATAGGGGCTGACACCTGCCCGGTGCTGGAAGGTTAAGGGGAAGCGTTAGGCGCAAGCCGAAGCGTAGAACCGAAGCCCCAGTAAACGGCGGCCGTAACTATAACGGTCCTAAGGTAGCGAAATTCCTTGTCGGGTAAGTTCCGACCCGCACGAAAGGTGCAACGACTTGGGCACTGTCTCAACGAGAGACCCGGTGAAATTATACTATGCGTGAAGATGCGCATTACCCGCGACAGGACGGAAAGACCCCGTGGAGCTTTACTGTAGCCTGATATTGAATGTTGGTACAGCTTGTACAGGATAGGTGGGAGCCTTCGAAGCGTGAGCGCTAGCTTACGTGGAGGCATCCGTGGGATACCACCCTGGCTGTACGAACCTTCTAACCCAGGACCGTAATCCGGTTCGGAGACAGTGTCAGGCGGGCAGTTTGACTGGGGCGGTCGCCTCCCAAAAGGTAACGGAGGCGCCCAAAGGTTCCCTCAGAATGGTTGGAAATCATTCGCAGAGTGTAAAGGCACAAGGGAGCTTGACTGCGAGACCTACAAGTCGAGCAGGGACGAAAGTCGGGCTTAGTGATCCGGTGGTTCCGCATGGAAGGGCCATCGCTCAACGGATAAAAGCTACCCCGGGGATAACAGGCTTATCTCCCCCAAGAGTTCACATCGACGGGGAGGTTTGGCACCTCGATGTCGGCTCATCGCATCCTGGGGCTGTAGTCGGTCCCAAGGGTTGGGCTGTTCGCCCATTAAAGCGGTACGCGAGCTGGGTTCAGAACGTCGTGAGACAGTTCGGTCCCTATCCGTCGTGGGCGTTGGAAGTTTGAGAGGAGCTGTCCTTAGTACGAGAGGACCGGGATGGACACACCGCTGGTGTACCAGTTGTTCCGCCAGGAGCATAGCTGGGTAGCTACGTGTGGCAGGGATAAGTGCTGAAAGCATCTAAGCATGAAGCCCCCCTCAAGATGAGACTTCCCATCACTTCAAGTGAGTAAGATCCCTCAGAGACGATGAGGTTGATAGGTCCGAGGTGGAAGCGTGGTGACACGTGGAGCTGACGGATACTAATAGATCGAGGACTTAACTAAACATTTTCTTGATTCGTTGTTTTCTCTTATTTAGTTTTCAAGGTACAAATTATAAAACCTATAGGTCTGGTAGTAATAGCGGAGAGGTCACACCTGTTCCCATGCCGAACACAGAAGTTAAGTTCTCCAGCGCCGATGGTAGTTGGGGCTTTGCCCCTGCAAGAGTAGGACGCCGCCAGGCAAAAAAAAGAGGGTTATGCATAATATTATGCATAACCCTCTTTTGCTATAAATTAGTTTTTGGTACAACTTTATAATGGGTCAGGTCATAAAAATTTAAAAGGGGTTTATATTAGGGAGCGGATCAAGAGTTATATGGAAATCGCTTTCATTTTTAAAGGAAGAGCAACGCCTTTTTCCCGTACTCCTTTTCAACAAAAAAGAAAGAATAAGAATAGGCGAAGTTCTTCATGTACAAAAAAAGTAAGTAAAAGCGGTTATATGGTATAACAAAGATTAGTTAAATGTTTTATGTTCTATTGTATGTTTCATTAAGTCATCATAATTAACTTCATAGCCAATACCTGGATCTGTTGGTACTGTAAGAATCCCATTGTCCACAGTTACTTCCGGCTCAATAATATCTTTTTCCCAATACCTCGATGATGCAGCAGTATCTCCAGGCAACGTGAAATTTTTCAGTGTTGTAATTGCAATATTGTGAGCACGTCCCACACCAGATTCCAGCATACCTCCACACCACAACGGTATGCTTTCTTTTTGACATAAATCATGTATTTTTTTAGCCTGGGTTAATCCACCAACTCTTCCAATTTTTATATTAATAATTTTACCACTGCCAAGCTCAATTGCTTGCCGAGCATCCTCATAAGAGTGTATGCTCTCATCTAAGCAAATAGGTGTCTTCAATTGTTTTTGTAATGTCGCATGGTCTATTAAGTCTCCAGCTGTTAGTGGTTGTTCAATCATCATTAAGTTAAATTGGTCTAGTTCCTTTAGAATATTTACATCGGCAAGAGTATAAGCAGAATTTGCGTCTACCATTAGTGGAATGGTTGGAAATTTCTCTCGTACCTTTTCTATTACGGCAACATCTTTTTCAGGTTTAATTTTAAGTTTTATTCGCTTATAACCTTCATTCGTTTTATCTTCAATATTTTGTAGGAGAACCTGAATATCCTCTTCAATACCAAGACTAACCCCAACTTCGATAGTGGATTTCTTTCCTCCTAATGCTTCAGCGAGCGGTATTCCTTTAGACTTAGCATAGAGGTCCCATACGGCAGTATCAATTGCGGATTTAGCTAAATTATTTCGTTTATACATACTGAAAAGTGATTGGAGTTCTTCTGGGTGCTCTATATGCTGATTTAGTACTTGAGGGATTAAAAATTTGTTTAACATAATCCAGCTCGAGTCTGTAAATTCTTCAATATAGAGTGGTTTTTCGGACGTCACACATTCTCCCCAGCCAGACAGACCTTCCTTATTTTTTACTTCTACAAGAAGAAATTGTCTATCCTGTTCTGTTCCAAAACTAGTGGTAAATGGATATTTCATTTTCATGTTTAATTTATAAACAACTATTTCTGTTATCTCCACAGAACAACTCTCCCATCTTCATTTACATAGGTCCCCAATTAATTAATACGGCGATAACTAAATAAATACAACCAATGGCATACCAAATTAACACTAAAGGAAAAGCAAATTTAATCCACTTGGTCCACGGAATACCTGCAATAGCTAGATTAGCCATTAATACTCCTGATAATGGGGTTATTATATTTGTAAAACCATCACCCATAGAGTAGGCTTGAACAGCTACCTGACGCGGGATTTCCATTAAATCAGCTAGGGGTGTCATAATTGGCATCACGATGGCAGCCTGACCACTACCTGAGGAAACAATTAGATTAAACAAGCCATTACCGATAAACATGGCTATAGCCCCCATGACGTTAGAAAAAGGCTCTAATACAATTGCCATTGCTTGGACAATTGTATCCAAGATCTGTCCATTTTCTAACAGGACAACAATTGATCTTGCCATTCCGATAATAAGCGCTCCGTAAACAACACCTTTGGCACCGTTCATAAACTCTTCCACCATTTTATTAGCGCCCATTCGACTTATAATCGCCGTACCAGCCGCTACAGCGATGAATACGGCAGCCATTTCATTGGTCGACCAACCTAACTGGAAAACACCATAAACATAAGTCCCTATTCCAATTACTAATAGTGCGAGGGTCAGTTTGTGGGTGGTAGTCAGGACAGATGAGACGTTATCCATGCTTTTATCGTTGTATTTCGGAAAGCGGTTTTCTCTTAAAATACTACGTTCAGGATTTTTCTTAACCTTATTCGCATACCAACATATATAGGTTATAGAAGCAGCCAAAACTGTTAAATAGATGGTGATCCGGTAGCCAATTCCAGAGAATAGCGGAGTTGCGCAATTTGTTGGGCAAACCCAGTAGTCAAAGGATCTAAAAATCCGATTGCAAAACCAGAATAAGCTCCTAAATAAATAATAGAGACGCCAACTATTGCATCCATCTTCATCGCTCTAGCAAGAATAATACCAATAGGAATAAATGCGATAACAGCATTTACGATAATTCCTAGCCCGCCAAATATAGAAAACAAAGAAGCAACTATAATAATTAATAACCATTCCTTATTCCTGGTTTTATTGATAGTCTTCATGATTAGGGTATCAATAGCGCCAGTACTTTCAATCACTGCAAAAGTACCACCAATTATGAGTACTAAAAAGATTAAACCAGCTCCGCCAATCAACCCTTCCTGAATAGCCCGGAAGACTTCAATGAAACTGGCAGGTTGCTGTTCGATTTGTTCATAGCTGTTCGGCACGATGATAGACGTATTCCCATCCGTCGTTTCTCTCTCAAATGAACCTGCGGATATGATGTATGTTAAGATGGCAGCAATTAGTAAAATGCCAAATAAAATAACATAAGCATCAGGTAAAGTGAGTTTTTTCTTCTTTTCTTCCTTTGTTTTGTCATAGTTCTCCAACTTAATCCCCTCCTCAGTCTAAATATTTTAACTATTTGAAACTTGCGTTAAATTATAATGAAGTTTATACTTTAAATCAATAGGAAATGAATAAAAAACTTTATTAGGGGAAATCAAAAATGGTTCAGCATTATGTGAAAGTGACCAAAGAAACGTTGCCCTCTCTTACAAAAGGTCTTAAAAAAGTAGCCAATCAATTATTGGTAGATCCGATGATATTTGCCGTCCAGCCAGCCAAAAGAGTTGGCGAAATTATTGGAGTTAGTGAAACAATGGTTATTCGATTCTGTAATCAGATTGGGTATACAGGGTTTAGTGACCTACAAAAAGAAGTGCGGCATCATCTCTTAACGTTAAATCAGCAAGACTCATCCGATGAAGAATTAGGACATATCCAACACGATATATTTTCTAATATGAAAAAAGATCTAGGCCATATTAGAAACAGTATTGAAGGCATGGATGTAAATAGCCTTTATAAAGCTGTTGACTTAATCGTAAAAAGTGAAAAAGTCCTTATAGTCGGCTATTACCATTCATTTACCTTCGCTCATTGGCTTTCTTTTAATCTGAATTACGTGTTAGGCAATGCGATCTTGTACCGTTCAGAAAATGACGCTGGCTTATTAGATTTGCTTCCTAAAAATTCTAGCATTGTAATCTTTTCATTTTTTCGATATGCAATAGACACGATTAGGCTTGCAGAAGAAGCGAAGGAAAGAGGGCTAAAAGTAATTACAATTACGGACTCTTGGGTCTCTCCGGTGGCCGAAAAAGCAGATCTTGTTATTTCATTATCTATTAATGAAAGTAAGACATTTATAAATAAAGGGCCTGTGACGATATCATTGATTAATGCTATTCTTTCGGAAATAATGAAGCGCGTGGAAAGCCGCGGGAAAATTCAAGCGAACCAAAAATATTACATAAAGGATGGAGAATCATAATGGGAACTATAGAACAAAAGGTAATAGAGACATATGAATACTTGCACGACCACGCAGAAATAAGTTGGGAAGAAGTAGAAACGACCAAATATATTAAGGAGTTTTTAGAGAAGAGCGGATGTAGAGTTATCGTTTTTAATGATTGTACAGGAGTAATAGGGGAGTATGGGAACTTTAATAATGATTTACCGGTTGTAGGAATTCGTGCCGATATGGACGCCCTATGGCAAGAGGTGAACGGTAAATTCCAACCAAATCACTCCTGTGGTCATGATGCCCATATGTCAATGGTGTTAGGAGTGTTAATGAAACTGGAAGAAAATCCAGAGTTAAAGGATAAGGTTGCTGTCAAATTTATCTTTCAACCAGCAGAAGAAAAAGGCTCTGGAGCACTGAAAATGGTGGGAAAACAAGTGGTAGAAAATGTGGATTACTTGTACGGCGTTCATCTACGCCCAATCCAGGAAGCGAAAATGGGGAAGGCAACTCCCGTTATCGTCCATGGTGCTTCTAAAATGTATAGTGCAACCATTAAAGGAGATGATGCCCATGGAGCAAGGCCGCATCTTAATCATAATGCAATAGAGATTGCTGCACAAATTGTTAACATGATGAGTCAAATTCATCTTGATCCAAGAGTTCCACACTCTGCTAAAATGACAAGTATTCAAGCAGGTGGTAAAAGCACGAATATTATTCCGGGAAATGCATCTTTTTCCTTGGATTTAAGAGCACAAAACAATGAGATCATGGAACAGCTGGAGAAAAAAGTGAGAAGTATTTTTAATTCCGTTCAAGACCTTTATGATGTAGAAATTGATATTACCGACGTAGCTGGAATTGTTGCTGCTGCTACAAATGATGAGGCGATCGCTATTATGAGCAAATCCATTTCTGAAACGCTTGGTGAGGATAATTTAAATCCACCATTGGTTACACCAGGGGGCGATGATTTTCATTTTTACACGATTAAGAAGCCTTCCTTAAAAGCTACGATGTTGGGATTAGGCTGCGACCTTCAGCCCGGATTGCACCATCCGGACATGTCTTTTAATAAAGATGCTTTAATGAATGGTGTAAATATTTTGTATAGAGCAGTGCTCAACACTTATTAATATTGTTAATACTGACACGTAAAAAGCCTTTTAAAAAATACTGTGAAAACGGAGAAGAATATTTATCTCTGATTTCACAGTATTTCTTTTATTAGCTATTGTGAGAGTTTATTATTTCCCCATTAATATACACTGTCTCTACCTTACTTCGCAGATCAAACAAGTTACCATCCCAGATAACGAAGTCTGCATCCTTACCAGGTTCAATGGAACCAACTCGATCCTCAACACCAAGGTGTTTTGCGGCATTGCTTGTTAGCATTTGTAATGCTTGCTGTTCTGTTAAACCGTGTTTAATTGCATGAATGGCACTGGTTACGAGATACTCTATTCCTACAACTGGGTGATCAGTTGTCAGGGAGCAGGAAACCCCTGCATCCATTAGCACTTTCGCAGTTGCCCATCCTTTATCCTTTAGCTCTACTTTAGAGCGAGTCGACATTGTAGGACCTACTGATACACAAACATCATGCTGTGCAATATAGTCAGCAATTTTATGACCTTCTGTGCAATGCTCAATTGTTACATTTATATCAAATTCTTTTTTAATACGTAATACTGTTACAATATCATCTGCCCGATGCGCATGCACTCTTAAAGGGATTTCCTTATCTAATACTTTGGCAAGGTTCTCAAGACTAAGATTGCGGTCCTTTTTATCTCCGTCCATGTAATTTTGCGTTTCGATAAGTTTTTCACGAAGTCTTGCTGCAACTCCCATACGGGTAGTTGGCATTTTACCTTTTGCACCATGAAACATTTTTGGGTTTTCCCCAGTAGCTGCTTTCATGCCAGAAGGGGCGCGAAGAATCATTTCATCAACGATGTTTCCATTTGTCTTTAAAACAGCCATTTCGCCACCAATCACATTCGCACTGCCAGGCATAATTTGCACGGTGGTAACGCCAGCTTTTCTTGCATCAGAAAAACCAGTTTCCATTGGGTTGATTCCATCTATTGCTCTGACTTGTGGTGTTACCGGATCACTCGTTTCGTTAAAGTCACTACCTTCACGGCCAACACCTTCTTCTGAGACGCCTAGGTGTGTATGTACATCAATTAAACCAGGGGTAATGATCTTTCCTGTCGCACTCACTTCCTCATAACCATCTGGGACGGAGCCCCCTGCTTGAATAGAGTCGAATTTACCATCTTTCACGAGAATTGTATGGTCTTTTAATATGTTTCCGTTTCCGTCATAAATAACGGCATTTGTAATAGCCAGCATGCTGAAACCTCCATTTGTTCGTATCTAATGAAATGAATAAACTATTATTGATAATAAATTATTTTTTGAAAATTGTACAGGACTTGTCATTTAACTAGAAAGTTCATCTACAAGAATGGTTGCAATAATTTTACCTGCTGTTTTTGGTGCTGTTTTCCCTGGTAATCCTAAAGCATGCAATGTGAGGATTCCTTGCTTTTTAGCAAACTCAAAATCGGTGCCACCTGGCTTTGAGGCAAGATCAATGATTAGTGCGCTGGGTTTCATTTTGACTATGTTTTCCTTTGTAAGCACCATCCCTGGAATCGTATTTATAAAGATATCTGCTTCTTTGGTATGTGATGCCAGATCGTCTACTTCAATGGATTTTATCCCAAACTCAAATGAGCGCGCATGAGCGGATTTCTTTCTAACTGCCACGGTTACGTTTGCGCCAACTTTAGAAAACAATCGAGCCACTGTCATGCCAACTCTGCCAAAACCTAAAACTAAAACATTCGCACCATGTACGGTTTCTTTCGTATTTTCTATCGCAAGTTTAAGGGCACCTTCGGCTGTCGGGATAGAATTGTAAATGGCTAGGTCATCTCTAGAGAATAATGTAACAAGTTTTCGGTCTGCCGCTTCTACCATGTTTTTCAGAAGGCTGCTAGCTGTTCCAGTGTAAATGACACAGTGATTTGGCGTCTTTTTTATCAACGACTCTGTGATTTTTACCTCCTTATCAGAATAGGGTGCTTCCACCTTTCCATCTTGATCTATTCCAGCTACCGGCAAAACAATTGCATCCATAGTTTCTACACATTCGAGCATGTCATCAATCTTTGAAACCTCTGTTTGCTTTATATCTATTTCTGAAAACCCAGCAAGATATAGCTGTGCACCATTCCTTACTAATCTTTCAATGACTTCCAAATATCTGGCATCGCCACCCACGAGCAATATTTTCATTCCGTTAAGCATTTGCTCACCCGCTTTCTTGTTATCCCTATATACTACAGGATGTGTATGTTCAATATGACAGTAATGGGGAGGAGTTTCAATAATTGTGTTAACTTAGAATAATGCTTATTATCATATACTTTTGATATAATGACAAAAAGGGGCGGTGTCATGCTGCATATTCCTAATGAAATACAGTCGGTTTGGGGAAGGTTTGATGATTTTCCGATGGAAACACTTACTAAAATGTGGATCCATTTGCAGGAAAAGCGTGGAAGACAACGCTCGGTTTCAGAGATGAAGGAGCATAGGGAACAACATGGTGTGACGGGAAATTGCTTTGATCTTTCGCTTTGGTTATTGGATGAATTCAAGCGAGCAGGCATTCCGGCATACCCCATTGGTCATCATCTGGGGGAGGAACATGCACATGTTGCAATCATGGCGTTAGATAGTGAAGGAAAACGATATTTTTGCGACCTTGGGGATCAATGGCTAAAGCCTTTACCTATAGATGCGAGGGCCGAAGATGGCATTAGGCTGAAGGGGCATTTTCCTGCCGCTGAGATTCAATTTGAAGCGCATGGCGAGTCTTTGGAAATTCAATATTATCGTCCGAACGGCAAAGCTTCAAGGCAAGTATTTGATTTAGCTTCTATTAATAGGAGGGACTTTTTAAAGGGAGCAGAAGCATCTCAAAAAATAATTAAACCAAAACCTCTCTTAGAGTGTAGAGTGCCATATAAATCCGGGAAGGCGCATTGGGAGTTCTATAATTGGGAGAGCTGTTTGTCTACGGAAGAGGGCCTGATCAGAGAGCCTTTGCTCCAAAGCGTGGATGAATGGGTAGAAAAGCTGCATGCTCAAACTAATTATGATCAAGATATTTTAAAGCAAGTTCTAGAAGCGTATAAAAAAATTGCTACATAAAAGGAAAGAGAGAAGGTTTTAAATATGTTATATGAAGCAAATCCAGAAATAAAGAAAAAAATTGCACCATTTTTTCATGGCATGAAGGATACCACTATACTATCCTGTTTACAAGGACATATGGGAAATGCATGGGTGAATAATAAGGAGAAACCAGAAGCAGCGCAAATAACAGTGGGGGATTTTACGTTTTTGGCTGGTGATCCTTTTGCCAATGGAGCAGAAGACCTTTTGAAAAATGTACCGGAACATATTCTTGCCATTGTTCATAAGAAAGCATGGAAACAGCGAATTGAAGAAATACATAAAGAAAATGCGGAAAGAATTTTGCGCTATGGTTTTCGAAAAGAACCGGAAGATCTGGATCTTAATCACCTCCGTAAGCTTTCATCTAAATTACCTGATGGTTATGAATTACGAAAGATAGACGAAAATATTGTAAGTTTGCCATCTTTATTCAAAGTGTCTCCAGATTTTATCAAGCAATTTGATTCGGTAGAAGATTTTCTTAGAAGAGGGACAGGTTTTGCTGTTTTGCACGATGGGGAAGTGGTGAGTGCTGCAGCTTCTTATAGTATTTACGACGAAGGAATTGAGATTGAAATTGTGACAGCAGATACCTATCGAAAGAAGGGGCTTGCTACTTGTGTTGCGGCCGCTCTTATGGTGGATTGTCTGGAAAAAGGACTTTATCCAAGCTGGGATGCTGCTAACACAAATTCGGTCAAACTGGCTCAAAAGTTAGGCTATGTGACCACTGGTTCTTACGACACCTATTATATTCACACCCCTGCTTCCAAGGCATAATTTGTTTGTTTTCTGGAAAACTACGAGTAATCTTAGTTAAAAAAGGGGTTGGAGATAGTGGAACAGCGTACACATGAGCAACTACAACAGGCGCACCAACAAATCATTCGTGCTCAACAGGAAATCATAGATGCACAGGGTTATAATAGCAAGCTAATTGAGCAGGCAGAACAGCAGCTCCTGCAAGCAGAACGAGCATTACAATCACTACAAACGACAGAACGCACTGAGCTCACGGAAAACCCACAATTCCAACAAGCTTACGAGCAACTGCATGACGTAAGACAACAGGTTCAAGAAGCGCAACAAAATAACAATGACGTTTTATAATTAGAAAGAAAGGCTTCAGTTGAAGTCTTTTTTTCAGTCATGCTTTATTTTTCGAAATTATGTGATAATATAAATGAGATACATAGTAGGGAGTTGAAGAATATGATAAAAGTTATTCTGATGTGAGGGATAAGCTAAAAGTCCCTCGATAGAGAAAAACAAATTTTTTAGGGGGATTAAGATGAATGATATGGATATTGGAATTAAAATGAAAATGTTGCAAGAAGAAACGAATTTTTCAGGAGTGTATTGTGCTAATAAAGGCGGATGCGAGTTTAGCGGCAGCTTCGGGTTTGCCAATCGTTCTGGACGTATAAAGAATGAGACTAAAACAAAGTTTGGAATTGCTTCAGGCTGTAAAATATTCACTTCTATTGCAATCTGTCAGCTTGTTGAACAGGGGCTTTTAAGCTTTCAATCGAAGCTACATGAGTGTTTGGATTTAGAATTTCCACTTATTAGCGGGGAAGTGAACATCCATCAATTATTGACACATACTTCAGGAGTGCCGGACTATTTTGATGAGGAAGAAATGGATGATTACGAAGAACTTTGGAAAGACATGCCAGTCTATGCTATTCGTACGCTGTCTGATTTCCTTCCACTTTTCCAAGATAAAGATATGGTGGAGCAACCAGGCGGCGCTTTCTACTACAATAATGCAGGATATATATTATTAGGGCTAATCGTGGAGAAGGTTAGCGGTCTCATGTTTACTGATTATGTAGAAAAAAATATTTTTAAAAAGGCCGGAATGGAAGCGTCAGGGTACTTTGAAATGGATAAACTGCCTGAAAACACTGCAATTGGTTATATTGAAGAGTCTGATGGCAGTTACAGAACGAATGTATTTTCCGTGCCAGCAAAAGGTGGGGCAGATGGTGGAGCCTTCGTAACTGCGGAAGATATGGTCACCTTTTGGTATGCACTTTTCCAATACCAATTATTATCTAAAGAAATGACGGAAAAACTTTTAAAGCCACAAATAGAGGTAGATGAAGACCTTTTTTACAGCTACGGTGGCTATGTGGATATGGAGCAAAATAAAGTGAAAAAGCATATCTTGATGGGGTACGACCCAGGAGTTAATTTCCGTTCTGTTTATTATCCTGAGAAATCTATAAGTATTGTCGTTTGTTCTAATGAATCGGATGGTGCTTTTGAGGTTTTGAAGGATTTGGAGAGATTATTAATCTGATATTGGTGAGGGAAAGGGATGTGTAGTTGATACGCATCCCTTTTAAAAATACTTAGTTTATTTCTCTTTATAAGAAAGTATTTAGTGAACAATTTTTATCTTACTTAAATGTTGCTAACCTTTTTGCAGAAATAATGTCTGAAAAATAACAACTTTACATTGCGTTACTAAATTGAAAGCGTTATAATTTACAGTATACAATATTTTGTAAACTTAAGGAGTTATAATGAGCAGGATTTTGGAAGGTTTGTATTCAAAAAACGGGCTGGCGGCAAAAGAAATCGCCAGTAAGATGTTACACATTAAAGAAGGCAGCCGCATCCCAAGGGTTAGTGATTTTGCTGAAGAATTTTCAATTGGTAATGGTACTGTTCAAGGAGCCCTAAAGGTATTAGAAAAACTCCATGCAATAAAGCTAGAAGCAAGAGGACATATGGGAACGTTCTTGCTTAATAAGGATATTCATTTATTGAAGGAAATAGCCGGAGAAGGTTCATTTATCGGGGCAATGCCATTGCCATATTCAATAAAGTATGAAGGACTAGCCACAGGGTTAATAGAAGCTTCGGAGTCATTGTATAAACACATTAATTTGGCCTACATGAGAGGATCTAAACAGCGCTTGGATGCTTTGAAATCTCGTCGCTATGACTTTATTATTATGTCCCAGCTTGCTGCGGAAGAAGAAATAGAGAAAAACGAAAATTTAGAGATAGCAATTAACTTCGGGCCCCAGACTTATGTATCAACACACCAAATTTTCTTTGCGGATAAAGAGAATAATAAAATTATAGACGGTATGAGGGTTGGAGTGGATTATACATCAATCGATCAATCGCGTATCACATTGCTGGAATGCGAAGGTCTTGATGTTGAATTAGTTTCTGTAAATTATATGCAACTGTTTGATATGCTGATCACCGGCGAAATTGATGCCGCAGTGTGGAATGCAGATGAAAACCGCACAAACAGTGAAATGGGAGTGGGAACATTTCGCTCATCAAGAGCTAAGGAAATCGCTCATAAAGCAACTAGTTCCGTAGTGCTTATTGAAAAGGAACGATTAGATGTGAAGAACTATCTAGAAAAGTTGGAAATAATGAATATTGTTGAAACGCAAACAAAGGTTGTTAGAAAAGAAAAATTGCCGCATTATTAAAGTCTAAAAAGAAGCGGTTTTTCTTTTTTTTTCAATATACAAAAAACTGTATATTAAAAGGAGGGATAAAATGAACAAAGAACAATTGAAGGACAGGTTGCACATCCTGGCTTTAGGAGATGTTATTTCGAAACCGGCATGCGAGGTTACAATAAAAGCATTTGATCATTTATTGATAGAGTTTAACAAGGAAGATTTGGAACAGGCGGAGATGCTATTTACTCATTTACCTTCAGCTATTACGCGGATTAGCGAAGGAGGAGAAGTGGAAGCTCCAGCACCTGAAATTATGGATGAAGTAAGGAATTCAGCTTATTTTCCTACTGCTGAAAAGCACATCAAAAAAATTGAAGAATTATGGGGGCGTTCACTCCCGAAAGAAGAAAAGGCATTTTTATCTATGCACTACACAACGGTTCTTGAAGTAAACCAAGGAGGAGATAGTATATGAAAATAGTTATCGGAGGACAAGTAGAAAAGAAGGCAATAGAAGGGTTAATTAAAGAAATAGACTCATCCATTGAAACATCTGTAAAGTCAGATCTGGACGCAGCAATGGCTATTAAAACCGGGCAGGCGGATTATTATGTTGGTGCTTGCCATACTGGTGGTGGCGGAGCATTAGCAATGGCTATTGCAATGATTGGTCGGGATAATTGTGAAACCGTATCCATGCCTGGTAAACAGCCACAAGAAGAAAAAGTAATGGAAGCTGTAAACAATGGGAAAAAAGCATACGGTTTTACAGGTGATCATATGGAGAAAGCAATTCCTATGATTATTAACGCAATAAAAAATAAGAAGTAAATAACAAAAGGGGGAAGTTAAAGTGGAAATGATCTTTGTTATTTTGATTGGGGCAGTGGCAGCTGTGCTTGCCAACATGAATATAGCTGTCTTTAATGATGGACTGCGGCCGATTGTTGGGGAGCATATAGAAGGCAGGTTGAAGCGCAGGGAATTAGGGCTTACAGCTTTTGCAATGAGTTTTGGCCTTGTAATAGGCTTTGGAATTCCGTTTACTGTGACAGCTAGTATCATTTTAATCCATAGTATTTTGCTCGGAACGGATATTATCGGTCTTACCACACCAAAAAATAGGTGGGGTACACCTTTGGCTGCGGCTATTGGGGGAGTATATGGCTGGGGTTTAATGGTTGGTTTAGAAGGATTTGTGAAGCTATTCGAACATCTTCCGGTTAATTTCCTTGACCCAATGGGTGAGGTTGGAACTCCTGTTGTTGTAACATTCATGGCGTTTCCAGCATTGGCTGTTGCCATGCAGTTCACGATTAAAAAGGGGATTGTTACTTTTGCAGTAGCGGCGATTGTGAGACAGCTAGCTGTATTTGTGAATGAAGGTGGCTTTCTTTCAATTGGCGGCAATGCTATTACACTTAACCAGGAAGGGATGGCTCTGATTGCCGGAATGATCTTCTTGTTTGGATTTGCAATGCGGGAAAAACAAGAGGAAGGCAGTTCCGTGGACCTTGCTTCTATTTTTAGTGAAAAGGTTAAATCAATTAAGAAAAGTGTTGTATTCTTCATGATTATTGGAGCGCTGATTGCCGGTGCAACAAATCTTCTACTTATGGCAGGTGACCCTATTTCATTAAGCCTTCTTGCAGAAGGAAAGCAAGCTGATGCGGGAATTGCAGCAGCTGCAAGAGCAATTGGGTTTATTCCACTCGTTGCGAGTACAGCTATTGCTACAGGGGTGTATAGTCCTGTAGGCTTCACTTTAATTTTCGTCGTCGGGCTTTTTGTACCTAATGTATGGATTGCTGTCATTGTTGGTGCTATTGTGATCTTCCTTGAAGTAATGCTACTAAGTGTTATTGCTAGATTCCTAGATAAATATCCGGGAGTTCGTAACTCTGGGGAGAATATCCGAAGTGCGATGACTAAACTACTAGAAGTTGCTTTATTAATTGGTGGTGCCAATGCCGCGAATATGATTGCACCAGGATTCGGATTCTTCTTTATAGCAGGTTTTTATTTATTAAATGAGATTGCTGGTCGACCAATTGTACGTATGGCTGTTGGTCCAGTCGGCGCAATAGCAGTTGGAATTATCGCTAACATTTTGGTACTAATGGGAATTATGACAATACCACAGTAAAGGCTAGGAGGCTACTTAATGATACAGACAGTAAGAGGAAAGATTGAAAAAGAAGCTTTTGGTATATGTGCAGCACATGAGCATTTATCCATCGACTTGTCCAGAATTAAAGGGGACCCCGATACCATTTTAGATGATGAGGAAGGAATGCTATCAGAGCTATCATTCTTTTATCAGGCGGAAGGTAGATCAATGGTAGAGCTAACCAATGACGGGATGGGAAGAGATGTTAATCGTCTTAAGCGACTAAGTGAACAGTCTGGTGTGCATATCGTTACATGTACAGGGTTCTACAAAGATCCATTCATTCCGGAATTTGCAGCAGAATGGGGACGAGAAGAATTTGCTTCACATTTTTTAAAAGAGATAAAGGAAGGTGTAGAGGGAACAGATATTTATCCTGGCGTGATTGGTGAAGTAGGTACTAGTATAAATGAGATAAAACCAGTAGAGAAAGAACTGATTATAGGTGCAGGGTATGCGGCAAAGGAATCTGGACTACCAGTATCTACACACACTTCACTTGGCACGCTTGGAAGTAAACAGGTTGAGATGTTATTTGGTCTTGGAGTCGCCAAAGAACAAATCATAATTGGCCATCAGGACTTAAACCAAAATAAAGAAGAAGTCCTTGATGTTCTAAAATATGGTGTATACATCGGCTTCGATACGATTGGCAAAAACAATTATCGTCCTGATGAAGAAAGAATTGATTTTCTTCTCGACTTTATTGAGCGTGGTTTTCACAAACAAGTACTGTTATCAGCAGACTTGACCCGTAAATCGCATTGGCATAAACATGGCGGGCCAGGGTACGATCTTGTTTTAAAAGATTTCATTCCACAGCTTCGTAAACGTGGTGTCACAGAAGAAGTAATTAGGGATTTACTCATTCATAATCCTGCAAATGCATTCGCAATAAAGGAGATTGGATAAATGGTTTATGATATAGCGAAATTAAAGTATGCAAATTCTGTTCTTCCTACCTTATCTATTCAAGAAGCTCAAAAACTACAATTTAAATTGGTAGAAAAAATGAGTATTCATTTTACAGGAGATCAATTTCTATCAATGGGAGATCTCGGGGTCGCACCCCGTTTTAAAAAACCAGAGCAAACCGAACGGGTGGAACGTGTATTGGCAGACTTCTTTGCTACAGAAAAAGCAGCCCTCGTTCGAGGAGCCGGAACAGGAGCAATTCGTATCATTTTGAGCACATTAATGGACCCTGGTGACAGAATGTTTATTCACACAGCTCCAGTCTATACGACGACTAAAGATACGCTGCGCATTCTTGGATTGAAAACGAAAGCTGTGGACTTTAACGATTTGGAGGCTGTTTCAGAAGCTGTTAAAAATGACCAAGAGTGTCGCGTATTCTATATTCAGCATGCGCGCCAACAGCCAACAGACACGTATGATTTAAAAGAAGTAATTTCCACAGTAAAACAAATTAGACCAGATTTACCCGTCGTTGTCGATGATAACTACTGTGCCATGAAGGCTTACGGAATTGGTGTTGAATATGGAGCGGATTATTCAACATTTAGTGGATTTAAGCTGTTAGGACCAGAAGGAATGGGAATCATTGTCGGAAAAGCAGGGGCAATTGATTTATTGCAGCAACGCAATTATTCCGGTGGTGGTCAGGTTCAAGGATTCGAAGCGATGGAATTACTCAGGATGATGACCTTTGCTCCTGTATCACTGGCAACTCAAAACGAGCAAGTTGAGGCGGTGTGTAAGAGATTAAATGAAGGGGCGATAGCTGGTATTGAAGCAGCCTATATGACAAATGCACAATCCAAGAATGTTATTGTAGAGTTGGAAGATCCAATTGCACAGGAAGTTATTAAGAAAAGCAATGAATTGGGCGCTGCAACGCATCCAGTAGGAGCGGAGTCAAAATATGAGATTATACCGATGATTTACCGTGTTTCTGGAAGTTTCATAGAAGCACAGCCTAGACTTAAAGATTACGGTTTGCGCATAAACCCGATGAAGTCTGGCGCAGATACTGTATTACAAATTTTAGATAAGGCAATCCAGGCTTGTAAATAACAACAAGAGTGCGGCAAAGAGAACCCTTTTGTCGTACTAATGGGGAATAGACATAACGAAAGGAGGTAGTTTCCTTGTTTTTAGATGTAACGAAAAGACGAAATCCTTTATTAATACAAGCTGGATTGTCCCTTCATCAAAATGGAGAGATTCCTCCCAACACTTATGTCATTGATGTTGATGTATTAAAAAGAAATGCACGATTGTTACAGGAAACAGCTTCAAATTATGGAATGGAGCTTTACTTTATGAGTAAGCAGCTAGGGAGATTACCGAAGATAGCAGATATAATCAATCAAAGTGGCATCATAAAAGCAGTAGCGGTAGATTTTGATGAAGGTAAAATCCTTGCCGACAACGGCATCTCTATAGGGAATATTGGACATCTTGTCCAGCCTGGTAAACATCAATGGAAGGAAGTTCTCAGTTGGAAGCCGGAAGTTGTAACCATTTTTTCTTATGAACGTGCCGTGCAACTAGCAACAGCTGCAGCCAAAGTTGGTGTCGAGCAAGACATTATCCTAAAAGTAATGGATGACGATGATAGCATCTATCCTGCTCAGGAAGGCGGGATTGTCCTGCGAGAATTGGGAGATACGATAGATCGCATTAAAGGGCTTTCTAATGTAAAAATTGTTGGGGTAACGAGTTTTCCAAACTTGCAACTGGCACCGGACAAAACAAAGATGATTCCAACTCATAATCTTTCTACACTATTACAGGCAAAAAAAATTTTAGAACAAAAAGGTATCACAATAAAACAGATTAATGGACCGAGTGGCACTAGTTGTGAAACGATTCCTTTCCTAGCAGATCAAGGCATTACACACGGTGAACCGGGGCACGGCTTGACTGGAACTACCCCACTTCATGCTTTTAAGGATTTGCCAGAAGAACCTGCTATTATATACGTATCGGAGGTCTCTCATACTTATAAGGGAAACTATCAGGTGATAGCAGGTGGGTATTACGGCCGTTCCAATATGGAAGGTTGTCTGGTCGGAGATGATCCATCTACCATTCTTAAGCAGCAAACAACAGTCCAACAGCACAGTCCGGAGTCGATTGACTACTATGGAATGATAGATGCACCTAGTAATTTTACGATCGATATTGGGGATACAGCTATTTTCTCTTTCCGCACGCAAATATTTGTTACGCGTGCCCATATAGCATTAGTTGAAGGGATACAGAACGGTGCCCCGAAGCTCATTCATATGGAAAGGAAGTGGTAGTACATGGCTAAAATGTCACTTATAGTTATTGATAGTTTTGGGATTGGAGCCATGGAAGATTGTGAGCAGTATGTCCCATCCGACTGTAAGGCAAACACTTATAAGCATATTAGAGAAGTTATGAAAGAAAATCTACAGATTCCTTTCATGTATAGCTCAGGATTAGGTACATTGATAGATAATAATCCTGAACCCCAAAATGCTTATGGTTATGCAAAACTTGCACATCATGGGGCTGACACGTATCTTGGACATCAAGAGATCGCGGGAAGTTGCCCGAAAAAATCAAATAAACGGTTAATGATAGATATACATGAAGAGTTAAAAAAAGCGTTGGAAAAGAGTGGATACACAGTGAGCTATCCACTCGAAGATTGTCCGGTGCTTTTAGTAAATAATGCGGCAGTGGTAGCTGACAATCTTGAATCAGCTGTTGGAAATATTATCAACGTGACCGCTGATTTCAAAAAAATGCCTTTTGATGAAGTAAAAGAACTTGGTCGCACTGTTCGTGAAAATGTCGATACTACCAGAGTCATTGCATTCGGTGGTCCTTACACATCTATAGAGCATATTCTTTCTTGCGTACAACAGAAGAATACCAAACAATGGGGCGTCGATACCCCTAAAGCAAACGTGTACGGGGAAGGATACAATGTTTTTCATATGGGATATGGTGTTGACATAGCAAGGCAATTTCCTATGATCGCAGCGGCCCACCAACTGAAAGTTTATCGATTAGGCAAAACTGCAGACGTGCTGCACGGAAAGGGCCCCGCAAATCCTATTGTCAACACGACAGAATTGCTCCAAACAGTTTCAGAGGCATATCGAGAAGAGAGTGGGGCGGCTGCATTTCTAGTTAATATTCAGGAAACGGATTTAGCTGGACATGCGGAAGACACACAGTGGTATGCTGCATTATTAAATGAAATAGACAAATGGTTACGGGAGACGTTTATACCCCAAATGGCAAAAGAAGATATTCTTATTGTGATGGCGGATCACGGGAATGATCCTACAATTGGTCATTCGAACCATACGAGAGAGTTTGTCCCGATTATGGTGTTTGGTGACAGAGTAAATCCAGTATCAATCGGAGAACGATCAACCATGGCAGACGTGGGGGCAACTTTATGTGATTTCTTTAACCTTCCTCCTACAGCTGAAGGCGAAAGCTTTCTAAATGAAATTTTGAATCGTTCAACATAAAGATAAAAGGAACAGAGATACCGATTTGCTGGTCTCTGTTCCTTTTACATTCTGTTATTGTTTTTCAGGCTCCGGATAATCATACCCTTTGGTATCAACTTCGACCTTTTTCATTACAGCTGTTTCTCCTGAAGCAACAATATTATCCACTGTTTCTATCCCCTCTGTAACCTCCCCAAATGCGGCATAGTCACCATCTAAATGGGGTGAGTTTTCAAGCATAATAAAGAACTGGGAACCAGCGGAATCAGGTGCCCCAGATCTTGCCATAGATAAAACACCTCTATCATGCTTCATTTCATTTTCGAACCCGTTCGATGAAAATTCACCTGCAATGGAGTATCCAGGACCGCCTGTTCCATTCCCTTCTGGATCGCCTCCTTGGATGACGAAGCCAGGCTCAATTCTATGAAACGTAAGCCCATTATAAAAGCCTTCTTCGATGAGGGAAATGAAATTAGCGACTGTGTTTGGCGCTACTTCAGGATACAATTCCGCAGTAATTTGTTCATCATTTTCCATCGTAATTGTCACAATTGGGTTCTCGTCTACCCCTTCTGGATAGTCCGAAATCTCCTGCTGTGCATCATTTTCTGTACTGTCGCCACAAGCACTTAGGAGCGCTATAAGCAATACGACGCTAAAAAAAGTGATTAATAGCTTGGACTGTTTTCGTAATGGTTTCATGATATGTATGCCACCTTCTTTTCATTTTCTTACACAAGTATAGCATGAACTACATAATTTTCCCTTTGTTGATGGGTATTTTTATCCCGCCTTAACTGGCAGTAAGACTCCCACTTCAAGAATGCGGGAAACAATCAAGCATTTTAAGGGGGGAGGAAGGGAACCCCCACCAAATGAAGTTTCACTTTGTATCTGACGCAAAATTCGGTTTATTCCTGACGATCTAATAGTTATTAATAGATAGGTTATGTTCATTTTCCTCTCAGCCTGGTATATCGTGATTAAACACGCTATACCATGTTTAATCCGTTTTGACGCTCACCTGCATTGCCGTTAGCCTTATATTATACGTGTTTTAAAGAGGAAATAGGAGGTGTGAGCATTAGGAATCAGAATGGAAATGCAGTAGAACAGACTGTGCAACCTAAAACAGAAGTATCTTTTCGTAGTCCTGCAAAAAAGGATGGTGCTGCAGTTTGGGAGCTAATAAAGCATACTGGGGTGTTGGATTTAAATTCCTCCTATAGCTATTTGATGTGGTGTGATATTTTTTCCGAAACATCTATTGTTGCAACAGAGGATGAAAACGTATGTGGTTTTATTTCTGGATATATTCACCCCAAAAAAGCCAACACTTTATTCATTTGGCAAGTAGCAGTTCACGAGTCAGGTAGGGGAAAAGGATTGGCTAGCAGAATGCTGAAGGAATTATTGGGCCGTGTTGCGTGTGAAAAGGTGCAATATCTTGAAGCGACCGTTTCTCCATCCAATGTAGCTTCCACCAATTTGTTTAAAGGGCTTGCCCGGAGTCTGGAAACGAATTGTATCATCACAGATTATTTTACTTCCACGGACTTCCCACAGGAAGGTCACGAAGATGAGCTGTTATTTAAAATCGGACCTATAAAAAAGGATAAAGGATGATTTGATGACTATTGCAGTGATACAAGATACGAAGATGAAAACGTTTGAAGAAATGGAATCGGCGGTTCGCAGCTATAGTAGAGGCTGGCCGACGATTTTTGAAAAAGCCAAAGGGTATAAGCTTTGGGATACAGATGGAAAAGAATATATTGATTTTTTTGCTGGTGCTGGAACATTAAACTATGGTCATAATGATCAAGCGATGCAAGATAGAATTATTGAATATATACAGAATGACGGGATCATTCATAGCCTCGACATGGGCACGACCCCTAGGAAAAACTTCCTTGAACGCTTCAATGAAGTAATCTTAAAACCTCGTAACCTCGATTATAAAATTATGTTTCCGGGTCCAACGGGGACAAATACCGTAGAAAGTGCACTGAAGATTGCTCGAAAGGTAACGGGCAGAGATTCGGTTATCAGCTTTACAAATGCGTTTCATGGCATGACAATTGGTTCTTTATCGGTTACTGCTAATTCCTTTAAGCGGCACGGGGCAGGGGTACCACTCCATCATACGGTATCGATGCCATTTGATGATTATGTGGAAGACCAGGATTCTCTTGCTTATTTAGAACGATTTTTAGAAGATAGCGGAAGCGGAGTAGCGCTCCCAGCTGCTATTATATTAGAAACCGTACAGGGTGAAGGTGGCATTAATGCAGCAAGAATGAGCTGGCTCAAAAAGGTAGAGGCACTTTGTAAGCGTTGGGACATTTTACTAATTGTGGATGATGTGCAAGCCGGTAACGGACGGACCGGCACTTACTTCAGCTTTGAGCCCGCCGGAATTGAGCCAGATGTGGTCTGCCTATCCAAGTCTATTGGGGGAATTGGTTTACCAATGGCGATTACACTGATCAAACCAGAGTACGACCAATGGGGACCTGGTGAGCACAATGGTACCTTCCGCGGAAACAATTTGGCCTTTATCGCTGCTACGGAAGCATTGAAAAACTGGGAAACTCCAGCATTTGGTGAAGCAGTACAGGAAAAAGCACATTTCTTACGTGATGGAGTTGAAAACCTGATTGAAAAATATCCACAGCTAAAAGGAGAAGCAAGAGGCAGAGGCTTGATGCAAGGAATTGCTATTGAAGAGGAAGGGATCTCCGGAAAAATTTGTGCAGAAGCTTTTGAACGCGGGTTAATTGTAGAAACTTCAGGGCCGAATGATGAAGTAGTAAAATTTCTTCCGCCATTAATTATTGATAAAGAAGGTCTGGAGAAGGGCTTAACTATTTTAGAAGAATGCATTAAACAAGTAATCGCATAAGCTAGAAAGGGGAAGTGTGTACATGATTGTAAAATCACTTGAGGATATTATCGGAACAGAGGACGAAACATCTGGTGAGAACTGGACGAGTCGCAGGTTTTTACTGAAACAGGATAACTGTGGTTTCAGTATGAACGATACGATTATTAAGGCAGGGACAGATAATTACTTTTGGTATAAAAACCATATTGAGGCCGTTTACTGTATAGAAGGAGAAGGTGAAATTGAAGAAGTGGAAAACGGCAAAGTGCACCCACTCAAGCCGGGAACCATGTATATTTTGGATAAAAATGATAAGCATCATCTCCGGGCTAAAACGGAAATGCGCATGGTTTGTGTCTTTAATCCTCCACTTGTGGGAACGGAAACGCATAATGAGGAAGGGTATTATCCTTTACTGACAGAATAAGCTTTGTTTACAGGGGAAAGCACCTGGCCGGTCTGGCTGGGTGCTTTTGACTTTCCTTGCTGTCTACGCCCTATGTCCACCAATTTTTTTACTTCGACCAATGGTGATACCTGCGTTTGTATAGCTTGTAGCACGGAGGATAGCGGTGGTGCCAAATTTGTCACGAATGGCATCCATTGCATAGCCAATATCATTTTTCTTAGAGCGATCTTCAAACAGGTCCAGTTGGGTTGCTCCTTTGTCAAATAGATTATCAAGTGTCACGTAGACATGGCGAATAGTGCTTTTTCCATCATAAAATTTGCGGAAAAGCTGGAGACAAACGCCGTACACATCCATTGTTACGTTTGTTGGAATACTGACAGATTGGGACCTGGAAAAACCACCACCTGTTTCCTTTGAGTAAGAGATGCCAAGATGAATTGTTTTCCCCACCTTTTTGGCAGTCCGGGCGCGGCGGCACACTTCTTCACATAAATCAAGAATGCAAATTGGTGCCTCTTCTGCGGAATAATCTCTTAACAGGGAGATCCCATGTCCAAAGCCTTTTTGCTCTGTTTTCGTAAAGTTGCCAAACACAGGGCTAAGGTCGATTGTATCAGCAAAAAATTGAACATATTATAATTTGTACATAATTCTACAGTCACATTCCTTGTAACTATTATATCAACACTAGATTTATATGATTAAAAAAATGAAGAAAAAAACTTTTTTGTTCTCTGCTTTATTATTAGTTTTGATTCTGGTCAGTGTCACACCAGCATCTGCTCACTTCATGTCAAGTGGCAAGCATTCTGTCGACAATGGAGAAATACGATGGGGCACATTTCACGGAAGCACTCAATGGACTTCTGCAAGAAATACTGCAATAGCAAGGTGGGATGCGGAGGGGGTTATTAATATTGCTGGCGATACTTCTTCTACGATTGAGGATTTATCATTCACAGATTACTCGTCCAAGGATGGTGTGTTAGGTTCGTGGACACAATTCCCTGGAGCCGACAGAATTAGGTTTAACAATTATTATTTTGATGATATGAGGGCTTGCGAAAGGAACAAAACTGCCTTACACGAAATGGGTCATGCTTTAAATCTTGATCACAATAGTGTCGCTGGTAGTGTTATGAGAAGTGGAACTATATGTCAAAGTTTCTTAGGTGTACATGATAAAAGTGATTTAAGAGAACGTTGGTAAATTTAATTAAGGAGGTAAGCTCATGAAAAAGAAAATTCTTTTTATCATTTTAGGAATTACTGTAATGGTTATAGGCTTAGTTGGCTTTAACAGCATAAATTCAAGCGTAACTGCTAAAGACAGTAAACCCGAAGAACATGTTAGAAATATTGGTGCAACGTTTATGGCTAATTTCGATAACAAACAAATTTTAGCAGGTTCAGCAGATTATCTCTTTACTGGTGAAGTAACAGAAAAATTAGGAGAAGTTGATGATTTTGATTATCCAACTACGCAATTCAAAGTAGAAGTTAGTAATCAATTGCAAGGAAAATTGCCTTCTAAAGAGGTGACTATTAACCAGTACGGGGGACATCATACTGAAGAAGTAGACGGGGAAACAATCGAGATACTATATTTATTTGAAGGAGATCCTCTCTTAGAAACAGGCAACCAATATGTTTTTGCTGCTAACAAACAGGAAGATGGGAGCATCCTTTTAATTCCTTTGTACGGTAATACTAAAGTTGAGGAAAATTCTATAAATGGTGGTAACGGTATAATACAAGAATTTGAAGAAGCTGTTAAAAACCCTATAGTTCCAGAACTACAACAGAGGATTAACGAATCAAAAGAATAATTTTAACCAGGAGGGAATAACCCCTCCTGGTTAATTATCTTTATTATATAGCTTAGTATATTTTTCTTTGATTTCTGACATATGTTTTTCATTTTCTACACTAATACTCCCACCAATAGGGATTATAGTCCTTTTATTATTCTCTTCAGAATCTATAGTAGCAAAAAGATAAGTCTTGTTTGTTTCAAGAAGTTCATCGCCTTCAATTAGAAGTAGATCATTACCTTCGTAACCGCCAAGTTGATTAATAACTTCGGATTCATCTAAATTACCTTTAATATTCTCTAAGACTTTTACTTCAAATTGTGTTTCAGGATAATCGTTCTGAATCGTGTCTACTTGCACTTCAACTGTCCCAATAAATACATTATCTGCAAAATCAACAACTGCTTCAGGGTTGAGTATGTCAATAATATAATCCATTTCTATAGTTTTTATAGTTGGGTTTTTGGGTGGTGGAGCATCATTTATAAAATATATTAAGCCCAGAAATAACAGAAATACTGGTGTTAATATTGCAACTAAAGGATACAATTTCTTTTTCTTACCAGGCATTTCAGATTTCGCCAGTTGTATTCCCAAATCCCTTTTACTCTTAAGATTATTGGGGATTTCGATTTTATTAATTTCCTGTTTAATCTTGTTCATTTTTATACCCTCCTTCAATATTCTCACGCAGTTTATTTAAAGACCGATATAGGATAGTTTTAACAGAACCTATTGGTAATTCTAATACCTCTCCAATTTGCTTGATAGTTAAGTCATTATAAAATTTTAAAAGGATTACTGCTTTTTCTTGCGGGCTCAAATGTTTAATTAAATTATCTAAAGTAATTTTCCAGTCAATATTTTCTGAAAAGTCATGGGAATCTTCGTTAACCAAAGGTACGTTATCTATATCAATCATCTGATTTTTTTTTCGGTCACGAATAAAATCTAGCGAACAGTTTATCGTTATTCTTGTTAACCACGTTTTCATATACTTAGGTTCCTTTAAGCTTTTAATTGATTTAAAGGAGCGATACGCAGTTTCTTGAATAATATCTAAGGCTTCGTCTTGATTTCCTGCATAGATAAAAGCCACTTTATATAATTCTGTTTCGTATTTCTCAAATATTTTTATGAATGCTTTTGCATCTCTATTCTGTGCTTTTTTAATTAGTACCCTCACAAAATGCACCTCCCTAAATGATTAGCTTATATATATTAGACGGTAGCATGAACGATTTGGCTTTTAATTATGATTATTTTTTTATTTTAACCTATATGTATACTCAACTAACCATTCCCTCAACGGTCCACCTCTCTTTAAAAATAATACTATTACAATATTAATGCATTATAAATAATAGTTTTAGGTGATATAAAGCGAATCTTTTAGCTATAGTGGTAGACATCCAGTCATTGTAATAGTCCCTACTTCATGTTTAAAGTTGAGATCGATTAACTGTCCCAAAAGGTGTACATATCTACTGGGAAACAAATTTTATAATAGTATATATCTTATTTTAACTTATGAAATAAATATTGTACTAAATATAAATATTCCAATTTTTAATAATTTCGGATATCATTACTTGTAGGAGGGTAATATGTATGAATCACAAAATAATCTAATAGCTATACATGATGAATCAATTCAGTTCTGTGTTAAAAGTGTAAGAGTTGAATTAGAAAGATTAAAAAATGACACTCCCATGGTAAAACAACATGCAATTCTTGCTTTAAAAAATATCCAAAAGGATAGATTTGTTTATGGCATACTAATAATGTAAGGATTGGCATTATGTAGTGCCCGGAGGGCGCTACAAAAATTAAAAAAACCACTTGCCAACCTCTCCAAATAAACTTAAACTCCTCGTTGGACCAACAACGTTCGACAGGAGGATATTAGGAGATGTTAGCAGTGGCACAAGTTAATTATATCAGACATGAAGTTAACCAAAAAGGTGAAACATATGCCAGTGTAGGTAGAAGAATGGGCGTAGATCCACGTACAGTCACAAATACGCTAATCAGGAAGAGTTTAAGAAGAAGGAAAAACAAAAGCGTAAATCACCTATAATGGATCCAGTTAAACCTATCTTAGATAAATGGATAAAGGAAGATTTAAAGAAGAAAAGGAAGTATCAAAGAACGGCAAAGAGGATGTTTCAACAGTTAGAGAAGTTTCATAGTTTCAAAGGATCTTACAGAACAGTTCGTGATTATGTTTCACAGCGCAAAGGGGAGTTGAAAGAGTCTATAACTGATGCATCATTACCACTCGAATCTTTCCCCGGGACAGCCCAGGTAGATTTTGCTACAGCACCATTTAAGTACCACTCGGAGGTCATAGATCTCCCCTATTTGGTTATGTCGTTTCCTTATAGTAATAGCTTTTACTTTCAGGTGTTTCCTTCGGAAAACACAGAGTGTTTACTAGAGGGATTACAACGAATATTCCGTTACATGGGTGGAGTGCCTCGAACAATACGGTTTGATAATTTATCACCAGCTGTAAAGAAAATCGGTGCAAAGGGTGAACGAGAATTAACAGATACATTTGATCGTTTTGTACTACACTATGGTTTTACATACGAATTTTGTAATCCAGGTAAAGGAAATGAAAAAGGCCATGTAGAAGCAATGGTGAAATATGTGAGGAATAACTTCTTATTACCAGAGAATACGGTTTTAAACTTAGATCAATTTAATCAAACCTTGTGGGGATTGGCGGAAGAAGACCGTGAACGTCCTCATTACGAGAAGGAAGTCGTGCAAATTCAATTATTCAAAGAAGACCAGGAAAGTTGGTTAATGCTTCCTGAGAAAGAATTTGAATGTGCTCGGTATATGGAAGTAAAGGCAGATAAATATGGCATGGTATCCATAGATAAAAAGCAATACTCTACTTCTCCTAGATTTGCCAAACAAAAAGTACGCGTATGCGTTACTTATAATAATATCATTATCTTAACTGAAAATAACGATATTATTGTAAGACACTCAAGATTATACGGCATGAAAAGGAAATCTATGGTGTGGCAGCCATACTTAGATTTATTATCAAAACGTCCTAGAGCTATTAAATATACAAGTCTTTATGATCAATTTCCATCCCTATGGACGGATTATTTAAATGACTGTACAGAGGAAGAGCAAAAGAGTGCACTACGTTTACTGAGTGAGCTTTTAAAGAGAGACGATTTTTCAATATTGAACGAGGCTTTACAACAAGCTTCTTCTCACGGGCATCCAAGTGTTGATCAAATAAAACATTGTTTTTATTCATTACTTAATCAAGATGTGGTTCACAGAGCGATTACACCAAAGGTGTCCATACCTACAGTACCTGATGTGACTAGAGGATTATCTCATTATGATTCTTTCTTTCAGAAGGAGGGATCAATAAATGAATGAGCAGATAGAAGCATATGCCAAGCGCTTAAAGTTAAGTTGGATTAGAGAAAACTACCATACTGTGGAAGCAGAAGGCCAACAGGAATACCTCTTGAAGTTATTTGAGAGGGAAGTGGAGAATCGTGAAGAAAGAAAAACGAACTTATTACTGAAACAAGCACAACTTCCGAAAACAGGCAATCAACCATTTCAGTGGGAGCATATTCAAATTCCTCAAGGAATTGATCGAACTACAGTACTAAATGGAGACTTTACCAATGAGAAAGAAAATCTTATTTTGTATGGGGGCGTAGGTACAGGAAAGACGTATTTGGCAACATTAGTTAGCTTAAATGCCATACATAGGTTTGGCAGCCAGATTAAATTTTACACCGTGGCATCTTTAGTAAATAAATTAATTGATGCAAACAAGCAAGGAACTCTTAGCAAACTGATGAAACAGATTGAAAAGCTAGATTTATTGGTATTAGACGAGCTAGGCTATATTCCACTTCATAAAGAAGGCGCAGAGCTTTTATTTCAGGTTATATCCATGTGTTATGAGAATAAAAGCATCATCATAACAACAAACCTGCAGTTTGGTCAATGGAACCATGTCTTTGGGGATCCTATATTGACAGAAGCAGTCATTGACCGATTGATTCACCATTCACATTTATTACTTTTTACCGGGGATAGTTTCCGTTACAAAGAATCCTTATTACATGAATAATTAGAGGTGGCAAGTGGCATACAATTTTAAGTGCCATTTCATACATTTTTTACTTGCCAAATACATCTTAAGGGAGTCAGAGAAACCGAACATATGGGAAGAATACCAATATTATGGTTTAGGTCAATTCAAGCTTATTACTGAAAGATATGAAGATACTGGTGATATATATCCAAACAGTCATGTTGAGTATAAATATCTAAATCTAATTGTGGAAGAATACAAAAGTAAAGACTTTATTGATATGGATTTGAAATATTTTGATCGCCATAATATAAAAACTAAAGCAGAAATGGTTGGCGAATTAAATCTTTATAAACATTTATATGATTACGATTCTATTTATGAACATGGATTATGGGGAGCTATTAGGGAGAGCAGTTTATTAAAATGCAATACAGCTAGTCATCAGTTTCAATGCGTACCAGATATTGAAAATCAGCAGAAACTTAAAAGTGTATGGCATGATTGTCAATTATTAATGCAAGAGACACTAAATATATTAAAGAAACTATACGGTTACCCATCTCATTTAGAGGTGAAAGATAAATGACAAAAACTAAATTTCAAGAAGAACTTATACATATTCAAAATGAATATAAAACCCTATTAGAAATGGGACTAAATGAATGGGAAGAAGAATATTTTATTGAGTTTATTGAAGAAGTAAATCTCTTTTGGAAACAATATGAGCCTGTATTGTTAAATATCTATAAATATGAATTTTCCCAAATAGATACAGTTTTTCTTACAGCAGTTACGAATAATATCAATATATACGGGGGGGTAAAATGAACCTAGAAGTCTCGATAATTGTTCAGTAGTTAACAATGCTGAAGATTACTTTACACATTGAAGAATGAAGCATCGTGTATATTGATTACCAAATATTTAAAGAAATAATTTTTTAGGTATACAGAGGTTACGATTAACGGAAGAGGAACAAGAGTGGTACGATTTGAGTTTTCGTAGTGACAGAGGTTTGGCTCGACTTAAAGATACTCCTCTAGTTTAATGAATCGGTTTAACAAAAGTACTCAACAACAAGAGATAAATAGTAACATCAGCTAATACACCTTGAAAGAAGAAATGATATTGTTTTTTCTAACGTAAAGGGTGATTTTTTAGTTTTTTTAATCAACTTTTATTCTGAATCGACAAAGAAGGAATTGACAGCGTTTACATCAAAAGCTATAATAAATTCAACAAGTTAAAATAATGGTGGAGATTTGGAGACCCATACTGTAATAGTACTTCTTTCCTGAAGTGCGTCTATTGCGGTGTGGGTTTTTGTCTTTTCACATACTTGTTTGTTTAATAGAAGTTAAGTGAAGTAGGGGGTGCACACGTCCGAAGTTTTAGCAGGTGACGGATCTCGGTGAGGACCATATAGACTAAGTTACAAATAAGGAGGAAAAGGGGAAACATGGAAAAAGGAAAAAGGAAATCTAAGCTATATTTAATAATATCATTAATATTAGTTGTTGTTAGTATGATTGGTGCGTCTTTGGTTCAGACTTCTGGTGGTGAAGTAGAGGTCAAAGAAATGCAATGGGAGACTCCATCTGGCCATATGATGAGTGCGTTTTTGTTTGTGCCTGATGGTGTGTCTGAAGATAACCCTGCGCCGGGCATAGTTACTAGTCATGGCTGGTATAATAACAAGGAAATGCAGGATATGAACTTCGTTGAATATTCCAGAAGAGGCTATGTTGTTATGTCAATAGACATGTATGGACATGGGGAGTCCGAAGCTGTTAGGCCCGATGAGTGGCAAGAACGAGGAACAGGTATGTATGATGCTGTTGAATTAATGGCTGATCTCCCATATGTAGACACTTCAAGGATTGGAATAACAGGTCATTCTAACGGCGCTCGAGCTGCCAACTGGTCTATTGATGTGGACAATGAAAAAGAGAACCCATTGATAGATTCAGTGCTATTGGTAGCAAATGATGCGAACTATATAAACCGGGAAACTGGAGAATACTATAATAAATACGGAAGCAGAGACGTCGGAATTGTAGCAGCCCAATATGATGAATTCTTTTTCCGAACTGAAAATCCGGACGGTACAATGACTGCACCGAGAGATTTTATGGGCACGGATAATGCACAATCGTTTCTCCATTTTGGTGAATCTCCTGACAATATTGAATCAACTCGCTCCAGTTATGAGATGTATGAAGAAGAAATAAATGGAGAATCAGCTACACGCGTGATTTACAATCCGGCTCAAACACATCCATGGAATCACTTTTCCGGTCATGTAGCAACACAGAGTATAAACTTTTTTGACGAAACACTGGGAAATCCAGAGCCTATACCAGCAGATAATCAGGTATGGCAGTTCAAAGAGTTCTTTAACTTATTAGGCCTTATCGGTTTTGGGATGTTTCTCGTAAGTTTTACAAAGGTATTGCTATTTACCCGGCCATTTGCAGGGCTCCGTGCACCACAAGACCCGTCACCAGTTGAATTTGCAACGAAGAAGCAAAAAGGGTGGTTTTGGGGAGGGCTTGTGGCAAGTGCTATCTTTTCAGGAGTTTCCTATATCGCCTTATTTAACTGGGCGATGGTGAATCGTCCGGATTTCTTTCCACAGGCATATACGTTTTATGTTGGAACATGGGCTGCATTGAATGGGTTATTTGCTATACTGTTAGTGTTCCTGTCCCGTAAATTTACGGATAGTGAGCAAAAATCCACGTTGAAAGATATAGGTGTATCCATTAGTTTAAAAGAACTTGGAAAAACTGTGTTTTTTGCTGTCATTGTAAGTACAGCTGCGTTTGGTTTGGTTTTTGTCAGCGACTATTTGTTTAATACAGACTTTCGAATCTGGTTCATAGCGGTTACGGACTTTACGCCGGATAAACTTATTATCGCGTTAAAATATCTTCCATTTTTCTTAATATACTTTGTAGCCAATTCCGTAGTGGTAAACAGTTTCAATTATTACAGGAATGGAAAAAAAGAATGGATTAATACCGCTTTACTAGCTCTTTTTAACACACTCGGGCCAATAGTAGTACTCGCCATTCAATACATCACATTCTTTATTACGGGACATGTATTTTTTGAAACTGTATCGGCTATCGTAGGCATTTGGCTAATTAGTTTCCTGGTCATCTTACCTGTGGCTACGATAATTTCAAGAAAAATTTTCAGAGCAAGCTTGAATCCTTATTTAGGAGGGATAATTTTTGCCATAGTTGTTACATTGATTTCTGTGACTAATACTTTAACACAACTTCCAAACTAATTAGTAAGAGTGATTATTTGTAATGGCCTGCCATGCTCGGTGGTAGGCTATTTTCTGCATACCCATTTTGTTGCAAAACGCTTGGGGGGATATGCAATGATTAATAAATTTATTTTGGCTTCCTTGTACAGAAAAAACAAAAATGGTGGGTCATTTTTAGACTTGGAATGAATATAAACAAGAAACTTTCGGTCCCATACCTATAACGCAATCGGGCGCTTTCGCGGGATAAAGGCTACGCTCACTATTGTTTTCTAGTATATTAAGGGGCCATAAAATGAAGAAAGTGAAGAATCTTTCACATTCCGAGTGGAGATTAAGTGTGATGGCTGCTTTAGTGGCCCTTATTGGGAATTTTATTGCAATCTTTGTTGTCCTGCGTGAACTGAATATAACATATGTGATAGGTTGTCTGGTCGTTTTTGCATTAGTGGTTGTTGCTAATACGATTTACGTGTTCTATAAGAGAAAGAAAAAAACGAGGTGGAAAATGGGAACCACAATCGCGGGTAGCAACCCATTAAATCCTTGATTATAATTTGTGACGTGTCTTTTCGCTTATTCTTTAATCGGGCGCGATTGCGGCATAGCGGTGTTCCATAATCGGGCCAGATTGTTTAATATAGTGTTAGAATTGTGTCGATTGAAAAGAAGAAAATAAATAAGGGGAAAACTAATGACAAAGAAAAAATATTATGATGAATATGGAAATCAAATTAGGTCTAGACCATCGAAGCCATTTTATAAGAAATGGTTGGTTTGGGTGATAGTAATTTTTGGTGTATTATTTGGCGCTATAGGAATCTATACTCTTGGTAGTAAAGAAGAAGCAGCAGATTACCCATTAGAAAAAGGAGAAGAAACAGTAATTGAGAATCCAGAACTTGCGGATTCAAAGGAAGAAAATGCAGAAGAGCAAGCAATATACATATGAAGATTTTAAAGGAATATATGTTATCTTTTCAGGAGAGCCTTATAAAACCTCCATAAAAGATATGTCAGATATAATAGTGGTAGAAGACGATTATTATCAAAGCTTTAATCGTTGGGATTTTGATATGACTTCTACTATTAAAGATAAAACAATAGAAGGAAATGTTTTAACACTTGATTTAGATAGAGATGAAAATGAAATGTGGGGACTTCATAGTGAAAGTGGAACTGAACAATTCGAATTACGGCATGACGGTGATAAAAAAATTCTTTATTCAGTTACAAATGATGATTCTTATTATTCAATGTCTAATCAAGATCTACAAACTCACTATACCCAATCAGAAATAGATTATGCACGAATCATTATGACAATATATGGAGAGCCAACTTTAGATCAATGGGCTATGTGGGAAGAAGAGTGGGGTGTTCCTGTTGTTGTCGTAATTTATAATTCCGCTGGTGATCCTACAGAAGTTTCTGATGAAGTTCCTTATCCTAATGACGTAACTCATTTAAGTTTAACCAATCAAGGGATGGCAGCCGGAATCATAACGTACTCGTCTCACGGTGATGGAACTATCGTAAGATATCCTATGCCATTACATTATCATCAAGAAGATCAATCAGAAGAGGGGTATCGACAACTTGCTCAGGAATCTTTAGATGATGCTGAAGCGATCTACATAGAACCATTCGAACCCTACACTGTAGCAGACTTTATTGGACGTGTGGAGTTTCTATATGAATAAAATGGGGAATTGGAAATGGATCATCGAAGAATATTTAGTTCTACTTAATAGGGTGCGATTGACAAACAAGTGTGTTCAAGAGTAGGGCGCTTTTGTTGAAGAACAAAAGTCTAATTCCCACAAAATAGGAGGGATAAGGCTTTTTTATCTTTCAAAACCCTTTACTTTGAATCTGTACTTTCTTGATTTTACCCCATTGGTAATCGGTTTGGCGCCAAGTGGTAAATCCTGTGGCAATGGCTGGTAAAAAACATGGCAGAAGTGGTACATTCTTATGGCCGTAATCATCATGGAAAGTGAAGGCAAAAAATCATTTCCTTCGAGTATTATTTTGATATGAATATTTGTGATATTATGAAGTTTTTTACTTAAACTAACTATCAGGTTGTGTTAAAAGCTTTTCCTAAATTAATTGATGTGTGGGTCGCATTTAATAATACTGCATTTCTAATAATGGGCAACATTTATGAATTGAGATAACTATATTGAGAGGAGCATCAGCAACTCACAATAAAAAAATGCCAAAAATACATTAATTTTAAGTTTAATAATTCTAACACCCATAACCCGGCCGTTTTGTTTAAATGACATAAGTAAAGGATAATAGATATTTGTTGATTAGTATCTATTATCCTTTTAATTTTTAATAATTTCTGCTCTACTTTTGAGCATATGATCGATCGCTTTTATAATTTGAAGATGTCTATATTTCTCCCTTAATAAACAATGTTAATAGGAAAAATAGTAGAAAGCTCGTAAGTAATGTGACTCCACCACCGATATAAATGAATAAAGTAACAACGTCAGGTAGATTAAACGGATTAACCATATATAACCACATTCCTACTGTTAAACCTACAGAGCCTAAAATTGCGCTCCAAACATGCAACTTTGTCAAAATTGATTCAGTTGTTTGAAATACTTTATAGAAAACTGCCCATCCGAAAAGAGTTAACCAGCCAACGACAAGGATATGTGCATGAACCGCACGAAATGCATATGAACCAGAACCAGCCATATGTGCGCCTAATATTGCACCAATCAACCCAAAAACTCCTGCAAATCGTAATAAAGTTCTACTATTTTTATTCATATAGAATTCCCCCTCCATTTGTTCATCTAGCTTTTTAAATTAATCTTCTATAATGTACTTCCAGAATATGAACGGAGTATGAACAAAATGATTACAAATAGGGGGCAAACTAATAGGCTGATTTATTTGGTCTTGCATGACACAAATAAAAGATAATACTAACTTACTGGCAATTCAACAACAAAGGTAGTTCCTTCATTTTCTAAACTATCCACATGAATCAGTCCACCATGCATTTTAACAATGGTTGCAACAATGGATAGTCCTAACCCTGTTCCATCAACTGAACGCGTCCGTGCGGAATCTTCTCGATAAAAACGATCAAAAATTCTTTCTTTCCCTTTATCATTCAATCCTATCCCAGTATCTTCAAAGGTTACCAATATCGATTTCTCTTTCTCTTCAATCGATATTTCAATACTGCCATTCGTTTTATTGTATTTGATAGCGTTAGTTAACAAATTATCCCAAACCGTATTAAGAAGAGACGGGTCCCCAGTAATTTCTACATCCGGTAATGAAAAACCGACCGTAATACCTTTTTCCCCCATTTGCCACTGATAGTTTCGTACAAGTTCTTTCATTTGCTTCCCAACATTAAATGGTTTTCTTTTCATAATATCTTCATCACGGTCTAACGAAGCAAGTAGTAATAATTGTTTCGTTAATGTAGAGAGCCTTTTAATTTCCCCGTTAATGATAGAGATGTAATTGCTTTTTTCTTCTGGACTTAATGCTTCTATTTCCAATAGGTTTGTATACCCTTTTATATTGGATAGAGGTGACTGGATATCATGAGAAATATTCGAGATGAACTCTTTCCTCATATCATCCATTTGCTCTAGTTTACTGGCCATTCGTATAAAACTATGTGAAAGCTCTCCTATTTCATCATGGCGAGTATTATCAAGATTAACATTGAAATTACCATTAGAGAGTGATTTTGTGGCTGTTGTAAGTTTTGAGATTGGACTCACTAAATATTTTGTACTAAAAATAACCATAACGATACTCAGAATAATCGTTAATGCTAGCAACCACCCAAATAAAATATGCATTTCGTTAAAAAGGAGTTTAATATCTGGTCTAAGGAAAAGAGCATACTTTTTCTCGTTATGTGTTAACGGTATACCAATCGTATTCTTCAACTCATTTGCAAAAAAACCTGTGACAAATGTTTCCTGTGGGAAATTTAAAATACCATGAAAAATGCCACCGTTTAACACTTGTGCTTTAGTGGAATTAGACAGATTATTTTCCCTAAAAGGTGCACCGAAATAAGATTCCTCTCCAGAATCGTCAACCAAAAAAATTTGGTATCCAATGGAGGAGATATTATCCAAATACTCTTTAAGATTTATATCGGAATGATTGCTTGTAAATTCAGCAATATCTAATGCGATTTTTGTGTTTTTTTGATCATTATAAGGTTTTAATTTTTGCTGATAATACGTATTGGAGATTAAAAAGGCAAAGATTCCACTAAAAATCATAATTCCAATGGTAATCACAACAAACTTCACATAAAGAGATCTCATCTGCAATTTGCCTCCAGCGAATATCCAATCCCACGCACTGTCTTAATTTGAAAGTCATCCGTCAATTTAGAAAAACGTTCCCTTAGTCTTTTCACATGAACATCTACAGTTCGTTCATCCCCTTCATAATCCAATCCCCAAATAAGTTCTATTAGGTGATCACGAGAAAATACCTGCATAGCATTTAAAGCCAGAAAATACAGTAGTTCGAATTCCTTTAAGGGTAAAAGAATAGTTCGATCCCTAATCTGAACCTCATAGTTTTTCTTATTTATAGTTGTGCTTCCTAAGCGAATAATAGATTCATCTGATTGTTTATCATATCGTCGCAATAAAGCTTCTATTCTAAAGTTTAATTCTTTTGGTTCAAATGGCTTGACCAGATAATCATCCGTCCCTGAGCTGAATCCTTCTTCTTTATCCTCAATTTGATTCTTGGCTGTTAAAAGGATGACTGGAATATCATATTTCTTTCGAATCTCCCTTGTTAATGCATAACCATCCATAAAAGGCATCATCACATCCACTACTGCTAAATCACATGCTTCTCGATTAAGAACTTCTAATGCTTCAGTACCGTCTTTTGCTTGAGATACTTTATACCCAGCTTCGGATAAGTGGATATTTACTAGCTGTAAAATATTGATATCATCATCTACAATTAGAATAGTTGTCATTCTGTATTTATTCTCCTATTTAATTTAATCAAAATATTAGTTATCTACTTTAATTAAAAGTGCATTTAATAAATAATAAGAAATAAACAGCCCGTAGAAATGTGTAGGCTGTTCATTTACATTATAACTTATATTAATAAATTCTCTAGTTTTTGTAGAATTTAATCTCCGCTTTGCAAAACCATTCCATCACTCATTTTGATGACATGGTCAACATATGAAAGCATTTCTTCATCATGGGTAACGATTAATGTAGTAATATTCAATGTTTTAGTTAAATCTCTAAGTAACGACATTATATCTTTAGACCTCTTTGAATCTAAACTTGCAGTTGGTTCATCTGCGAAGAGGACTTTAGGTTCATGAATTATGGCACGAGCAAGGGCAACCCGTTGTTTTTCTCCACCTGACAATGAAGGTGGGTAAGCATTTTTCCTATGGTCCATTTCAACTAATTGTAGAATTTTATTAACTTCTGCTTTTCCTGCCTGTTTGCTTAATTTTGAACCAGAAACATCTAGCATTAGCATTAGTTGTTCTTCAACTGTGAGAAAAGGAACAAGGTGAGCAAATTGAAAAACAAAACCAAATTTACTTGCTCGTATCTTTCGCACCTGTTCAGAACTCATAGAAGTCATATTATTACCATCGAATATAACTTGTCCTTTTGATGCAGGTTGTAGACCTGCAGCTATTGTAAGGAGTGTACTTTTTCCAGAACCTGATGCACCCACTAATGCTGTTACTTCTCCTTCGTTAAGCGAAAGGTTAATTCCTTTTAGTATTTCTTCCTCTATTTCACCATTAGTAAATGTTTTCCTTACTTCTCTAAGTGTAAATATTTTCATATTAAGCCTCTCCTTGTTGTATTGCTTGTAAGGGTTGGATTTTTTTAATTTGTATACCTGAAAGTGTAGCTCCAATAAAACCGATAATTAGGAATACTATAGATAATTGTGCTGTTATTTTAAAGGTTAAATGGAATGGCATTCCTTCAGTTGCAATCATATTAAAAACTTGGCTGAGTGAAATAGATATAATAAGTGCAATTATAGTAATAAAGAGCATTTGTGTCCAAATCATTTTGAATAATTTGCTTGTCTTTATACCAATTGCTTTTAAAATACCGTATAAACCAATTTTTTGAACGTTCATCATGTAGAAAAAGATAGCAAATAACATTCCACTAATGATAACTAAAAACCAGACAATCATATTTAAAGACATTTGTTCTGCGTTATAACTTGGAATTGTATTGAGAAAATCTTCATTTGAAAATGATTGTAATCCCGTGAATTCTTTAGAAGAATCTTCCCCTGGGATGAAAACTAATTGCATTTCTTTGACTCTAAATATTTCCTTGTAATTTTCCATATTGATATAAGCAACGGGGCTATGACTATATTTCTTTTGATCAACAAAATCTTTTACAATAAATTCGCCACTAAATTGATTATTCGTTAAGGTATCTCCAACATTTATACCTTTATCCTTCAATGAGCTATCTAATATAACTTCTCCTTGCTTAACATTTTTAAATAACTTTGAATCAGAAGATGTAACAAAAGCAACACCTTGTTGTTTATCATCCTTGTCATTTAGAAAACCCATTTGAATAGAAAATGCTACAGCATCTTTTTGTTTATTTAATATCTCTTTTTGTATATCACTGTCTATTTTTGATAGGTTATAAGTTTCCTCAGCTTCTTTATTCATATAAAAGTGCCCTTTTGGTAAATCTTTAATGAGGGCAGCATTGTCTTGCGATAATCCATTTGCCAATCCAGATATTATAAATGTCAATAAACTAACGAGAAAAACAATCGAACCTAAAATTAAAAATCTTATTTTATTTTTCTTTATTTCCTTCCAAGCAATGTTCATCTTTTAACTCCTCCCAAACTCTTTTTAACATTCTAAGTTTATGTCTCGAATATGAACGGAAGATGAACAGGAAATTACATTTAATGTGGAATAGAAATGAAGTTGAATGAACAATGAGTAGTTAATAGGGCCAAGATTATCACTTATGTGCAGAAGATCGTGATGATTTTAACAATGATGGACATTTTTGTTACGTAGTTTGAAAATAATTGTGAATTAAATATGATATGCTCCCCTTAAGGTAGACAGATTAAAAAACAAAAATCTGTTTATCTTAAGGGGAGTATTTTTATGGGCAAAAAAAGGAGTAGACCTTTAAAAGAAAAAATTGAAATTCTACAAGCATATGAATCAGAAGAGTATTCGTTGAGTGATATCTGTTCTTTTTATAATACGCACCATAAGACGGTTAAAGTATGGCAAGAAAAATATAATAAATATGGCGTGAATGGCCTGAAGGAGTATAGAACAAAGAAAACGTACCCAAAAGAGTTAAAACTATCGGCGATTAAAGACTATGAATCTGGCAACTATTCCTTAAGGGATGTCACTAGAAAATATGAGATTTCGGACCCAAGAGTTTTAAGACAATGGATTAAAAAGTATAATGGTCATAGTGAAATGAACGGAAACAGGAAAGGGCGGACAGAAACTATGACCAAAGGTAGACAAACAGAATGGCGAGAACGGATTGATATCGCACTAGACTGCCTTGCCAAGGGAAAGGATTATCAAAGCACAGCCGAACTATATGAGGTCTCCTACCAGCAGGTGTATCAGTGGGTGCGGAAATTCGAATCTAAGGGTGCAGACGGTCTGAAAGACGGCCGTGGAAGAAACAAAACAGAGGAAGAACTGACGCATGAGGAAAAAACACAGTTCGAAATGAAGAGGATGGAGAAAGAAAACGAACGACTAAGAGCGGAGAATGCTTATTTAAAAAAGTTGAAAGAGATCGAAAGGAGGGATCGTTAAGTAGAGTTCGTTTAAAGAAGGAATTTACAGCTATCAAGGAACTGCATCAAAAAGAAGGGTTTTCAGTGAAGCTTTTATGTAAAGTTGCGGGAATTGCGCGTTCATCCTACTATAAATGGGTAAATAGGATCTCCACTACAGAAGAGAAAGTAAATGAAGAAATTCTAACGGAAATATATGCCGTGCATAAAGAATTCAACGGCATTTATGGTTATCGCCGGATGAAAATAAACGTCAACCGTCGGTTGAGTCATCAATACAACCACAAACGAATATACAGACTCATGAAATTTGCAGGCATTAAGGCTGTTATCAGAAAAAAGCGAAAACCTTATATCAAATCGACACCGCAGCATGTCGCCGAAAATAAGTTGAAACGTGAATTTACAGCTGAGAACCCAAATGAGAAATGGGTAACAGACGTCACGGAATTCAAGTATGGGGAGATGTCTAAAGCTTATTTGAGCGCCATTCTCGATTTGCATGACGGATCTATCGTCAGCTATGTCATTGGTCGATCAAATAACAACTCATTAGTTTTTGACACCTTTGATAAAGCTTTAAAAGTGGAACCAGAAGCTGGACCCCTATTTCACAGCGACCGTGGCTTTCAGTATACGTCTAAAACATTTAAAAGAAAGATAGAAAAAGCTGGAATGACGCAAAGTATGTCTCGTGTTGGAAAATGCATTGACAATGGTCCGATGGAATCTTTTTGGGGTATGTTAAAATCTGAAGAGTATTACTTGAATACGTATAGTTCCTTCGAGGAGTTGAAAGAAGCAATCGAGGCGTATATCAACTTTTATAATTGCAGACGTTACCAGGAAAGTCTAAACGGCCTTAGCCCTCTTGAATATAGAGCCAAAGCCGTCTAACTTTTTATTATTTGTACTGTCTACTTGACAGGGGTCAGTTCAATACTTAAACAGATGAGGGCTTTTTGTGGTACAAAGTTTATCCTTTATTACACAAGATCTCTTTTAGTGCGCAGTGCAGAGAGGAAAACCTTATAGAAGATTAACTAAACAAGGAATACAAAGAGAAATAGAAATAATCGCGATTAGAGCAGGATTGTAAGACAAAGTTAGTCTACCTGTTTTAAGCCATACTTTTACAACATTAACATTAAATAATTGAGCTGAACTTTTAGTAATTCAAGAATTTTTGGGTCAGCATTCGCCGGATACCACACTTAGGAAAAAACTCACGATAGAAAACGTGAGCAACATAAAGGATATCTTATTCCCCATAAGAGTATTGTCATTAGCCGATACTGTACCCCAGGAGTCTTCACTTTTAAATGATTTTTGAGAAAGGATGTACTTAATAACGGGCAGATTAGTTGCAGAGGGAATATTATTTTTATACATTTTATAGGGAGCAGTTATGGTTGTTTGCTTGTAAAATTTTGAATTAATTAGGTTTAGTATTGTTGTATTCTGTATGTCCCCTTTTTTAAACAGTCATGTAGATTTAGCACTTCTCTTTTTGCTTTACTGAATGGATTTATTACAATCGGTGTAGGAAACAGTGTAATTAAGGATGAAGATGATCAAAAAATAATGATTAGCTGAAGTTCCTTGAATTGTTGTGACGTTAAGAGCTATTTAGAAGTGTGAAGATTCCACATTCAAACTATGTTAGAACTAGTTGTGGTGTTCTTCTTCCTTGATATAATTTTCAGGGTTGACATTATACCCCCTTGGGTATAATATGTAGTCATACTGTTATTATGAAGTGCGGGAAATTAATGACTATAGCAATTGTAATTTTAATCTCATTTTTTCCCTTGAAGTTTCTGTATCGCAGATATGTCCCTGTACGGGGAGTTTGGAAAATAGAATTAAGTGAAGTTGCTGTAAAGCACGACTCGCGGGTCACAATAGTCGACACACGGAGTTATCAGACATCATTCAAGAATGCAATAGAGCAAGCTTACTGTTTGCCTCTAGCATATCTGAACAGACACTTTCGATATATTCCTAATAAAGATGTCATTATAGTGGCATCAGATTATGTTGATAAGAATCTCAGTATTCGTTTATTGAAGCGAAAAGGCATCCAGGTTGTCGGATACTACCTAATAAGATAAAGAAAGGAGCAATTGCTTTATGAAATACGATGACCAAGTCAAAAATAGAATGAAACGTATTGAAGGACAAGTTAGAGGTTTGTTAAAGATGATGGAAGAAGATAAAGAATGCCGTGATGTGGTTACACAGATGTCTGCAGTACGAAATGCTATGGATCGGACTATTGCATTAATAGTTAGTAAAAATTTAGAACAATGTATCCGAGAAGAAAAAGAAGCTGGTGAAAGTTCAGAGGACATCATCAAAGAAGCAGTCAACCTGCTCGTTAAAAGTAGATAAATCATTGATTTGACAAATTATTAAAGAATAGTTAACATGTAATTTGGGTTAAGTGAAACATATTAACCCTATTTTTTAAACAAGTTCATATACCCCTACCGGTATGTGTATAATTTAATTAAATATAAAGGAGAATGTATATGCCAGATAAAAAGAAAACTACGATTGTTTTGTTTAGCGGAGATTATGACAAGACAATGGCAGCATACATCATCGCGAACGGTGCTGCTGCATATGACCATGAAGTAACTATTTTCCACACTTTTTGGGGGTTGAATGCACTTCGTAAGGACAATCAGGTTCCGGTAAAGAAAAATTTACTGGAAAAGATGTTCGGAAAGATGATGCCTAGAGGCACAGATAAAATGGGACTTTCAAAAATGAACTATTTAGGTATGGGACCAAAGATGATTAAACATGTAATGAAAAAACACAACGCACTGCCACTTCCTCAATTGGTAGACATGGCGCAGGAGCAGGATGTTAAACTGATTGCTTGCACCATGACAATGGATCTTCTTGGACTTCAGAAAGAGGAATTGTTGGATGGAATTGAATATGCCGGGGTCGCAGCGTATATAGGTGACTCGGAGGATGGAAATATAACTTTATTTATATAATATTTTTTAGTTTGATAAATACCCTACAGGGTATAATGATTATAAATTAGGAGGAACTAGAATGCGTGAAATTTCAGCAGCAGAACTTGCAACAAAACTTAAGCTTGGGGAAAAACTAAACATTATTGATGTTCGTGAGGATGAAGAGGTTGCACAGGGGAAAATTCCAGGTGCAGAACACATCCCTCTTGGTCAGCTTCCGGATCGGCTCAATGAGGTCGACAAAAATAATCATTACTACCTCGTGTGCCGTTCAGGTGGCCGTAGTGGTAAGGCTTGTACCTTTTTGGAGGAACAAGGTTATGATGTAATCAATATGGCCGGTGGTATGTTGGACTGGAACGATGAGGTTGAAAAATAAAAACGAGGAGGATTTTCTGATGAATATTTCAGCAAACGAAATTTTGGATGCAAAGGGGCTTGCCTGCCCAATGCCAATTGTTAAAACGAAAAAGACAATCAAAAATCTGCAGCCTGGTGAAGTAATAGAGGTCCAGGCAACTGACAAAGGTTCCACGGCTGATATAAAGGCTTGGGCGGAAAGTACTGGTCACCAATATCTAGGGACCGTTGAAGACAGCGATGTCCTGAAACATTATCTGCGTAAAGCTAGTGATGAAGAAACAAAAAAAGAAACAAAGCATGGCGCCGTTACTGATTTGGAAGAACTTCGCAGGAAGATCGAAGAGGGAGAAGATATAGCCGTTCTGGATGTTCGGGAACCTGCAGAGTTTGCTTTCGGTCACATTCCTGGTTCGGTAAATATACCCTTAGGGGATTTAGAAAAACGTTACAGTGAGTTAAATAAAGATAGAGAAGTACACGTCATTTGCCGTACAGGCAGCAGAAGTGACCTCGCAGCACAAAAGCTGACCGAAAAAGGTTTTCAGGATGTTAGTAATGTAGTACCTGGTATGGCTGAATGGCAAGGACCAACAAATAAAAACAATTAGGAGGAATTTTAAATGGCTAACACTAAAGTTGCAATTATAGCAGCAAATGGTTCTCTTTTTGATGCTTATAAAGTTTTTAACGTAGCAACAGCAGCTGCTGCTTCAGATGCCGAGGTAGGCATTTTCTTCACCTTTGAAGGGTTGAATCTTATTCATAAAGAAGCACACAAGGATTTGCCACTTCCTGAAGGCAAAGAACATTTCAAGGAGGGTTTTGAAAAGACAAATGTTCCTTCTATTGAAGAACTAGTAAGTGTCGCGCAGGAAATGGGTATTAAATTAATTGCCTGCCAGATGACCATGGATGTCATGAGTCTGGACAAGGATGTCTTTGTAGACGGAATTGAAGTTGGCGGAGCCGCAACGTTTATTGAGTATGCAAGAGATGCAGATGTCTCACTGACATTTTAATTTTAGAGGAGGGGGAAAACAAAATGGCTAAGACCATAACAACCAATGAATTGGCAAAAAAAGTTGTTAATCACGAAGAAACTTTGATTCTAGATGTTCGGAATACAGATGAATTTGATAACTGGAAAATTGAAGGCGGAAAGGTTGAGGTTATCAATGAACCATATTTCAACCTGCTTGAAGGCATTGAACCTGTAGAAGGTAAATTTAACAAAGACCAGGAAGTTATCGTTGTCTGTGCAAAAGGTGGATCATCTGAATTTGTAGCGGACCTTTTGGAAGAGTCAGGCTATTCAAATGTATACAGCCTTGAGGGCGGAATGAAAGCATGGAGTGAACACCTTTTACCAGTTAAAATCGGTGATCTGAAAGACGGCGGTAGTCTTTATCAGTTTGTTCGGTTGGGTAAAGGTTGCCTATCATACTTTATCGAGTCTAATGGAGAGGCAGCAGTAGTGGACGTCAACCGTATGATTGAAAACTACGAGGGTTTTGCAGCTGAAAATGGAGTTAAAATCAAGCATACCCTGGATACACATTTGCATGCTGACCATATTTCAGGTGGTAGACAGCTGGCCGAAAAAGCAGGGGCAACGTACCATCTTCCACCTAAAGATGCTGTAGAGGTAACGTTTGACTATTCACCACTTGAAGAAGGTAACAATATTACAGTAGGAAACACGACCATAACAGTACAACCGATATATTCACCAGGTCACACGATCGGAAGTACATCTTTAATTATTGATGATCAGTTTCTACTGACAGGTGACATTCTATTTGTTAAATCAATTGGACGACCTGATCTGGCTGGTAAAGCGGAGGACTGGGTAGGCGATTTACGTAATACGCTTTACTCACGTTACAAAGAACTATCTGAAAATCTGATTGTCCTTCCAGCACACTATTCATTTGCCGAAGAGTTGGGAAATGGAGGAAGCGTGTCAGCAAGACTCGGTGACCTTTACAACAAGAATGAGGGATTGCAGGTAGAAGATGAGAATGCATTCCGGAAATTGGTAACGGAAAATCTTCCACCACAACCGAATGCTTACCAGGAAATTCGCGAAACAAACATGGGTAAAATTAACCCTGAAAATGAAAAACAAAGAGAAATGGAAACTGGACCAAACCGTTGTGCGGTTCAGGGATAATAACGAAGGAGGAATTAATAATGGATGTAACAAAAGTTCTGGATGCAAAAGGGTTGGCATGTCCAATGCCTATCGTGAAAACAAAAAAAGCAATGAACGATCTTAACAGCGGTGACGTGCTTGAAGTTCAAGCAACAGATAAAGGTGCAAAAAGTGACCTTGCAGCATGGGCGAAGTCAGGCGGACATGAACTGCTAAAGGATACAGAAGAAGATGACGTATTCAAGTTTTGGATTAAAAAAGGTTAAAGGAGCCCCACCTATTGTGGGCTCCCTTTGTTAGGGGGGATCGAGCAATGGAATATAATTTAATTTTTATTATTACAATCTTTCTAATTGGGTTTGTTGGTTCCTTCATATCGGGAATGGTTGGGATTGGTGGATCTATCATTAAATATCCAATGCTGCTTTATATCCCTGCTTTAGTAGGCATTTCTGCATTTTCAGCGCACGAGGTATCAGGTATAAGTGCTGTGCAAGTATTGTTTGCTACTATTGGTGGAGTTTGGGCGTACCGAAAAGGCGGTTATTTAAATAAAGGACTTATACTTTACATGGGAATCAGTATTTTAATTGGAAGCTTTATTGGTGGCTATGGATCCCAGTTTATGGTGGATGCAGGGATAAATCTTGTTTACGGTGTACTGGCAACTATTGCTGCCGTGATGATGTTTGTGCCTAAAAAGGGACTGGATGATATACCTATGGATCAAGTTTCTTATAATAAGTGGCTTGCAGCGGGGCTTGCACTGCTCGTTGGTATAGGAGCGGGTATTGTAGGTGCAGCCGGGGCATTTATCCTGGTACCAATCATACTAATCGTCTTAAAAATACCAACCAGAATGACAATCGCTACATCACTCGCAATTACGTTCATTTCTTCAATTGGTGCAACGACTGGTAAGCTCCTTACCGGTCAGGTACTATTTATACCGGCAGTAATCATGATTATTGCAAGTCTGATAGCATCACCGCTTGGTGCAAAATTCGGGCAAAAAATAAACACCAAAATACTCCAGTGGGTTTTGGCAATTTTAATTCTCGCCACGGCTATAAAGATATGGTTGGAGATATTGGCATAATACTAAAGAGAGTAAGGAAATAACATTTAGGGGAGAAGTGCCAAAATGGAATTAATTATACAAGTTGTTATTCTGGCTGCGATTATCTGGTTTTTTATGTATCGTTTCTTACCTGCAAAGGGGATAACGAATATAACAGCTCAAGAAGCAAGGGATAAATTCAAGCAAAAAAATGAAATCCAGTTTGTGGATGTTAGGACACCAGGCGAATACCGTGTTAATCATCGTAAACCATTTAGAAACATTCCGTTGAGACAGTTAGCAGACAGGTCAAAGGGTCTTGATAAAAATAAAGAGGTTGTAATGGTTTGTCAAAGTGGAATGAGGAGTATGAAGGCAGCTAAAATCCTTAAGAAACAAGGGTTTGAAAAAGTTTCTAATGTAAAAGGCGGCATGAGCGCTTGGGTTTAAATATTTGATGAAGGGAAAAGACCTATAAAACTAAAATAATCCGTTATTTGGAAAAGGAGATGACCATTGTGTTTCATTATACTGTTGAGACAAATAAATCAATGAAAGAGGCAATAAAATCCCTTGAGACGAATTTGAAGGATGACAAATTTGGAGTGCTTTGGCAGTTCGATATTCAGGAGACCCTCCAGAAGAAAGGCTTTGATTTCAATCAGCCGTATCAGGTACTAGAAGTATGTAATCCGGCTGAAGCCAAACGCGTCCTTTCAGAAAATCAGCTGGTCGGATACTTCCTTCCTTGCAAAATTGTTGTTTATCACGATAAGGAAACTGAAAAAGTTAAAATAGGTATGCCAAAACCTACAGCTTTAATTGAAATGGTAAATGACGAATCATTAAAGGAGTTTACAGCTGATATAGAAAATAGGTTAATAACTTGTATTGATCAATCTGTATAATAACTTAAAAGGTCTTTTGGGAAGAGCGATAGGGATAAAACAGCCTCTATCGCTATATTTTGACTAATATCTGAATTTCTACGCCCTGTGTCCACCAATCTTCTTACTCCGACCAATTGTAATGCCGGCGTTGGTATAGCTAGTGGCACGGAGGATAGCGGTTGTGCCAAATTTATCGCGAATGGCATCCATTGCATAGCCAATATCATTTTTCTTAGAGCGATCTTCAAACAGGTCCAGTTGGGTTGCTCCTTTGTCAAATAGATTATCAAGTGTCACGTAGACATGGCGAATAGTGCTTTTTCCATCATAAAATTTGCGGAAAAGCTGGAGACAAACGCCGTACACATCCATTGTTACGTTTGTTGGAATGCTGACAGATTGGGACCTGGAAAAACCACCACCTGTTTCCTTTGAGTAAGAGATGCCAAGATGAATTGTTTTCCCCACCTTGTTGGCAGTCCGGGCGCGGCGGCACACTTCTTCACATAAATCAAGAATGCAAATTGGTGCCTCTTCTGCGGAATAATCTCTTAACAGGGAGATCCCATGTCCAAAGCCTTTTTGCTCTGTTTTCGTAAAGTTGCCAAACACAGGGCTAAGGTCGATTCCCCATGCATGCCAGTATAATTGCTCTCCCATTACACCAAAGCGTTTTTTTAGCTGGTCAAGACTAAAGCGAGCAATCTGGCCAAGTGTTACGATCCCCATACGATTTAAATTTCGCTTCATTCTGCCGCCAATTCCCCAGATTTTTTCTATAGGGAAGGGCCACAGCTTTTCTTCTACATCTTCATAGCGGCATTCGGCAATGCCAACTTTCTTTGCATGTAAATCCATAACGACCTTTGCAAGAAATTTATTATCGCCAATACCGATAGAACAGGTAATTCCGAAGTTCTCTAATATATCTTCCTTTATTTGTTCCGCAACTTCCCAGCGGTTTCCGAATAATTTTTCCAATCCATTTACGGTTACCCAAACTTCATCAACTGAATATTGGTGGATGGCTTCTTTTGGTACGTACTGATAGAGCAGCTTGGTAATCTCTGATGACATATACAAATAGTCTGCCATATGTGCCTGCACAATGTGCAACTCAGGATCATGTTTTGGTAGTTCAAAGAAACGACTAACATTGCTAATGCCATACTTTTGCTTTAGAGCCGGAGAGGCGGCAAGGACAATACTTCCCGGTCGATCGGGATCCCCAACAACGGCCAGCAGGGCAGTCATAGGATCCAGCTGCCTTTTCACTGCCTCCACACTTGCATAGAAGGAACGCATATCAATACAGAGCACATCATTGCGAGCATATTTGGAGTAGTCCATTTCTTCTTTCACCTCTTGTAGAACATTTGTTCTATTAGTATATGCCAATAGACCTGTTTTTAGCAATGGTAATTTCTCCCCGACAGAAAAAGGATAGTAATTGAGTTTACCCCAGATTCGTTCAACTAACATTTGGTGGGAGAGAGGGCCTCCACTAAAAGAAGTTTCACTTTATGTTATATTTAAAATAAATAGTTTTATTGGGGGGGCATTATGAAACGAAAACCAATCTACGTCGAATTACCAATACATACAGATATAGACGCATTGTGGAAGGCTACACAGCGACCTGACCTTCATGAAAAATGGGATTTGCGGTTTTCTTCCATTACATATTTGCCAAAAAAGGAAGGAGAGCCTCAGCGATTTTCGTATCAAACAAAGATCGGATTTGGACTACGAATTAAAGGCTGGGGCGAAAGTGTGGGGAGCTATCAAGCAAAGGACAATGCAAGGACATCTTCTTTGCATTTTGGCACGGAACAGAAGATCTCGCTTATTCGAGAAGGGAGAGGTTATTGGAAGTACAAGCCAGAAAATGATGGGAACGTTACCTTCCTCACCCAATATAATTATAAAACACGTTTTGGCAAGCTTGGAAGTCTCGTTGATATGCTATTATTTCGCCCGTTAATCGGCTGGGCCACGGCGCTCAGCTTTGATGTTATAAAGCGTTGGCTGGAAAATGGAGAACAGCCATGGGCACAGTATACACGATTTTTTACTCACTGGATCACTGCTATTCTCTTCGCTTTTATCTGGATCTATCATGGTTTAGTGCCAAAGATCATATATCAGCATCCGGCAGAACTGGCAATGTTACAAAAGGTTTTTCCCGTAGATGGCCAAACTGCGATTATACTAGTGATGATAATCGGAGCACTGGAAGTACTATTTGGTTTGGGTTGGCTGTTTTATCGGAAGAAACGCCATCTGTACGTTTTGCAGTTTATCGCTTTCCCCTTTCTAACAATAGGGGCAATTTTTGCTGCTCCAGAGCAGCTCACTGCGCCATTCAATGCACTCACCTTTAATGGTGCATTGCTTATTTTAAGCTGGATCGGCTGGATGGCAACTCAAGGGGTACCAACAGCAAAAAACTGTAAAAGAAAGCAAGGAGATTAACATGGCCGCTTCGATTTACGAACAAATATTAGGTGAAGCGTTTTACCAATTACATCCAAAACTACAACAACGTTATACATTTTTACAGGACCGTCCATTTGAAGCAGGGGGTGTCATGAAACGAATAAAAGGTGTGCCAAAAGGCTTTCTGCCACTTGGCTGGTTAGGTACAAAAAGAAAATTACTTTTTCCGGAGAGAGGAGAAGGGGTTCCTTTTACGTTAAAAAATACACCAAGCGTCGGGAAAGATGGGGAGGCACAAGTACATTGGGAGCGTATTTTTTACTTTGGTAAAACACAACGCTATTTCAATGCTTTGATGCGCTTTAATGCAAAAGAGGCTGTTATCGAGGATTATCTTGGAGAACCACCCATTGTTTATTCAGATTTGGAGCTGGCAGTTGAGCAAGGAGCACTCCTTATCACTTCCAAGCGACAACGCTTGCTGTTGGGGCCAGTTGAGATTCCATTGCCAAGTATCTTTCAAGGGAAAGCCACTGTCAAAGAAGCATACATAGAGGAAGAAGAGGCTTACGCGATTAGCGTACAAGTGAAAAACCCGCTAATTGGGACTGTTTTCGCGTATGAGGGGGTGTTTCATCATGATGACCTTTAATAAAATAGCAATTGGCATGATTGGGTTATTTTTAATTCTTACTGTTTTCGGCACAGGGCCGTGGTATTATTTATTGCTAAGTATAGCTCAATTAGTATTCGTGCCACTAACCCTTCACTTGATAGGCAAAAAGGAACAAGGATTTTTTCGTATTCTAAGGTACGCAGCCATTGCTGGACTCATAGCTGTTTTTCTACTTGAAATGACACAGCGCACCCATTGGGATGCGGTCCTTGCACTTTTTTATTTAGCTTTTACTGTGCTTGTAGCCTGCTATGGGGCCAAACGGCTATTACAGCGCGGCTTTGCCAGATTTGAAGAATTTATGATTGATATAGGTTGTATGTACCTGGCAATTGGAGGGGCTTGGTATTTCGCTAGTGTTGTACAAATGGAAACTGGCTTTTCGCCAATTTTGACATGGCTTACTGGCATCCATTTTCATTATGCCTCCTTCTTGTTACCCGTTTTTGCAGGTTTTTTAGGAAGGTTAAAGCAAAACCGTTTTTATAAAATGGCTGGGATCGCTATTTTATTGGCACCCATTCTTGTAGCGGTCGGTATTTCCTTTGCAGTCATGCTCGAGTTTCTTGGTGTAATCCTTTATATGATCGGGATCTACAGTTTGATCATCTTAGCATGGAAAACTAGCTTTTCCCGCCCGTTACAAGCATGGCTCGTCAGGCTGTCCTTTTCTGCATTGGGAATATCCATTTTGTTCTCCCTATGCTACGCCTTTGGTAATATGACAGGTATGTTTTATGTCACCATTGACTTTATGCTCCGGTTCCATGGTGTGATGAATGGGGTACTGTTTGCAATGGCCGGGCTAATTGGTTGGATGATCAATTGCCCGGATGCACATGCGGGTCACCGATCTTTTCCGGTCAGTTGGATAAGGGGAGAGCGAGTTATTGGAGAAAAAATACTAGCTGACACAAAAACAGAACATACATACAATGGACTAGTGGACTCCATGCACATCTACGAACCACAAATTGAAGGAGAGAAACTACCAAATTCGGTAATTGATTTCTATGAAAACACCAATGAGTACAGACTTTTTTCGCAAGTGAAATGGCACGGATGGTTTAAGCCTTTTGCTTGGATTTATCAACATATTAGTAAGCGGATGAGACAGCTTAATCTTCCATTCTCTGCTAAAGAAGTGGAGATGACAGGAAAAATCACCAGCGTTAGCGAAACCGTTGATGGGCGAACAAAACCACGGGCATGGCTGCGAAAGGTGAACGAAGAGACAGTATTTGTTGCGATTTATTCTTTCCATGAAGGGGAGGGCCGTACCTACATGAATATTGCCCTCCCTCTTCCGGGCTCTACGATGATGGGAATTCTTGCTTTGCAAAATAAGCATGGAAACCTGCAACTAACAAGTAAACAACAAAAAGATGCACCACAAGCAGGAATCTATTTGGCTGTTGGCAGACAGGTGATAAAGCTTCCTCTAGAGGAAACGTTTGTGGTGGGGGAAGAACAGGATAGTAGTTTGAGAGCGACACATAAGATGCACATTTTCTCGATACCGTTTTTAACTATCGACTATCGGATTGTTCATAAGGTCGTTGGGTAAACATTTTACTTGTAACAAGGATTTCCATCTTATTTTGTGGAAATACTGGATAGGGCCTGATTAATAAAACGTAAGAGGTGCTTACATATGACGATAACAAGAAATGTCAGCCGTGTATGGATGCTCTTGCTCATCTTTTGCTTAGCTGCTTCAGTGCCCAAAGAAAAAAGCGTACATGCGATAGAGGAGCGAGGGACAATGAAACAGCGATTGGATAATATAATAGAAACAGAACCACTGTTGGATGGGGCATTAGTTGGTTTAAGTGTGCGGGATACTAAAACTGGCAAGCTTTTATATGAAAACCTAGGGGATACAAGGCTTCGTCCAGCATCCAATATGAAACTTTTAACAGCAACGGCAGCCTTAGAGGTTCTTGGAAAAGACTACACCTTTTCCACCGAAATAAAGACGGACGGCGTAAAAAAAGATGGACAGATAGAAGGAAATCTTTACCTTGTTGGAAAAGGGGACCCGACATTGACACCAAAAGATTTTGCCCATTTTGCAGCGCAACTTCAAGACTTGGGAGTGACACATATCAAGGGAGATCTTATTGGAGATGATACTTGGTATGATGACGTGCGTCTTTCTCCAGATTTGATTTGGAGTGACGAATCGTTTCATTACGGTGCGCAAATTTCAGCACTGACTGCATCACCTGACGCGGACTATGATGCGGGAAGTGTTACGCTTCAGATAAAACCAGGAATAGAGTCAGGGGACAAGCCAATCGTAACCGTGTCACCCGACACCAATTATATAACAATACATAATCGAGCAGAGACAAGTCCCAATAATGCGGAAGAGGATTTAACAGTGGAGCGAGAACATGGATCAAATGAAATCACGCTTACAGGCACCGTTCCAGCTGGGGCAGAGGCGATGAAGGAACATATGGCAGTATGGGACCCGACGAGATATGCGATGGCCCTTTTTCAGGATGCGCTTCAAACAAAAGGAATTACTTGGTCTGGTGAAATGACGGTTGGCAAAGCACCTAAAGAAAGTTCCTTGCTTTTTCAACATAACTCTATTCCATTAAAAGAATTGCTTGTACCCTTTATGAAATTGAGCAACAACGTGCATGGTGAAGTGCTCGTTAAGGAAATGGGAAAGCATAAACGCAGGGAAGGAAGTTGGGAAAAAGGGCTTGAGGTTATGCAAGAGGAACTCGAGAATCTTGGGTTAGACGGTAGTACCTTATTGATTCGAGATGGATCAGGAATTTCCCATGTCAATCTCATTCCGGCAAACGAACTGAGTAAACTACTATTTATCGTACAGGAAAAGTCATGGTTTCCAGCCTTCAAAAACGCACTCCCTGTTGCAGGAGAGCCAGACAAAATGGTTGGAGGGACATTACGGAATCGATTGCAGGATGTTCAGGTTGAAGCGAAAACTGGGACAATTTTTGGGGTGACAACCCTATCTGGTTATTTGCAGACCCTGTCAGGGGAAGATTATATTTTTTCTATTATGATTAATAATGTGCTTGATGAGGAAGCTGCAAAAGATGTAGAGGATCGAATTGTAAGGGAAATCGCGGAATAATATAACTCGCAAATTTCCTGCATGATAATTAATTGACAGTTCCAACATTTTGCGCTAATCTATTAAGTACCAATTAAATAACGATGTTTCTTATCCAGAGAGGTGGAGGGATATGGCCCTTTGAAGCCTCGGCAACAGGTCTGTTTAGTCAGATACTGTGCCAATTCCACCAGGCAATTGCTTGGAAGATAAGAGGAGAAAGTTCTATTCGAAATTCAAACTCTTTTCTTCGGGAAAGAGTTTTTTTAATTTCAATTTTGGGGGATAGGAGTGGGGGAAATGAAATATGGATTTTGGTTACCGATTTTTGGAGGCTGGTTGCGAAATGTTGAGGATGAAAAAATGCCACCTACCTTTGATTATGCAAAAAAAGTGATTCAGTCCGCAGAGAAATGGGGCTATGACACGACGTTAATTGCAGAGCTTTATTTAAATGATATTAAAGGTACAGAGAAAGACTCGATTGAAGCATGGTCCACGGCAGCAGCACTGGCAGCTGTCACCGAGAAAATTGAGATCATGACTGCAGTGCGTCCCGTTTTTCATAATCCGGCAGTAACTGCTAAGATGGCTGCTAATATTGATCACATTAGTAATGGTCGATTCACACTTAACGTCGTATCAGGCTGGTGGGCAGAGGAAGCGAAACAGTATGGAGCAGAGTTTACAGAACATGATGCGCGCTATGAGCGAACAGAAGAATTTTTAGAAGTGTTGAAAGGTCTATGGACAGAAGAAACCTTTTCGTATAAAGGAAAGTTTTACGACATTGAAAATACGAAGCTTTCTCCTAAACCAGTACAAAGGCCAAATCCTGTATTGTATGCTGGCGGTGAGAGTGAGAAAGGGAAAGAAGTCATTTCCACATACTGTGATGCCTATGTGATGCATGGCCATACCGTGGAGGAAGCACGTGAGAAAATTAACGGCATGAAAGAGCGGAGAAAGCAAGCAGGGAAAGAGCCGTTACAGTCATTTGGCATGGCTGCATATGTCATTTGTAGAGAAACAGAGGAAGAGGCTTTGGAAGAGCTTAAGCGAATTACCACCGTGAAGGAATCGGATGCGTATGCTGGCTTTGAAGACTTTACAACAAAGTCACAGTTGGAGCAGCAAGTGAAGTTACAAGATTATTCGGTATCAAACAGAGGACTACGGCCAAATCTTGTTGGAACTCCAGAGCAAATAGCAGAGCGGATTGTAGCTTATGAAGAAGCTGGGGTAGATCTTTTACTACTACAGTGTTCCCCGCAACTGGAAGAACTCGAAAATATTGCGAAAAATGTAATGCCAAAGGTAGAAGCGTTAAAAGAAGCATTGGTAAATAACGGTTAGGAGATGAAATCATGACAAAATTATATGTGATTCACGAAAATGAAGAATGGACAACACATTTATTTAAACGACTTGAGGAATTAGATGTTCCTTACGAAGATTGGCTTTTATCAAGTGGAACAGTGGATTTAACTGCTGTTCCACCAGAAGGAATCTTCTATAACCGAATGAGCGCATCCTCTCATACGAGGGGAAATCGTTTCTCTCCGGAATTAACAAGTGCTGTATTATTCTGGCTTGAGCACCATGGTAGAACAGTAATAAATGGCAGTAGAGCATTAGAGCTTGAGCTTAGTAAAGTAAAACAATATTTGGAGCTTGAAAGGTTTGGTGTTCGTACACCAAAAACCACCGCGGCTGTAGGCAGGGAACAACTGATCAAAGCAGCTGAAAGTTTTGCAGGAAAGTCATTTATTACAAAGCATAACCGAGCAGGAAAAGGGCTAGGTGTCCAATTATTCCAATCAGTTGAGGCATTGAAGGAATATGTGAAAAGCGAGACCTTTGAAGAGCCAGTCGACGGGGTGACATTAATTCAAGAGTATATTAAGTCACCAGAATCTTATATTACGAGATGTGAGTTTGTAGGAGGAGAATTTGTATACGCGGTTAGAGTGGATACATCAGAAGGGTTTGAACTTTGCCCGGCAGATGCATGCACAATTGAAGATTTATTCTGCCCTGCAGAAGAACAAGAAACCCCTGCTAAATTTCAAGTCAGAGAGGGTTTTACGCACCCAGTTTTAGAAAAATACAAAAAAGTACTAACAGCTAATAATATCCAAATAGCTGGTATAGAATTTATCGAAGACGAAGATGGAACCATTTATACGTATGATATTAATACGAATACAAATTATAATTCAGATGCAGAAGCTGCATATGGCACGTACGGAATGTTGGAGGTAGCGAAGTTTTTAGGGAACAAATTAAGTTCTGAGTATCCAACTGTTTTATCATAGGTTTTGTTATAACGCTCCACTTTTCATTGGGAAAGTGGAGCGTTTTTTTGGTCAGTTCTTCTACTTAGGTGGGAGGAGTTTAATCAACCATGGAAGCTCTCCAATCAACCGGGGAAGGAGTTTAATCAACCAGGGAAGCTCTCCAATCAACCGGGGAAGGAGTTCAATCAACCAGGGAAGCTCTCCAATCAACCGGGGAAGGAGTTCAATCAACCAGGCGAGCTCTCCAATCAACCGAGGGAGGAGTTTAATCGACCAGGGAAGTTCTCCAATCAACCGGGGAAGGAGTTTAATCGACCAGGGAAGTTCTCCAATCAACCGGGGAAGGAGTTTAATCGACCAGGGAAGTTCTCCAATCAACCGGGGAAGCTCTCCAATCAACCAAGGAAGCTCTCCAATCGACCCAAGAAACTCACATCCAATCAAAAGTGAAAATGCTCCGACCAATAGGGTCCCTCTCACAATCAATAGCAAAACGCATTAAATCAATCGCCCGCCCACATTAGAATAGTAAATTCAGACACCGAACGACCCTTAAAGCATTACAATCTCACAAATTTTAAGGAACAATGGCCTAGCTGTCTGCATACCTTCTAAAAGGGGTGGATATTTGCCTATTGTCAATTTAAAAAGGATGTGAGTGGATTGTTTTATCACGTGAAGGATTTACAGTATCATGCCAAGCCTGATCGTCCGGATCCTGTCTTTGCTAAAAAGTTACAAGAAGTCCTAGGCGGCCAATATGGTGAAATCTCGGTTATGATGCAATACTTATTCCAAGGTTGGAACGTAAGAGGAAACGGAAAGTACAAGGATTTATTGATGGATATTGGAACAGAGGAAATTGCTCACGTAGAAATGCTAGCAACGTTAATTGCACGTCTTCTGGATAACACGCCAGATCTAGAGTTAGATGACGCAGTGGATGACCCCGTTGTAGCTGCAATTCTAGGTGGATCCAATCCACAGCATGTTATTGTTTCAGGATTGGGAGCCATGCCTGTAGATAGCGTTGGGAATCGCTGGACAGCTAATTATATTGGGGCTAGTGGTAACTTGATTGCAGATTTCCGAGCAAATTTAATGGCAGAGTCAATGGGGAGGTTGCAGGTCTCGCGTTTATACGAGATGACAAATGATAAAGGTGTTAGGGACACTTTATCTTGGCTAATCGCACGGGATACTGCACACCAAAACCAATGGTATGCTGCGATCAGAGAACTAGAAGAGAAAGAAAACATCGTTGTTCCAAGTACCTTTCCACGTGAGTTGGAAAAACAGCAGGTTGCTTATACATTATTTAACTTCTCACAAGGTGATGCAAGTGCTGAAGGCAGATGGGCACATGGTCCGAGTATGGATGGCTGTGGCACTTTTAATTACGTTGACAGACCAGTTGCATTTGCTCCAGCCCCACACCTTCCACCAGCACCTCCTTATATATTTAACACTCCACCATGGGCCATGCGTAAGTCAGATGACCTGCCAGATCCTGATACAAAATAGATTTTCCTTAAGAAACTCTCTGTATAGTGACAGAGAGTTTTTCTTTTTAAGTTGCGTTTGATTAAATTTTATAGCGGGAAAAAACTATTATCTTAGTAAAATTAAAGGAGTAATAATTATGACACCAAACCAAATTGGTTTTACGCTGTTGTATCTGGCTTTCTTCCTGCTAGTAGGTAAGTTGATTCGCATGCGTGTAAAATGGCTACAGAATTTATTTTTACCCTCGTCGATTATTGGTGGTTTTCTGGCATTACTTCTAGGTCCGGAAGTTTTAGGGAGATTACTTGGTAACTTTACTGGAGAGGATTCTTTCTGGGCGAACGGAATTATGACAGAAGAAGTAATGCAGGTTTGGGGGGCCTTACCTGGGTTAATGATTAATATTGTGTTCGCAACATTGTTCCTTGGTGCTACGATTCCCTCCTTATCAAAAATCTGGAACTACGGCGGTCCTCAGTTGGCATTCGGTTGGACAATAGGATGGGGGCAGTATGTTTTTGGGATACTACTTACGATACTGGTGTTAACGCCATTTTTCGATATTCCGCCAATGGCCGGTGCATTGATTGAAGTGGCCTTTGAAGGCGGACATGGTACGGCTGCTGGCATGGCAAGTACCTTTGAAGATCTTGGATTTTCTGAGGCTTATGACTTAGCAATAGGCCTTGCAACAGTCGGAGTACTTTCTGGTGTCATTATTGGTATCATTCTTATTAACTGGGCCGTGCGGAGAAGTAAAACGAAGATCATTAAAGATGTTGAGAGTTTTTCTAGCTTACGTAAAAAAGGAATAATGGAGTTTCAAAATAGAGAACCTGCAGCTAATATGACAGTAAGACCAGAATCCATTGAACCACTTTCCCTCCACTTTGCAATGGTTGGATTAGCTATACTTGTTGGTTGGTTAATACTTCAAGGTTTAATTGGATTAGAAAGTGTAACGTGGGGCGCTGCAACAAACTCTGAGTTTATGACGTATATTCCCTTATTCCCATTAGCAATGATTGGTGGAATCATCATCCAGGTTATCTTTAACAAATTTGACCATACCGAAATTTTGGACCGGAGGATGGTAAACCGAATTCAAGGATTCTCACTTGATATTTTAATCCTGACAGCTATAGGTACAGTATCGCTTGATGTGATAGGAGAATACATTGTGCCATTTTTATTATTGGCACTTGTAGGTATTATTTGGAATGTTGTAGGATTTCTAATTTTAGCACCACGGATAATCCCGTCATACTGGTTTGAACGGGGGATCGGTGACTTTGGACAATCGATGGGGATTACAGCGACTGGTTTACTGTTAATGCGTGTTGCGGACCCCGACGGAGATTCGCCAGCTTTTGAAGGCTTTGGGTATAAACAACTTGTTTATGAACCATTCTTGGGAGGAGGGCTTGTGACAGCTTTATCTGTACCATTAATCGCTCAATTTGGTGCAATTCCGGTGCTTATTATTTCGCTTGTAATGTGTCTTCTAGGCGCATTAGTGGGCTTATTCTATTTTGGTAAGAAATAAACAAGAAAGGTCCTGATACTATTCATACACATCAACTACTACTCTTATTATTAATAGGATATATCATTTATTCCATAGATAAAAAACAAAATTATTTCCCGGTTCCGGTTATTCTCGTATTAATAGGGATTGTCCTTTCATTTATTCCATATTTTAGCGATATAACGATTTCAAAAGAGACTATATTTATGATTTTTCTGCCAGCACTTCTTTTCACCTCTGCTTATCAATTCCCTTTAAAGCCGTTACGCACAAACAAATGGGTGATTGGAAGTCTCGGTACAGGTGGGCTCCTCTTAACGATGGCCCTACTTGGGTTAAGTATCTATTTTGTAGGTAACTTGTTTATCTCTCTATCACTTGTGGGTGCCTTTTTGGTAGCTTCTATATTAACACCAACAGACCCTGTTTCCGTTGTGAATATATTGAAAAAGTCATCAAGCGATCAGCGTATTGCCGATATTGTGGAAGGGGAATCTTTAATCAATGATGGTACAAGTATTGTCTTATTTACAGTGTTTCTTGAAATGTACCTAAATAGTAGCAAATTTTCAATCGGTGGCTTTATTTCTGAATTTCTTTTTGTCTCGATTGGTGGCGTAGCTCTCGGGGCAGCTTTTGGCTGGTTAATGAGCAAGCTTGTCCATTTTACGCACCACAAGGAATACCAGATTATGTTAAGTATCATTGTAGCATATGGCAGCTTTTATATTGGTGAAGGGATTGGAGTTTCAGGTGTTTTATCAACTGTAACTGCAGGCTTGATGTTATCCTTTGAATTTGGCAAAAATATAAAAGAAGCCCATTTCCGCAGCTCTCTTAATGGGTTCTGGGGAATTATAGAACCAAGCCTACTTGCTGTTTTATTTTTAATGATTGGCATACAATCAGCAAACTATCTATTATTTAACGGGTGGTTGCTTGCCGTTCTTATATTTATAGCATCTTTAGTTGTGCGTTATATTGTGCTTCTAACGACCTTTAAAGGAGTACCAAAATGGAGAAAGCAATTCTCTGTAAATGATGCCACTTTAATAACCTGGACAGGAATAAAAGGGACTATGTCCGTGGCACTGCTAATGGGATTGGAGTCGGCGACTGATAATGGAAGTAGTATGATTATCTCCTTAACATTCGCCGCAATAATGCTCTCTCTTATCATACAAAGCATTGGTGTCTATCCGCTTACACAAAAACTTAGCAAATAAATTCATTAGCCGGAAGAAAATTTTAACCAATTAAAGAAGTTGGTTTTAATTTCTTCCGGTTTTTTGCACAATGAATTGCAGTTAGGGAACAATAGTTCTATAATGGTTATATGTTAGATAATCATTGTAGGCCCCCCTTATAAATAGATTTGTAATATAATAGCTTTATCCTCGTATCTCCCCACTGTCATACCATTCCAATTTTGAAAGGTGATTATGTTGAAATTAATTCTTACAGAAAAACCATCTGTTGCAAAAAACATTGCAGATGCCTTAAAGGTGAAGACAAAAAAAGACGGCTTCTATGAAGGTAGTGATTACCTAATTACCTGGGCGTTCGGCCATCTAGTAGAGCTTTATGATGCAAAAGATTACGATAGCAAAATGGCACGTTGGAAAATGGAAAATTTCCCCTTTATCCCACCTCAATTAAAGTATAAAGTGAAGAGTAACCCACGAAACAGAAGCCAAACGGATGGTGGTGCTGCCAAGCAACTAAAAACCATTCATCAGTTGATGAAACGAAATGACGTAAAAGCAATCATCTCTGCCTGTGATTATGATCGGGAAGGCCAACTCATTGGAGATAGTATTATATATCGAGGTAAGAAACCAGATAAAGCTGTTTACCGTTTGCTTTTAAACGAATGGACACCAGCAGAAGTTTTGCAAGGACTAGAGGAAGTCAAACACAATGAAACGATGAAGTCATTAAGAGATGCTGGGATTAGTCGTCAATGGGCTGACTGGATGATCGGAATTAACCTTACATCTGTAGCAACCTTAAAATATCAAAAAGGGAAAGGGAAGGCACTGAATATCGGGCGTGTGCTGCTACCTACCTTGAAAATTATTTACGACCGTGATAAAGAGATAGAAACCTTTGTTCCAGAAGACTATTTTAAGCTGATAGCGACATTTCACACTGCAGAAGGTAAAGAATATACTGGGACATATATAAAAGCTAAGCAAGAGAAATTTAAAGAACGAACTATACTTGATGAAATCCAGCAGGTTATAAGAGGCAAACAGGGAAGTATTACAGGTAAACAGGTCGAAAAGAAAAAAGAATTTCCCCCATTCTTGTTTAATCTATCAAGCTTGCAAGGATATATTACCAATAAATTTAATGGTTGGACTTCTGATAAAGTATTGAAAGTGGCCCAAACCCTATACGAGAAAAAGTATATTACGTATCCACGTACATCAAGTATTGCACTAGAAGAAAGTTTAACAGGAAAAATGAAAAAGGTACTGGAAAATCATATAAAAGATCTTCCCTATAAAGATGAAGTAACGTTTCGTAAAACAAAACGTGTTTTTAATAATGCCAAAGTGGAAAGTCACAGCGCAATTACACCAACCTATCTTTTACCTAAGAGGCTCACATCAGATGAGCGTATCGTATATATGGCGATAAAAAACCGATTTATCATGCAGTTTATGCCAATAGCTGAATATGAAGAGACAATACTCGAGACGACCATTATCGAGATAGATGGTAAGTTTCATACAAAAGGCAAAATCCAGCTCATCGAAGGGTGGAAAAAGGTTGAGAACATTGCTTCCAAAGATACCTTGTTACCTGCTGTAGAGCAAGGAGACCCTGTATCGGTCGCTGAATCAGAGGTTACCAAGCATATAACAAAGCCACCAAAACACCATACAGAGCGGACCTTACTACGAGTGATGGAAACATGTGGGAAACAAAAAAAAGAAGAATCAGAGGATAGAGAAGCGGATGTAATGGCCGTTTTAGATGGGTTTAGTATCGGGACAGCAGCCACAAGAGCAGACACGATAAAAAAACTAAAAGACGTTGGCTATATTACGACGCAAAAGAAAAACCTGATGTGTACCAAGCTAGGAAGAACGCTTGTTGAGACTTTTCCTGTGAAGCAATTGTTTGATCTGGAATTTACGGGGCGTTTGGAAAAATCTTTAGCGGATATACAAAAAGGTAATGGAAGTAAACAGGAATTTCTTAAGGTAATTTCACAGTTCACTACAGAGTCTGTTGAACAGATTAAAGCAGATAAAAGTGAAATTATTAATGAAGTTAGCCCGGCAAAATCTTCAAATGAAGTGCTTGGCAAATGCCCGGAATGCGGAGGCACTGTTACAGAAGGGTATATGGGATTTGCTTGTAGTAAGTATAAAAAAGGCTGTAGCTTTATGGTCTGGAAAAATGATAAATTTTTAGCCACAATGCGAAAAAAACCGACTAAAACATTAGTGAAAAATCTATTAACCAAGAAACGAGCGTTCGTAAAAGGTCTAACCAGTAAAAAAGGTAAGAAATTTAATGCTTACCTTACTTATGAGAAAGATACAGAAAAGGGATATTATAGCTGGAAAATGGATTTTAAATAGGGAAAAAACAAGCAGGCTAATCATAAGCCTGCTTGTTTCATGTCTATTTCTATTTTTCTTCATTAGATAGGTTGAAAGTCTCCAACAACTTAAAGAATATTCCTAGTACAATTGCTACGATCGTTGCAAGTCCCATTCCTTTTAGGGCAACTTCGCCAATTTGAATGGTTGCACCACTAATTCCAATTACTAACACCACACATGTTAGAATCAGGTTAGTTGAACGATTGTAATCTACTTTCGCTTCTACTAACATCCGAATTCCACTTGCTGCAATAATACCGAATAATAAGAGGGAGATCCCGCCCATAACGGCAGAAGGGATGGAAGAAATCAACGCCGCAAGTTTCCCAACAAAGGATAGAACGACTGCGATAACAGCAGCTCCTCCAATAATCCAGGTCGAATAAACACGTGTTATCGCAAGCACACCAATGTTTTCCCCATATGTCGTATTAGGTGTGGAACCAAAGAAGCTAGAAATAATTGTAGATATACCATTCCCTGCTAAGGAACGATCAAGGCCGGGGTCTTTCGCTAGATCTTTTTTCACAATATTACTTGTAACAAACAAATGGCCAATGTGCTCTGGAACAAGAACTAGTGCTGCAGGAAGAATTATGAGTATGGCAGACCAGTCAAACTTCATTTGGTAAAAGTCAGGCATGGAAATCCAAGCAGCTTCCTTTACAGCAGTAAAATCAACTAAGCCGAAGAAATACGCAATAATATATCCTGCAATAATTCCAATTAATATTGGTATGATTTTTAGAAAACCACGTAGTGTAACCCAACAAACGATTGTGATAGCAAGTGTTAATAATGCAACCAATGCGACGTCTGTGTCCATTGTCCAATTTGCTCCGGCATCAGTTGGTGCGATCCATCCTGCCATCTCAGCTGCCGTCGGTACGAGTTCCAGGCCGATAACCGCTACAATTGCGCCCATTGCTGCTGGTGGAAAAATAACATCAATCCAACCGATCCCTACCATCTTCACAATAAAGCCGACAATGGTTAGAATGATACCGACTGCTAAGAAACCACCTAGTGCATAGCTATACCCCTCTCCACCTGCATAATTGCCTAAGACGACTGCAACAGGTGAAAGGAAGGCAAAACTTGATCCTAAATAAGCTGGAATTTTTCCTTTTGTGATAAATAGGTAAATTAATGTACCAATACCGTTCATTAATAAAATGGTAGCTGGATTAATTCCAAACAATACAGGAACAAGTACGGTTGAGCCAAACATAGCAAATAAGTGCTGAATGCTTAATGGTAAGCTTTTTAAAACTGGCAGACGTTCATTTACCTTAATTTCACGATAGTTAGCCATCGTTTTTCCCCCTTCAAGTAACGGGTTACCTAGAAAACAAGAAAACACCTTGCCTTTAGATGGCAAGGTGTTTTATGGAATGAACAAAACCGCAGTGTATACGTATATGCAGGTTTTGTTCTAATAACAGACCAAATCTGTTTCCACCTTGCCAGCCTCACGGGACTGGATTAAAGGTAACCGTATAAGTTTATCTTTTTTATTTTTACAGTAAATCTAGTTAATTGTCAATCTTTTTTTAAAAGACTATGCATTTCAATAAAAGATCTTACCACCTTTTTAAGACCAAAGCATATAAAGCAGAAATTTCTAACGTTTTTGGAAGAAATCATTGGAAATAATAGGACAATATGCTTACAATAGTAGGAGGATTTAACGTTCGTGTTTATTTGACATCAATTTACATACCGTAAGGGAGAGGTTTTGTGAAAAACAAAAAATTACTTGTCATTAATTTGCTGACACTAACAGCGTTTGTTGCTGTAGTGATAGCAGGGGTTTATCATGCAGAACATAAAAAGAGTGAATTTGGCAAAGAAGAGGAAGTTGAGGAAAAGGATACTGAGACGGAAAAAAAAGAGAAAGAAAAGGTAGACAAAGAGGAAAAAGAAAAACTTACGATCACACCAGTAGTGAGTGATGAACAAACAGAAAAGAGAACGACTGTAGCAGGTGAGCTATTACGTCAAAATAGCTCAGATTTTATTCAAGCAATGAATGACGCGGATCTGTTTGCTGAAGCTCCAGAGGATGAAATAATAGGAGAAGAAGTGGAAGAACAACCTAATGAAGATGGTACGGCCACCACGACTTCTGTGGCGACTGGTACTAGTACAACTAATCACCAACAAACCACCTCTACTCATGAAAAAAGTTCAAATATAGGTAATGATGATAAAAAGACATCTACAACGAGTGATGGCGGGGATAAGAAAGAAACGAAACCATCTAATGATAGCAAAACAGACAAACCAAATACTAAACCGGACTCGCCTGAAGACCCAAATTCAAAACCATCAAAACCGAAACATGAACCACCAGATCAAACGGAGGAACAAAAAGAAACAACAAAACCTACAAATCCAAAAGACCCGGAACCTCCCGAGGATGACGGACCTAAAGATTCAACAAAACCAGGGGAAACGCAAGAACCAAAAGATCCTGAACCAACGGAACCACCCGAAGATGATGGTCCTTTAAAAAAAGATGATAAAGAGTAATATAGAAGCAATAATAACTTATATCAAAACGTTCAGTAATCTTATACGCGTCACTGATTATTAGCCTATTTAAAAAATCTTTGCTATTATAGAGGTATTATATAAAAAGGTTTAAGCGAAATAGGATTAAATTCTAGCAATTCATTTATTTTTTCTCAACGCTTTTACTTTTGTATTATAGATTTTATTTAAGAAAGGTGGAAGTTTTAATGAGTACAAGCAAACCAAAAATAGTTGTACTGGGAGCTGGCTATGCAGGCCTCACTACAGCAAAACGACTAACAAAACAACTATCAGCAGAACAGGCAGAAATCGTACTGGTAAACAAACATAACTACCACTATGAGACAACTTGGCTGCATGAAGTAGCAGCGGGTACTATTAACCCGAATCAGGCACGAGTAATGATCAGTGATGTGGTGAGCCCAAATCGTGTAAGACTTGTGTATGATGCAGTAGTAAAGATTAATAAAGAGGATAAGCGTGTCGTTCTAGAGAACAGCGAGATCGAATACGATTACTTAGTAGTTGCTCTTGGGTTTGAATCAAATGACTTTGGAATTAAAGGAATGGCTGAGCATGCCTTCGCTATTGAAGATATTGATTCAAGTCGTCTTATTAGCGAGCACATTGAATACCAATTCGCTAAATATAATAACGAAGAAAATGTAAGTGAAGAAAGCTTAAATATTCTTGTTGGTGGAGCAGGGTTTACTGGTATTGAATTTGTTGGTGAACTTGCCCAAAAAGTGCCAGAGCTATGCAAAAAATATGATATCGACCGCAGTAAGGTCCGTATCATAAACGTAGAGGCAGCACCGTCTATTCTTCCAATGTTCGATAAAGAACTTGTAGAATATGCTAAAAAGTCTCTAGAAGATCGTGGAGTAGAACTTAAAATTGGTGCAGCGATTTCTGAAGCGACTGCAGAAGGATTTGTTGTCGGTGAAGAGAAAGAATTAATCAAAGCTGGTACAATTGTTTGGACTGGTGGCGTAAAAGCAAGCTCCGTACTTGGCAATTCCGGTTTTGAATTAGTAAAAGGAAAAGTAAACGTAAATAGTGACCTTCGTCCAGAAGGTGAAGAAGACATGTTCGTTATTGGAGATTGCTCTTGGGTTTGGAATAAAGAGGCTGATCGTCCATATCCTTCTACAGCACAGTTGGCAATGCAGGAGGCAGACGTAGTTGCAGCTAACTTAAAAGCATTAATTACTAATCAGCCGGTTCAAGATTTCAAATTCAGTGACAAAGGTACTGTAGCTTCTCTTGGACATTCCGATGGTATTGGTAATGTCATGTCAGGCTATAAACTTTCCGGAAAATCTGCTGCTGCAATGAAAAAAGTAGTAGATAACCGTTCTCTATTCTTGCTTGGTGGACCGAAGCTTGTTCTTAAAAAAGGTAAGTTCCGCCCATTCTAATTGAAAAATAGCCATGAAGAAACGAGATATATACGAGGAGGTAGTAATGAATGAAGAATAAAACATTATGTGGGTTTTTACTTGTACTTGCTTCGTTGGTAGGGTATAGATTACTCAGTGACTACATGGAAGATTCAAGGGACTTTAGATAAGAATGGAGCCATCCAGTATATAGCTGGGTGGCTTTTTACAAAAGAATAAATAAAGGAGAGGTAGAAGCTTTTTTCCTTTGTTTAGATGGAGTGAGAAGGAAATGCATACCGGCCTAATCGTTTTTTTAATTATTTTGTTCCTACTTACTATAGGAGGAACGTTTTTTGCACTTAGGCAAGAAGAAAATAAAATGAAGAAATATGAGGAGGATGGAGATACCATAGAGGACCAGTTGACTCGTTCGCTAGAATATGAATCCGCTTCCTTAAAATCCAACGTACGTTTGCAAATTTGGATATACTCTATTACCTTAACACTTGCCTTAATCGCGTTTTTTATTTATCTTGCTTAATGGCAAGAATGTATTTTCGCCTCTTTCCTCATACTAAGGGGAGGAGGTTGGTTATATGCGAACAATCATACTTTTTCTATGTTTTATAAGTTTGCTGCCCACTTATGTTTTCGCTTCTAATAATCTGATGCTGGATAAGGTGGAAATTAAACAGTATGGTCACACACCAATACCAGGACCGCTATTTCTTAATAATAAAAAACTACAAGAGCTTATTAAAGAATTAGAAAAAAAAGTGGCAATAGAACCTAAAAATGCCCACTGGTCAGAGGACAATGAACTGATTGCTGAAAGACCTGGTAGAATGTTGGATAAACAGGCTTTCCAAGTTTTGTTTCGCAGTGCCTTTTATGACGGGAGTATAAAGCAAATTACTGTTCCAACTATGCCGGTTTATCCTAGTGTGGATCGTGCATTGCTTGAGGAAATCCAGGCAAGAGAATTGGGAAGTTATGTAACCTATTATAAAAAAGAAAATAAGGAACGGGCAGAAAACATAGCCCTTGCCGCAGCTGCTATTGACAGTCATGTGATTTTCCCAGGTGAAGTATTTTCGTTTAATGAGATTGTAGGGGAAAGAACCGTGGAAAGAGGTTACAAGCGAGCACCGGTAATTGTAAAGGGCGAACTTTCGGAGGATATCGGTGGAGGTATTTGCCAGGTGTCTTCTACCTTATTTAATGCTGTTGATTTAAAAGGTATTCAAATAGTGGAGCGCTACGCCCATAGCAGAAGAGTTCCATACGTACCTGAGGGACGGGATGCGACAGTAAGCTGGTGGGGGCCAGATTTTGTTTTTAAAAATAAGTATAATCAACCAGTCCTTATTAGAGCACACGCAAAAAACGGAAGAATGGTGATTAGAATTTTATCCTCAGAATCTGTCGTCCCATTTACAGGAAATGATTCATAAAATTGCTTTTATAAGTAAAAAAACAGCAGGCTTCTATTGTAGAAGGCCTGCTGTTTTTTACGGAAATTAGTCCGCTTTATGTGCTTCTATTTCGAAATGGATCGTAACATCTTCGCCAATTAACACGCCACCTGTTTCAACAGCAGCATTCCATGTAAGTCCAAATTCTTTACGGTTTATTTTTGTGGAACCGCTAAAGCCAGCTACTGTATTGCCGCTCATTGGATCTTTACTTTGGCCTGCAAATTCTACATCCACTGTTACAGGTTTTGTTGTTCCACGAATGGTTAGATCTCCAGTAACATCGTATTCATTGTCAGACTTCTTTTTGATATCTGTTGCAACAAACGTAATTTTTGGATGGTTTTCAGCATCAAAGAAATCTGCTGAGCGTAAATGATCATCACGATCTTTATTGCGAGTTTCAATACTATTTACATCAATGGTTACTTCAACTTTTGAATCAGTAAGATCCTCTACATCAGCTTCGATTACAGCGTCAAAGTCTTTGAATACTCCTTTTGCTTTGGAAATCATCATGTGTTTTACAGAGAAACCTAGTTCACTGTGTACTGCGTCTACATTCCATACTGTTTTAGCCATTTCAAAACCCCTCCATATAAGTGATTAATGCGTTAGTTACTTTATGTTACTTAGTATAGAATTATAAACTTGTATTGTCAAGTAAATAAGGGTTTATATTTCTTACACTTTTTTAATGATTAAGTTGCCGTGCCAAATAAGCTGGTCATTCATAGTATAAATTGAAGGAAGGTGTTTCGAAATGGACAAAGGTACTATAATTCGTTCTATTGTATTGTTCATAGCGTTAATTAACCAAACACTTGTTATATTTGGTAAATCTCCTTTACCGATCGACAGTGAGTTAATAGAACAGTTTGTTGCATTATCTTTCACGATCGCTACTTCTCTAATTGCTTGGTTTAAAAATAACTATGTGACAACTAATGGAAAACAACAAAGGCAAATACTAGAGGCGAAAGGTTTAATAAGACAGAAAAAATAACATTAACTCCCTAAGTATGGGAGCTTCAGCTAGTTAACCTATAGTAGCGTAACTCTTTATGGAGTTCCCTATTTAATAGAGATAAAACTTGTTCAGCTAATAGACTTTTAAGCTACGTTAACAAACAACACACTTACCCCGCCTTTACTGGCAGTAAGACCTCGGGGATCAACTGCCAGTAAAGGCCGATTCTATTAAACTAAAATTTGGCGGTGGAGGAAGGGAACCCCACCTGATGTTTCACTTTATTAGAAAATTCTCTGAGGTGAAAATTATTTCATTTTTCGTTATAATAAAAAGATAGGGTAAAATGCAATAAATAAAATAATTGGCTGAGGAGAGGTTTTATGCAACAAACGTACAACCCGACGTGGGACTTGGATGTCATTTTTCCAGGGGGAAGTGATTCAGAAGCATTTCGTACATACCTTAAAGAAATTGAGCAAGCTAAAGAAGAGTTTGCTATAAAAGTAGAAGCATTCAAGCCTGAACATGAAGAAGTAAAGGCTGAGCAACTTATTGAGATCGTAAACCACCTTGAGAGGGTATCCAAAAAATTACGAGAAGCCTCTGCTTTTATTAGTTGTTTAAGTGCTCAGGATGTAACAGATGAAAAAGCGAGCCTGTTAGTCGGAAAGCGAAGTGATTTACGAGCAGAAATGGAAGCTGTTAATTCTAAATTTGTCCAAAAACTTGTTCAGGTAGACGATGCTACATGGGATAGCTTGCTTCAGCATGAGGGATTAAAGGAGCTTGCTTTTGTACTTAATGAATACAGAGAAAAGGCGAAAGAACTTCTGTCTGTAGATCAAGAAGTGTTAATTAACGACCTTGCAGTTGATGGGTATCACGGCTGGAGTCAGATGTATGACACGATCGTTGGAAAAATGAAGGTGGAAGTTGAGGAAGAGGATGGGGTAAAATCACTATCCGTTGGTCAGGCATCGAATAAATTAGGTGACCCTAACCGTGACGTAAGAAAAACAGTTTTCCACAAACTTGGTGATGCGTGGAAGGAGCAATCTGCTCTTTTCGGCCAAACATTAAACCATTTAGCTGGATTCCGCTTGCAAACATATAAGCATCGGAATTGGGATCATGTATTAAAAGAACCTTTGCAAATAAATCGAATGAAACAGGAAACGCTTGATGCCATGTGGACTGCTATTACGCATAACAAGCAACACTTCGTGAAGTATTTAGACAAAAAAGCTGAACTTCTTGGGTTGGATAAGCTTAGTATGTATGATATTGGCGCACCGATAACAGATAGTGTGAAAAAATCTACGTATACAGAGGCTAGCAAATTTATCGTAGAGCATTTTAATAATTTCAGTCCAAAGATGGCGGATTTCGCACAAATGGCATTTGACAAACGATGGATAGAGGCAGAGGACCGTGCGGGTAAACGCCCTGGAGGATTCTGTACAAGCTTTCCTGAAAGTGAGCAGACTCGCATTTTCATGACATTTTCCGGTACATCTTCAAATATTGCTACATTGGCACATGAGCTTGGCCATGCTTACCACCAGCATGTAATGAATGATGTGAATGGATTAAATCAGCGTTATGCAATGAATGTTGCCGAGACAGCATCCACCTTTGCTGAGATGATCGTAGCAGATGCATCGGTTAAAAATGCTCAAAACAAAGAAGAGAAAATCGCATTGCTCGAAGATAAGATTCAACGTAGTGTGGCATTCTTTATGAATATTCATGCACGCTTTATTTTTGAAAATCGTTTTTATGAAGAAAGAAAAGAAGGGCTAGTATCTGTCGATCGGTTAAATGAAATCATGGTTGAAGCACAGAAGGAAGCTTATCAAAATGCTTTGGATGAATATGATCCTAATTTCTGGTCTTCTAAACTGCATTTCCATATTACTGGTGTTCCATTTTATAATTTCCCGTATACATTTGGTTATCTATTCAGTCTCGGTATTTATGCCGCAGCAAAAGACCAGGGGAACAGCTTTGAAGATGCCTATATTGCGTTGTTGCGTGATACTGGAAGAATGAACGTAGAAGATCTCGCGATGAAGCATATGAATGTAGATCTAACGAAGCCTGATTTCTGGGAAGCTGCTATCCAATTATGTGTAAATGATGTAGAAGAGTTTATTGAGCTTACACAGTAATTGTAAGATTGCAGGATGTCAGTTACAATGAAGGTAATGAAAAAAGCATAGCTTGAAAAGTCTACAGGGGGAGCCATTGGCTGAGAGTGAACAGAGATGTTCTTACCCTTTGAACCTGTTAGTTAGTACTAACGTAGGGATGGTGGCTTTTTTGATGGATTAAAAAGCAATGTGAGCGGATTCCCATCAGGAAGTCTTCCCCTTGGCATTGCTTTTTTCTTATGCAATTGAATCGCTTTAAAAAGGGGAGAGAGAAATGAATAGAAAACGTACGTTATTTTTAGTTGAGGTAGCAATATTTGCGGCCTTTGCTTTACTGTTAGATATTATTCCGTTTTTATCTTTTAAAATTTGGGCACAGGGTGGATCCATCTCTTTTGCCATGATCCCAATCTTTATCGTCGCCTTCAGATGGGGGATAAAAGGTGGATTATTAGCAGGGTTATTATGGGGGATTTTGCAAATTGCGGTAGGTACAGCTTATGTACTTTTTCCTATCCAAGGATTCCTTGATTACGCCGTTGCATTTACAGTATTAGGATTTGCCGGTGTATTCGCCGGAAAAGTTCAGCGTAATATTAAAAAAGGAAATACAAAAAAGTATTTAGGATATATTGTAGCTGGTGTGTTTTTAGGGTCAGTCCTGCGTTTTGCTGCACATTATGTGGCCGGTGTTACGTTCTTTGAGTCCGCTATCGATGGCCAGCCTGTATGGTTGTATTCCTTATTATATAATGGCTCCTATATGCTGCCAGCTTTTGTCCTTAGTGCAGTACTTGTCTTTTTCTTGTTCCACAAACAGCCAAGAACCTTAATGAATCAGTATTAATTAAAACTATCCGCTCACACATGGTAATCTCTCGATTTTAGAGAGATTACCTTTTTATATCGAATGAAAGTTAAAAAAAATAGATAAAAAACAGGCAATTATTCTAACAAGATTGAATAATTGCCTGTTTTAATAAATTATTTTAAGTTAGACAGTACTAGCAGTTCTTCGTTATATTGCGCTATACACACTAGTAGCTAGAGCATATAGTAATTACATTAAATAGCTCGCCGCATTTTCATTATTTGTAACGATTAAAAGTACTTTTCCTTCATCCATATCTTCTTCAAAGTTTTCTGCTTCAGCTTGGGAAAAGCCAATTTCCTGAAGCTTGGTACGCAGTTCGTCTCCTTTACTATTAAATAGGTTTCCAACTGCATTTCCGAAATCCATTTCTTTTATACCGATTGTATTAGCATCCGTGCCACTAGCAATTCGCTTCGTCCGATCATCATCATGGGATAACACATAGATATCGTCCTTGTTAACCCCTTTGTCTTTTAAAATACTGACATCTGTTTTTAGTAATTCATCGTTTGTGTATTCTTTAATAAATGGTTTCATCTACATCTACCTCCTGATAATGTGCTTACGTTTTTTCTATTCCCCTGTGCCAAAGAACTAAACATCTCCTCCTTGCATAGGCTATACAACCATTAAAGAGAGGAAGGTACATGATGGAGCTTACCATTTCCCATTGGCTATATGGCCTTTTTACTTTGTTTATTATAGGTACAATGATTTTTCGAAAAGGTGTGGTATTACCAACATTACTAGGGACGTTTATTGTTGCCTGGGTTTACAATGGAAGCATTATAGATGGATTTAAAGCCATTTTTAACGCTAACCTTGTAGCAGCACAAGAATTGTTCAGTATTTTTTTAATTATTACGTTTATGCTTGCTCTTCTACATTCATTACGTGATTTGGGAGCAGACAAGCGGATGATTCAGCCTATCCAAAAAATGATGATTAATGGGCATATCTCTTATTTTGTCTTAGTCGTTATTACCTATGTTATCTCCCTATTTTTCTGGCCAACACCGGCCGTACCACTAATTTGTGCTTTGCTCGTACCAGCCGCTATTAGAGCTGGATTGCCGGTCATGATGGCAGCAGTGGCTATTGCGTTAGCGGGGCAGGGGATGGCATTATCCTCCGATTATGTGGTACAAGTGGCACCGAGTTTATCAGCGGCCGCTGCTGGATTGGAAACAGCCGTGGTAGCGGATCGCGCTCTTATATTGTCCCTTGTAGCTGGATCAGTCGCAATATTGTTAGCTTACATGATGTACAGGAAAACAATTCGTAGTAAAGACAACCCAATTATTGAAGTAGAGTTAGAGAACATGCAATCCTTACAGGAATCAACAAACAAGGCACATACGAATAATTTATCGGCTTGGAGTAAAATTTTTGCAGTAATGGTGCCATTAGCATTAGTAGGTGTTGTCATTTATATGGTATATGAAAAGCTGCTTTCAGGTAGAATGAGTGGGCTTGAGGGAAGTGATGGAGCAGCATTTGTAGGAGGAGTTGCAGTAGTATTGTTACTTCTATCGACAATAGCTTTTGGTAAACAGCATTCTCTCGATTATATTACAACCCATATTACCGATGGTTTTGTATTTGCTTTTAAAGCAATGGGTCCTGTTATCCCGATTGCTGGATTCTTCTTTTTGGGGAGTGCAGATTTCTCTGGGAGTATATTGGGAAAAGAAGAAAGCCAACCTGCCTTTTTGTTTGATCTTGTGCAAACGAGCCAGGAATTTCTTCCGGAAAATGCCCTTCTTGCAGCCATTAGCATTCTAATTATCGGGATCATTACAGGGTTAGATGGATCTGGTTTTTCCGGTTTGCCATTAACTGGAGCATTGGCTGCATCTTTAGAAAATGGGGCAATTGATGCTTCCACACTGGCGGCTATTGGGCAAATGGGATCGATTTGGACAGGTGGAGGAACAATTGTAGCATGGTCTTCCTTAATTGCTATAGCCGGTTTTTGTGGAATTTCCGTAATGGAACTTGTAAGAAAAAATTTCCTTCCCGTCATAATAGGATTACTAGCCACCACAATTCTTGGTATTATCATCTGGTAATTAAACGTTTTCATGGTTCTTTATGGCTAGATTTGTTAGAATTACACAAAAGTGGGATTCAAATCGATGTCTGGAGGAACTAAAATGGGAACTAATACTTCTTCAATTGTGGAACAATCACTAACAGCATTACTTGATGATTCAACCTTTTTGCCTGAGCTTTCTGGAGAAGGAAGGAGCAAAGCCTTTACTTCTCTAACTTCAATTCTCTCTACCCCGAATCATGTCCATAAATCTTTTCTAAGGGTTGCCTTACAGGATGGTAGAGTAATTCGGATACCGGCCTTTCGAGTGCAGCATAACAATATCATTGGACCTTACAAGGGTGGAATACGGTTTCACAACTCGGTAGATGAAGACGAGGTAAGTAATCTTGCCTCCTTAATGACGCTAAAAAACGCCTTGCATGAAGTCCCTTTTGGAGGGGGAAAAGGCGGTGTAGTAATTGACCCGAAAGATTTTGAAGTAAAAGAGTTAAATTTAATATGTAGAAAGTATGTACAATATTTCAGCCAGGTTATTGGACCTGAGAAGGACATTCCTGCACCAGATGTGGGAACAGGAGAACGTGAAATGGACTGGATGATGGGGGAATATAAAAGCATCCATCCTGGAATGAAGTATCGAGGGAGCTTTACTGGGAAAAGTATTGTGAATGGTGGGTCATTAGGGAGAAAGCAAGCGACAGGGAAGGGCGTCTACTTCTCCCTTCGTTATATGCTACATGACTTTGTAACTGCAGAGTATAAATGGTTAACTGAACGAGATAACATCTTTGCTAAAACGGTACTTGACCATAAAGATAAGTCACTAACTATGGCGATACAAGGATTTGGAAATGTCGGTTCTGTGGTAGCAGCGGAAGCAAAGAAGTGTCAGTTGTTAAATAATAAAGTTGTTGCCGTAAGCGACAGTAATGTAACCTTATATAATGCAGAAGGGCTCGATATTACAGAGTTAATTAAATATACAAAGACCAATGACGGAGACTTACCAACCAATGAAGAAAGTTTGAAAGAGGCAAATGTTAAAGCGACAATCTGTGACAGGGATGAATTGCTTACGTTAGATGTAGATGTACTGGTGTTGGCAGCACTCGGCGGACAAATTAATCAAGGTAATATGAAGAATATTAAAGCAAAGATCCTCGTTGAAGGAGCGAACGCGCCCATTACAGGTGACGCTGACAGCTATCTAAGCGAACAAGGCACCGTTATTATTCCCGATATTTTGGCGAATGCAGGGGGTGTGATCGTATCCTATTTTGAATGGCTTCAAGGTAGGGAAACGCAATTTTATAGTGAGGAGCAAGTCTACAAGAAACTATATGATAAAATGCAAAATACGTTTAAAACAGTATACCCACAATATTTTGGGGACGCTTTTCCGCTTAGACAAAATTGTTATATTCACGCAGTTATGAAGCTATCCACTGTGCTATTTAAACAGGGAAAGCTTTACTAACTTTTTATTCTCTTATATATGTTTTAAAGAGGGAACCTTAATCTTTTTACATCAATAGTTCGCAAAAAAATTTCTAAAACACCAATGGCTGTCAAAGTCGTTTGGTGTTTTTTTCGTTCTTATTGCTCTTCTTAGTACAAAACTATTCATAGTAGAAAAATAGGGGTGAATAGGAAGTAAAATATCTTTATCAGGATTTACAATATTCTAAAAATACGATAAAATCATACTAAATTTAAGCGCTTTCACATAAAAATAAAAGAAACACGTCTATGTAGTCTACTAGTTGTGTTCACTTTTAAATGTAGGGAGGAGTTAAGCATGTCAGGTATTTTAGTTGCACTCATTGGGATGATCGTTTTTGCTATTGGCTACAAATATTATTCAAAATTTGTAGCGGAGAAAATCTTCCGACTTGACCCAAATTATGTTACCCCTGCACACCGCTATAAGGACGGTGTGGATTTTGTTCCGACTAATAAGTTCGTATTATGGGGGCATCATTTTACTTCGGTTGCTGGAGCAGCGCCTATACTTGGTCCAGCAATAGCTGTGTATTGGGGATGGCTACCAGCTTTTTTATGGGTGATACTTGGGACCGTATTCGCAGCAGGTGTTCACGATTTTGGTACACTCGTTTTATCTGTTCGAAATAAGGGGCAGTCTGTTGGTACATTGGCTCATAGATTAGTTGGACAACGAGCTAAAATTTTATTCTTATTTATTATTTTAATTCTAGTTTTAATGGTCAATGCAGTGTTTGCATGGGTTATTTCCAATCTATTTATCTCCTATCCGGCTAGTGTACTACCAGTATTTATCCAAATACCTTTAGCTATCTGGATTGGGTATGCAGTATACAAGCGAAACAAGCGGATGCTCATTCCATCACTTTTAGCACTTGGGGCCATGTATTTGACAGCAATCTTAGCAAGTAAAATTGGCTTCTTACAAATCGACCTTGTACAATACTTCGGAGGAGAAGGTGCAAGTGGATTATTTGGTTTAGGGGCAACCTCCTCAGCATTCCTTATTTGGATTGTTATTTTAATGGTTTATGTTTACATTGCTTCCACCTTACCAGTATGGAAGCTTTTACAACCAAGGGACTTTATTAATTCCCATCAACTGGTAGTTGGTCTTGGTATCCTATATGTAGGATTACTCTTTTTGAACCCTGAAATGACTGCTCCAGTAACCAATGAAAATCCAGATACTTCCTGGCTTCCTCTATTATTTATTACGATTGCCTGTGGGGCAATCTCTGGTTTCCATGGGCTAGTATCATCTGGCACCTCATCTAAGCAATTAAATAAAGAACCAGATGCACGCTTTGTTGGATACTTTGGTGCGGTTGGTGAAGGAATCCTTGCACTTATTTCTATTATTGCAGTAGCAACTTTTTTTGCTAATACAGATGACTTCTTTGCTACTTATGCAAGCTTTACAGATGCTAATGGTGCTGGCTTGGGAGTTTTTATTGAAGGTGCAGCTAATCTTGCTTCCGGAATTGGATTGCCGGCAGATATTGCAACGACAATTGTATCCATTATCGTTGTAAGTTTTGCTGCAACAACTCTAGATACTTCTGTTCGATTGATGCGCTACATTATTTCTGAATTAGGAGTTGAATATAAAGTCCCAGCATTAACTAAAAAGCATGTAGCCACAACAGTTGCTGTCGTATCAAGTGCCGCACTTGTTCTACTACCTGAAGGGCCAAAAGGCTTCGGTTCGGGTGGTTATCAGCTATGGCCTTTGTTTGGGACGGCTAACCAATTGCTTGCAGGAATTAGTTTGATGTTAATTGCAGTTTGGCTAAGACGGCAAGGTAGAAATTACGCTGTGGTGTTAATTCCTATGATTTTCCTTATGTTCATGACGCTTTATGCCATGTTTCAACAAGTTGTATTTGAATGGTCCTGGGTAGGAAATGATGCAAATACATTATTGTTCATACTAGGAGCCATTATCTTTGTATTCGCTGTTTGGATCATTTTAACTGCCTTTAACGTATTAACAAGGCCAAATTCTAATACAATTGATAACGAGGAATAATGAGCCTTCACTAGGAAGGATAGAGGCTGGGACAAAAGTTTTCTTAACAGAGGAGAACCCGAACTATTATGCAAATTCTTGAGTAAAGGTTTGCACAGTTCAGGTTTTCTTCATTTAGCGTAGACAGAACACGGAGACTACTGCCGAAGCGTCGCTAAAACGTATTATTCGTATGTAACCTTTGGTAATCTAATTAAGTCCCAGCCCCTCTTATCATTTGTTACATAAGGAGAGGGTTAAGAATGCTAGACAAGCTAAAACAGCTAGTGGATTTTTATGAAGAAGTCCTCGCCATGCCACATCGCCAGGAAATTGCCAGGGAATTAAGGGACGAAGAAGATTTATTCCTTCTGCTGCTATACTGTGAAATGATTGGTGTTCCTAACCCAGTGTATTATTACACATTAGAATTATATCCTTATATCATAGAAAAATTTCATGATTGGCATTTGCGTATGGGGATGGATAAATCACCATTATCAGGCATTCGCTGTTGCTGAAAGGAGTTGGTAAAATGGAGTATGCAGATAAGAGGATTATTTTTATTGGTGGCAAAGGAGGGGTGGGGAAATCAACCACAGCTGCTGCCATAGCCTGGGGCCTTTCCAAAAGAAAGTTTCGTACATTGTTAGTTTCCACAGACCCGGCTCACAATACAGGAGATATTTTTGATAGAAAAATAGGTGGGAGTATAAAACATCTCTCCAGTCATTTAGCTGCCATTGAAATTGATCCTGATAAGGAAGCAAATGCATATATACAAGGTGTAAAATCGAATATCAAGGGTATGGTACACGTAGGGATGCTAGAGGAAGTTAATCGTCAACTTGATACTGCTAAATCATCACCTGGAGCAGAGGAAGCAGCATTATTTGAAAAATTAATTTCAATTATTTTGGAAGAGAGAGCAAATTTTGATAAAATAGTTTTTGATACTGCACCAACCGGACATACTATTCGTTTGCTTTCCCTTCCCGAACTGATGGGAATATGGATCGATGGGTTATTACAAAAAAGACAGAAGACGAATGAAACTTATTCCCGCCTCCTTCATGATGGAGAACCAGTGGAAGATCCTATCTATGAGGTGCTTAAGGCAAGACAAGAACGTTTCCACCGAGCAAGAGAAATATTGCTTGATAATACAAAAACAGAGTTTATATTTGTCCTTAATGCAGAAAAGCTCCCTATTCTTGAAACGGAAAAAGCAATTGATTTACTTGAGAAATACCATCTTTTTGTAAATACATTAATTGTTAACAAGCTATTGCCAAACGAGGTAGAAGGATCCTTTTACGAAAGGCGAAGGAACCATGAAAGGCAATACGTTTCCACAATTAAAAAGACATTTCGAGATCAACAGCTTATGTTTGTTCCATTATTTCCAGAAGATATTACCAATCAAGAACAGCTGCAACAATTTAGTACATACGTAGAAAGGGGAGAAAATAATTGAAGGCTTTTGTACATGAATATGGTGAATTAAAAATAAAGGAAATGGAAGAACCCATCCCAACAGAAGGACAAGTCGTGGTAGCTTTAAAGGCTGCAGGTCTAAACAGACGGGATTTGTATATACCAAACCGCCGTGGTGATGAAAAAGCTGCGTTAATTCTTGGTTCAGATGGAGCAGGTATCATTGAAGCGGTTGGTCAAGGCGTCGACAATGTAAAGACAGGAGATGAAGTAATTATTAATCCTGGTTTACGTTGGTATGAAAACAGTGATGCTCCACCCTCTCAATTTGATATTTTAGGCATGCCTGATCATGGGACTTTTGCTGAAAAGATTGTGTTATCCAGTGAACAAGTAGAACATAAGCCAGCTCACTTATCTTGGGAGGAAGCTGGTGTCCTTGCACTTTCCGCCTTGACTGGGTATAGAGCGCTGTTTACAAAAGGACAAGTTAAAGAAGGGGAAACAGTATTTATCCCAGGAGCGGGGAGTGGTGTATCCACCTATCTCATTTCATTTGCTAAAAACGTGGGAGCAAGGGTAATTGTAACCTCAAGAAGTCAAGAAAAATTGAAAAAAGCTAAAGCTTTAGGAGCAGACGTTGTTTTACTTGATAGTGAAGATTGGGTGGAAAAACTTGATAATGAAACAGTTGACCTGGTTATTGACAGTGTAGGACGTGCTACTTTTCAGCGTTCTTTAGATGTATTAAAAAAAGGTGGAAGAATGGTAGTCTTTGGTGCAACAACAGAGGATTCAGTGGACTTTGACCTTCGCTCCTTTTTCTATGGACAATACCAACTTCTAGGTTCCACAATGGGGAGCAGACAAGAATTGCGGGCATTATTAGACCATATGAAAAACTTTGAAATGCACCCTGTTGTTGATAAATCATATAAATTAGAGGCCATACAAGAAGCGTTCGACTATCTTGAAGTGAACAAGCAATTCGGCAAGATTGCTATTACATTATAATTAAGTGAAACTTCATTTAGTGGGGGGTCCCCCAGTTAGGGCGGAATCAAAAGAAAAGAGAATCAGCAATGACAGCTATGTTAAGTCTGCATTGCTGGTTCTCTTTTGGTTTGGCTTTAGATCTCTGCTTGTTTCAGCCAATCTTTTCCTTCTATTTGTCTTGTGACAAGCATACTAGAAACAGTATCCCCAGTTACATTGACCATTGTTGCTGGCGGGTCTACTACGACGCCGATTGCTGAAATGATCGGTAATGCTTCCATAGGTAATCCATAAAGCGAGATAATCATCATTTCACCCATAAATCCTCCCCCTGGAATTCCGCTCATGACAATCCCAGATAGTAGACAGATGCCGATTGCTGTGAAAAATGTATCCCATCCGCTAAAGTCCATATTAAAAACACCGAAGACAAAGGCAATTTTTAACATAGCCGATAAACATGAACCATCCATGTGTATGGTGGCCCCTAATGGAAGGATGGTCTCTCGAACATCTTTCGGAACGCCAATTCGCTTGGCCGCCTGTAAATTAACTGGAAGGGAAGCGATACTACTGCCTGTTCCAAGTGACGTTGCAGCAGGGGAGAGAATATTTTTCCAAAAGCGAACCACCCCAAGCTTTCCGCCCGCGATAAAGGCGTAAAGCGTAAATCCAATAGCAAAATAGAGCACTGCTACAGGGTAATAAACAATGACTGCTTTTGCATAATCTCCAATGAGATCTGCACCAAATTCTCCGATTAATGCCGCAAAATAAGCGCCTAAACCAATTGGTGCGTAATACATAACGAGCTGAACAAGTTTCATAAAAACTTCAGAACCACTCGTCAGAAACTTACTGAACCCGCTTGATTTTTCACCGGTTAAAGCGGTAGAAATTCCTACTAATACAGAAAAAATTATAAGTGCAAGCATATTTTCACGTGAAAATAAATCAACAAAATCAGATACTGTAAACGTGTTTACAAGCTGTTCAGAAAGTGTCATTTCCTCCGTGCTATCAGGAGTTTCTAAAGGGATGTCTACGCCTTTTCCTGGTTCAAAGATAACAGTAGCAACAAGCATAAAGACAGCTGCAATAATCCCAGTAACGATAAACACCGTCATCATGGACCCCATGATTTTACCTAGCCGCTTCATGCTATCCATGTTTGCAATTGCAGAAGAGATCGTAAAGAAGACAAGGGGGATAACAATCATAAATAGTAAATTGATGAACAAGTCCCCTAATGGTTTTATTACCGTAGCCTCTTTTCCAAATATGAGCCCAATAATCGACCCGATAATGATGGAAGCAAGAAGAATAAGTGGAAAACGATATGCTTTCATTTTTGCTTTCATGTCTGTTCAGTCCTTTTCGTGTAGTTGCAATAATGCCGCTCTTTATTGTACACGAAAAAGACTAATGGTAAAAGGCTATTTAAGATGAAACTGGACGAGGTCAATTGCTGTTTGCAGCTTTTGACTATTCTTTTCATACATTTGTTTTGCCTCTTTATTTTTCGTTGCGAGTGCGAACAGCTCTAAATCAGCCTGGCACTTTTTCATTGTTGCTAATAAAAGCGGTTTTTCTGTTGGCTCAGGCACTGCAAGCTTATCATCGTACAGATCTACGGTTAATTGCCCATCATTATCCGCTTGTGCCAGAAAGACATTTTCAATGCTGACATCCATTTTATCCAGTTCTGTCTCCAGCCAATTTGTATTTAAAGATAAGTTTGCAAGTGGTTCAAGAAGCACTTTTCCATCCATGATGACAGCTTGAGGCTCTTTTTGAGGAGCTAGCTTTAAGCCAAGATCTTTTGCTGTAAGTGGCTGGTTTTCCTTTTTAGGCAAAACACTTAACGTACCAGAAGGCTCCAGGACAGCAAATTCTACGTCTGAAGCAAGGAAAACGTTGTTATCGCGCAATTTTTCGAGCAGATCATCAGTAGAATAGCCTTCTTTCTTGAGATTATCTTCCATTATTTTCCCGTCTTGAATGAAGACGGTGCTTTTACCCTCCGTAAAATTTCGGAATGACTTGCTTTTTAGAGAAATAAACTCTACACCAAATGGTACTAGAAACCATACGGCCATCGCTGCCAACCCATATAGAATATTATTCTCTGGATCGATGGTGTGGATCGCAACGATACCTCCCAATACAATACCTGAAATATATTCAAATATATTGAGCTGTGAAAGCTGCTTTTTTCCGAGCCATTTGGTTAGAAAAAACAAAACAGTTATTAGTAATAATGATTTACCGATAACAATGACCCAATCTGGCATACTGATTCTGTCCTTTCTATACGGATTAATTATATTGTGGTTCTTCCTTGCTTAATGCAATAACCTGCTGTTGCAAATCGTTTTTAACTTCTTTCATAATTGCCTCAGCATCTTTATAGGCTTGATAGGATTTCTGTTCATAAGTTTTTTCAGCAAGCATTTGTAAAGATGCTTCAATGCTCTTTACAGAAGAAAAACAGGTCTTCACCTGTGAGCCTACCGTCATAAATACACCTCCTAACCTTTAGGTTTAAAAATAATAGCTCCGATCACACCAAAGATGATGGCAGCAGAGATACCAGCACTTGTTACCTCAAACATACCTGTCACGACCCCGACTAAGCCATGAGTTTCTGCTTCCTGCATGGCACCATGTACGAGGGAATTACCGAAACTTGTAATCGGCACTGTAGCACCAGCACCGGCAAAATCTATAAGAGGCTCATACAGACCTAAACCGTCTAATATAGCCCCAACGACTACTAATATGGTTAAGGTTTGTCCCGGGTTTAATTTAAATACATCAAATAAAATCTGACCAATGACACAGATTGCGCCTCCTACAACAAACGCCCAGAAAAAAATCATGGCTTATCACTTCCTGACTCTATAGAAACTGCGTGGGCAATACATGGAATAGGATCCTTCTGTTGAACGCTTAGGGGAGAATGTAAAGATCCAGTGGCAACAAGTAACATGCGTTGGATTTCTCCTCTTTTAATCTTGTTTAAAAAATGCCCATATGTGACGACAGCTGAACAGGCCGGACCACTTGCACCTGCCATGACTGGTTGTCCTTCTCGATAAATGGTCAAGCCACAATCCACATATTGTGCATCGGTAACGGCTAAGCCTCTTTGTTTCAAAAGATCTAGGGAAACCTCTCTACCGATATGACCTAAATCGCCTGTTACGATTAGATCATAGTATGATGGCTCAATATCTCTTTCTTTAAAATGGGTTTCAATCGTGTTTACCGCTGCGGCAGCCATTGCGCCACCCATATTAAATGGATCAGTAATCCCCATATCAACAATCTTTCCAATTGTGGCTGACGTAACAACTGGACCTGTACCATTTTTGGCAACAAGCGCACAACCAGCACCTGTTACAGTCCACTGAGAGGTAGGGGGTTTTTGGCCACCATATTCAGTAGGGTAGCGAAATTGCTTTTCAGCAGTTGCATTATGACTAGATGTTCCACTAAGGATATATTCAGCCCCGCCGCTGTTTATTAGGTAGGCTGAGAGGGCTAGGCTTTCAGCAGATGTCGCACAAGCGCTAAATATACCGAGATAGGGGATGCCAATTGTTTTAGCGGCAAAGCTAGTAGGGGTAATTTGATTGATGAGATCACCGCTAATAAAAAATTGGACCTGCTCTTTTTCAATATTGCTCTTTTTTATAGCTATTTGACAGGACTCTTCCATAAGCATCTGTTGTGCTTTCTCAAAAGAATCTTGCTTTAGCCACATATCTTCGTGAAGGATATCAAAGTCATCGGGAATGTTTCCTTTTGCTTCAAAAGGTCCTCCTACTACCCCAGTAGATATAATGGATGGTTTGTTCTCAAAAATCCACGTTTGATGACCTTGTAGCATTAGATTACCCCCCATTTTATTAAGAGGGTTTTTATCAATGCGATAATGAAAGCAGAAAAAACGCCATAAACAATAACTGGTCCGGCAAGTTTCAGCATATTGCTGCCAACCCCTAGGATAAACCCTTCTGTCCTGTATTCAATTGCAGAGGAAATAACAGCATTCCCAAAACCAGTAACAGGTACGGCAGACCCTGCGCCAGAAAATTGACCAATTCGGTCATATATACCAAATCCTGTTAGCAACATGGTTAGGAAAATTAAGGTCGCGGTAGTCGGGTTTCCCGCAGTTTGTTCTGTAAAATGAAAATAATAAATATAGAAGGTAGATATCAATTGACCGATAAAGCATATAAATCCACCAACAAAAAAAGCTTTTATACAGTTTAGCAATACTGGTCGTTTTACTTCACGCTGTTGTTGAAACGCTTGGTATTTCTGTGCTTCAGGAGGCAAGTTTTTCTTCTTTTTATCTGCCATTTTTATTTCACTCTTTTCGTTAAGTCTGTTCTTTTGATAATTCAATGATTTCCTTTACTCGTTTTTCCACGCTTTTTTTGGACATTTCTTTCGATTCCAGCTTTTCTTCTAATTTTTCTAATTCAATAACAATCTTCTTATCTGTTGTTACTTCCACTTTGAGTTTAGGAAATTTTTCATTCATTTCTTTTTTTAGTTGCTTGCGAATACCAGCAAGGTTAAATCGTTTACCTTGTTCTACCTGTATGGCGACAATTAATTGCTTGGATGTATTCGCGGCTTTTACAGCTGTTATTTCAGGATATTTACGCAAAGATTCTTTAGCTCGGTTCGCGTATTGTTGGCTTGTATCCTGATCTGAAGTTGAAATGTGTTTTAAATCAATTGCTTCATTTTCATTATGAGATGGTTCTAGTGCTGTATCGTTTCCACAGCTGCTAAGTATACAAAGAAGACTGATAAGTAACAGCCACCTTTTTATCGACATATTTTCACCCGTCTTTCATAGGGGATAATCAAAGGACTGGCATGCCAATCCTCTGATTTATTTATCATTAAAAACCTTTATATTGAGGTTCTTCCTGTTCCAGTTGTTGTACTCTTGGCTCTACAGATTGCAGAATGGACATCGTTTGCTTTGCTGCATTTTCGTATAGCTGTTTAGCTTGTTTATTTTCGGTTTGCAGGGCAAATTGTTCAAAACTTGCCTGTGCACTTTTTAAACCAGCGATCGTCTGTTTTACTTGGCTCCCAACTGTCATGTGGATCCTCCTTTGCAAGAATGTCATTACTTATAATGAGAAAGAAAGGAAGGAACTATACTGTAGAGGTATTTCCTTTTATACCCATTTGTTATATTAGAGGGACGCATATTGAAAAACCAAAATCTCACTCAACCCTTGATAGGATATTAACCCATCAAGAAAAGAAGGCAAGGTTATAGAAGAAATGAACTTAGCTTAGAGGGTATAAATTTCAATCCATAAGAAAAGCCAGGCTACCTTATTAGCCTGGCTAGTCGTCCTTCTGTGTATTAAATAAGAATGGATTTTTCTGTTTCTATTATGTGTTCTTTTCTTAGCTCTGTCTTCACAGTTTTGCGTAGTAATTTCCTGATTGTATGATATACTTCTTTTGCATCTTCACCATCAATAATAAGAACAAGAGACTGGTTTTTCTTGCAAAGTAGAAAAAAAGAAAGCAATTTGGATAATTTTTTTACATCAGCGATAAGGTGGTCACGATAGAGGTACATATTGACATCATTTTTAACAGCATACTGATGAATTTTTACAATGTCTTGGGTGTGCACGTGTTGATTAAGTTGAATTTTGTAAGATGATAGTTCAGACATCTCAATCTCTCCTCTTAACGATTTATTAGATAGTTACCCATCCTAGATGTTGTGTAAACGTATATTGTCGTGATAGTTATATTCAAGTGCATGTATTTCTGATACACTTTTAAGTGATAATGGAAAATGACTTGGAATGGAGGAAGCTCTAATGAAAACCTTCAAATTAAGAAGCCTGCAGCTATTGGAATCACACGATGACCAGATAGAACAGCATACAATAGATTTATTGGATGGACTGATCATTAACAGAGAGGATGATCAACTAAGATGGGTGATTGAAGCTTATGTAAGTCATGATTATTTCTCTTTTTTAAACGCACTTTATGAAAACCAGAATGAAATTATTATACGTGCAAAAATAACTAAGAAAAGTAACGAACCCGCAACGTTTATTACAAAGATAACAGGAATAAACGAGATAGGTAATAATATGAATGTTCTTTTCATTGGTACGCTTGTGGATCGAAGAATGACAGAGGTGGAGACATTGCTTTCTGTACTGTCTGAAGAAGGCTATAAAGGCAAGGCACTTTTATCAGCCTTCAAAAAGCGCATTTAACGCTAGAACGTAAGGGTTGGCTAAATTTGTCGAAATTGCAAGCATTTCTAATCACTGCCTGTTATAATGGGTAGTGATATATATCTTTGCGAATTATGTAAAGAGTTAGTTATATTGTTTAGTGTTAGGGGTTAAGAAGTATGAAGTATTGGAGTCCATTATTTAAATGGATAAATAAATTATCACCTGTACAAGTGTTACTGGTGTTTTATTGTTTGGCAGTAATAGTATCTACTGCTCTTATGTCACTTCCTTTTGTATACCAGGAAGGTGTCCGTATTGCATTCATTGATATTTTATTTACCGCAGTAAGTGCTTTAAGTGTAACTGGTCTAAGTACAATAACAGTAGCTGATACCCTCAGTACGGCTGGAATTATTGTATTAGGCTTTATATTACAGCTTGGTGCCGTTGGAGTAATGGCTATTGGAACATTTATTTGGTTATTTCTCGGAAAAAAGATTGGTTTAAAAGAACGCAGACTGATTATGGCTGATCAAAACCAAACAAATTTTGAGGGAATGGTGCGCCTAATAAAACAAATTGTATTTGTTCTATTAACCATTGAATTAATAGGTTTTCTAGTTTTAGGTACATATTTTTTGCGTTACTTCCCATCAGTCGGAGAAGCATATCTGCAAGGATTTTTTGGTACTATTAGTGCCATTACTAACGGAGGATTTGATATTACAGGTCAATCCTTAATTCCATACAGCAACGACTATTTTGTACAGTTTATTAATATATTATTGATTATCTTCGGTGCAATAGGGTTTCCTGTTCTCATTGAAGTAAAAGAATACTTATTTGGAAAAGAAGATAATAAAAAGAGAATTCGGTTTAGTTTATTTACAAAGCTTACAACATTCACTTTCTTCATTCTTGTTGTTGTTGGGGCATTGGTTATTTATATCTTAGATTTCAATCATTTCTTTGCAGATAAATCTTGGCATGAGTCTTTTTTCTATGCGTTGTTCCAATCTGTTACGACACGTAGTGGAGGGCTGACAACGATGGATGTGACAGAATTAACGGAATCAAACCATCTGTTTATGTCTATCTTAATGTTCATCGGTGCTTCTCCAAGTAGTGCGGGCGGTGGGATTAGAACAACGACCTTTGCCCTTGTGGTGATTTTTATTATTACATATGCGCGCGGTGGAAGCAGTATCCGTATTTTTAAACGAGAAGTGTATAACGAGGACTTGATAAAAGCTGTAGCGGTCGCATTAATGGCTATTTTAATCGTATTTTTGTCCATGTTAATCATGTCAATCATTGAACCATTTTCATTAATGCAAACCTTGTTTGAAGTAACATCCGCATTTGGTACGGTTGGCTTGTCATTAGGCATAACAAGTGATTTACAACCGATCAGTAAAATCATTTTGATGTTTTTAATGTTTATTGGGCGGGTGGGGATTATTACCTTATTGTTTACATTTAAAAAGATAAAGAGAAGTGGTAATTATCATTACCCTAAAGAGAAGATTATTATTGGCTAATCGTGGAGGGAGCAAGAGTCATGGCAGACACATTATTTCCATTCAATCGAAAATTGCTATCCAACTTAACCGAGGCTATACTATTTGTGAATCAAACGGGAATAGTCTTAGCAGGGACAAAGACAGCTTATACTTTATTAAATTGTCCCATGCATAGTGTGTCAGAAAATGTAGAGAATTACTTAGACTTTGCTAAATTAAAGTCGGCTGAAGGTCGAACTTCCATTCTGTCATTAAAGCATGAAACCTCTAACTTTTTTGAGGTGAAATGCATATTAGTTAACGAAGGGGTTTATGGGGTAATTCTAAAGCCGCTAACTGTACAGGATGGAAGTTCTTATCGACTGGACGATAACTCAAAAGATTGCGATGGATTGCTCATCGTTGCAAACGATGAAATCCTGGATTGCAACGAATCGTTTGCTAATATGTTTCAGTATTCCAAGAAAGAATTGAAAGAAAAACGTCTAAATGACCTTCTACAATTCAAGACAAAACTTACAGACAGATTATGGGGGAAGGAATTAGAGAGTGCTCTCATTACCGGAAATAAAAAAGATGGTTCTCCCATCTATATTCAAGTCATTGATTATTCTAACCATGATGTGAAAGAGGGGGCCAAAATCCTTCTTGTTAAAAATATTACCGATCAAATTAGAAATGAAAAACGAATTGAATACATGGCTTACTATGATGAGCTAACAGATTTACCGAACCGAAACTTTTTTATGAAAATGCTCCACGAAGCAATTGTAAAAGCAAAACAAGAGCCAACACAGCTTGCTGTATATTTTCTTGATATTGATTACTTTAAAGAAATAAATGAAACACTTGGTTACTCATTTGGTGACAAATTGTTAAAGGCTTTAAGTCATAAATTGAAAACTTTTTTGGATGCTGATACATTCATTGCTCGTATAGGAGGAGATGAATTTTTACTCCTCCAACATGGTATTACCAGTAAAGAGCATTCAGTAATGCTGGCAGAAGAGCTCATTGCAGAATTTGAGAAACCAGTAAAGATAGAGGAGCATGACATTTATACGTCTATAAGTATTGGAATAAGTGTCTATCCAAGTAATGGAACGTCACCTGAAGCCTTACTTACTCATGCTCAATCGGCAATGCATGTCATTAAAGAAAAGCACCGCAATAATTATAAAATGTTTGAGACATCCATTTCTGAGAATTTTAAATCCATGTTAACAATGGAAAGTGATTTGCGGAAAGCCTTACAAAAAGAGCAATTTGAATTACATTATCAACCACAAAAAAACCTAATTACAGGAGAGATAGTCGGGATGGAAGCACTCCTTCGATGGAATCATCCCGAAAAAGGCTATATTCCGCCATTGGATTTTATATCTTTAGCTGAGCGTACAGGCCTAATTATTGATATTGGAGACTGGGTTATGTACGAAGCATGCAGGCAAAACAAGCTATGGCAGGGGGGAGGTTATGATCCAGTAATCGTCAGTGTGAACCTCTCTGCGAAACAGTTCCATCAAAAGGATCTTGTTTCTAAGATACAGCATATTTTAAATGAGACTGGATTAGAGCCCAAATACCTTGAATTAGAAATAACAGAGAGTATGGCGATGACCAATGAAAAATATATCCTTAATACATTACAGCAATTAAGGGAGCTAGGTGTACTTGTATCAATAGATGATTTTGGAACTGGATATTCTTCCTTACGGTATTTAAGTGTCTTCCCTGTTACAAAGTTAAAAATTGATAAAACATTTATGGATGATAACCAGAAGCAAAATAAAGCGATTGTAAAGTCAATTATTCATATGTCACACTCTTTGAATATGAAGGTAATCGCAGAAGGGGTAGAAACAGAAGAACAGATTGCGTTTCTTAAAGAAGAAAAGTGTGATGAAATGCAAGGCTATTTTCTTAGTAAACCACTTCCGCCTGGAAAGCTAGTCCACCTGCTGTCAACCGGGTAAGTTAAAGTAGCTTGTGCTATTTAGCAAATAGCACAAGCTTGTTATTAGCAATAAAAAGCTGCACCTACAATGATTAAAAGAATAAAAAGCACTACGATTAGTGCAAAGTTATTACCATAACCATAACCGCCGCCACAGTTACCGCCGAATCCGCCATATCCGTAACCCATTCTTTTCACCTCCCCTTGCTCTTACATTTATACTATATGTATGAAGATAAAAAGTGTATAGACGAATACCCAAATTCAGGATAAATGCTTTTCGTATTACCAAAATGATCTGTTGAAGCGAGTAATTAAGATTAAGAAATTAATTTGGACAACGAGAGCTGCGTTAGTGATTTATTCCGCTTTAATTGGCAGTTAAGGCCCGATTCGTTTAAATTTGGTGGGAGAGGAAGGGAGCCCACTACCAAATGAAGCTTCACTTTATCACTAGCACAAAATGCGAATGTATTTACATGGGGTTGCGCATTTTTTCCCACTAGAAAAACCGGACGTCTCCTAATTCTTCCTAGATCAGTTAGGATGGCCGTCCGGTTTTTCTTGTTAGGTTTTTTGTCTCATCCCTTTATCTTCGGGAGATTAACTACTTTGGTCGGTGTTGATTGCGAAGATCTTCAGCTGATCGTTTTCGTAATCTATATTAAATTCAAAGGTATGTTTTTTTGTTTCTGTTTTATCTTCATTAGCCAGTTTACTTTCAATTTCTACGTTTACAGTCGTTTTAACGACATTGTTTTCCGTTACCTTGCTCTTCAATTCACTATATTCAAGTTCTACAATATCGATGTATTGATCTCGAAATTCCTGATACGTAGTCTGGGATTGCATGTTACTTCCCAGCAACGTGTAGGCATTGACGTAATCTCTTATTGCAATGCTTTCTAGAAAGTAATTAATAAGGTATTCTGCATCCTCGGTAAATTGCTCTGGGTTACCTGAATTTACAATATCTGCTGTACTAGTGAATTCAAGATCTTCTGTTTGTGCCTCGTTGGACCATCTCTCAATTTCGCTTATTACTTCCTTAGTCGGAATACTAAAACCAATTGTACCATCTTCGGTTCCAACAGAGTTAATGCCTATAACTTTCCCTGTCTTTCTATCAATTAAAGGCCCACCACTATTCCCATGGGTGATTTGGGCAGAAATCTGGTATACATTCGAGTAATCGAATCCATCGACTGAGAAATTCCGCTCGGTACCCGAAATAATTCCAAGTGTTACGGTGTTTTGGAAGCCATGGGGACTTCCGAGTGCTATAATTTCATCACCAATTTCTCCCGCTAAATCCTTTTCAACTTCCAAATGGTGTTTACCTGCCAACTGTGGAACCCTAATTACTGCAATATCCAGTTGCTCCCCTATACCAACCATCGCAGCTGGATATATTTGAGCATTTGCTGTTCTAACATAGATTGCTTCTGCATCTCGAATAACATGTGCATTCGTTATGATATCTCCTTTTTCATTGTACAGAAATCCGGAACCGGTAACGGTGCTGTCTTCTGTTTGACCCTCAATTTGTATCACATTTTTTTCTGCTTCATGAATAATAGACTTTAGATCCAATGTTTCATTATTAACTGTTACCTTGTTTATAGCAGGGTTATTCACAGCTAAATTTTCGTGATTCCAGTTATTATACATCCAAATACATAATCCGACTCCGAATGTAACAAGTAACACGGAAAGAATAATAGGGGAATACTTTCTAGCACGCAATAAAAACACCTCATTTAGATAAGTTAATCTGTGTACCAGGTCATTTTATTTACTTTGATATCTAAATTCTTTCCCTCTTCATCAATATCAAAATGAGTATATTCAAAATTACCTGTTTCACCGGGGTATAACTTATCTGGATAGACAAACACTTCGTTTGTCAGTATTTCGTTGCCATCCTTTGTTTCAAGAGAATAGTTTACCAATATAGAGTTTACAGGGATGGTAGCAACACTTTTTACTTTTCCCTGTACGACAAGTTTTCCTTGCTCATCTTTTGAAAGGTCTACTTCTATTAAATCTATGGCATCTGTTTCGTTCAATTGCCTTTCCTCTTCGGCAGTAGACATGGCCTGTTCAATTCTTTGTTGTTGGGCTGTCTCGAAAGCAACCTGCTCTTTATCGATGGTTGTCTTAAGACTTTGAAGTTTTTCTGAATCTGGTGCGTATTTTAACCCATCTTCTACAATTAACTGAGCATCACTAAATTGTTTGTCGTTTAATTGTTCACTTGCTTTCGTAAACGTATAATCTATAATTTGCCCGCGGATATTTTCCGTAATGGTAGCAGCTTCTGGACTGTCAATTGCTTCAGCATCCCAAAGCAAGATTTTCAATTCATCAATATTAGATTCCTTATCTAGGACGTTCTCGATCTGCTCTAACTTTACATGATTTCTTGTAGCACCTATATCCGTTATAAGTTGGTTTACACCAGGCCCATTAAATATATTTAGATCACTTTCTGTATCATTAATGAGAGAGAGTGCCTCTTGGTATTTTTCCTCTTCCATAAGCTTAGTAGCATCCTCAAGAGAGGATTCTGCCTGTAGAGCTTTATTCATAAAATTTAAAGAGAGCGTTGCCTGGTCAAAGTGTGGCTTATATTCTAGAGCTTTTTCGAAAGCTTCTTTTGCCTCCGCATATTCTCCTTGAAGGACGTGTTCTTCTCCGTGTGTGTATAATTTCTGAGCTTCATTTGATTTATTTTCCAGAATTAGATAAAGGATTCCAGAAAAAACAAGCATAATAAAAAGAACAGAAAGAGGAAACAGCCAAAATTTGTTGAATTTTTTAGGTGTATGTAATCGCTCATTTATATCAGGAGGAAGTTTTTTTCCGCAAGTAATACAAAAATGTTCATCACTATTAATAGATGAGCCACAATAAGGGCAGTGTAACATAATAGCCTCCCAAAATTTTATCGAAGTTTGTCGTTTGTAAGTATACTACCTCAGTTTAACACATTTTTACTTTATTTAGGGAGAAGATATTGATATGATGAAAGTAGAGAAACAAATAGCATATAATGGGTTGGAGATTGCGGGCAGGGGGGTGTATAAGCATGCTTGAAGCAGTGTTTGGAATTGTATGTTTCGGGATCCTTTTACTGAATATTGGATACTGTCTATACGATAGTGAAAGATAAAGGGTAAATTGGATAAAAGAATACTTATAAACAGAAGCCGGACATTGATTCGAATTCTCCTGTAGAACTCGGATTTGCCCGGCTTCATTATTTGCCTGTTTCGTATGGTTAAGTCATTTTAGTGTGCTATAGACCTTTATCGTGTTAAGGACCATTCATCAAAGGGGAAAATGATAAATTCTGATCTTCCAATGATGTTTTCCTCTTCAATAAAACCGAGTCCATTCCTGCTGTCTTTACTAATTGCGCGGTTATCTCCCATCACGAAATAATTTTCCTCAGGGACTGTGATTGGTCCATAACTACCTGTTTGCATTTCTGCTTCTTCACTCAGAAAGGTTTGTTCGTATTTTTCCCCATTTATATAAAGGCTACTACCATTGATTTCAATTGTATCACCAGGCAGTCCAATTACTCGCTTCACGTAATTCTTTTGAGGCCTTTCGATGATGACGATATCTCCACGTTCTGGTTCTCCTACAATATAGACTATCTTATTAAAGATTACTCTTTCTCCATCCTTTAAAGCAGGATCCATACTTTCCCCTTCGACGATAGAGGTAGCAAATATAAAAGTACGTAAGAAAAGAGCAATTAAAACAGCTATAATGATGGCTTTAGCCCATTCTAACCATTCATTTTTCTTTTTTCGTTCGGTCACCGAAGACATCCTTTCCAAAATACATTTCTATCTAATAGTAGCATAGTGAAGGCCAGTTATCGAGTTTCAAAAACTGGTGGTCGAGCAGGTAGTCAAAATATATACATAACTATACACAATATTGTCTAAAAATAACTTGTCACAATCTGTAAATTTATGCTAAAGTAAAGTAAATTAACTAGAAGGAGGTTGACAAACAACAATAATGTGCGCTCTAGATAAACTTTTAAAACGTATTGAATTCTTACGTAAAAAAATGACCGATGTTGCTCTTGAAAAAGGTTTTACCAATTTAGAATCAGTGGCAATTAGTCAGGAACTAGATCGCCTACTGAACCTATATGATAATATGAAGAACCAGAATTCACGTAAAGCAGACTAGTATCGTCTTACATTTGTAGAAAGTTTTCTAATCGATCTAATGCTTTCTTAATTGTATTGATGTCATATGCATAAGATAACCGCATATATCCTTCCCCAATTGTTGAAAAGCTACTTCCAGGTACTAAAGCAACCTTTCCTTTTCTTACAAGCTCCAGGCCTAGCTGGAAGGAGGACATTTCTTTCATAGGGAATTCTGGAAAGAAATAAAATGCTCCCTCTGGTTTATTGACAGTCAGCCCCATCGAAATAAGCCGTTCATAAACATATTCCCGTCTCTCATTATAAGCTTCCAGCATAACCCGTGGGTCATTTTTTCCGTTGGTTAAAGCTTCAAGTGCAGCATATTGACTAATAGATGAAGCACAAGAAACGTTGTATTGATGTATTTTTAATAGCTCTTTGGCTAGCCATGCTGGTGCAAGTAGATAACCAATTCGAAAGCCTGTCATAGAGTGGGATTTGGAAAGTCCATTAATCACAATTGTTTTGTCTCTTACAGCATCAAATGTAGCAATTGAGTGATGTGGCATTTCATATACTAATTCACTATATATTTCATCTGCCAAGATAAATATATCTTTGTCTTGTAAAACAGAAACCAATGCTTCTAATTCTTCTTTTGTGAAGGAAGCTCCAGTAGGGTTAGATGGATAAGGGAGGACCACACACTTTGTCCGCTCCGTAATATGCCTCAGTAAATTCTCTTTTGTAAGCTTAAACCCATCCTTTGTAGTGTCCGCATAAACTGCTTTAGCACCTGCTAAGGCAATGAGTGGCGCATATCCAGGATAAATAGGTCCTGGTAGAATCACTTCATCCCCACTATTTAATATCCCTCTAAAAGTAATATCAATAGCTTGAGAAGCTCCAGTCGTTACAATAATTTCACTTTCCGGGTCGTAGCTAAGATGGTTTTTCTCTTCATTATATGCGGAAATAGCTTTTCGTAATGCAAGGATTCCTGCATTATGTGTATAGCTTGTTTTGTTCAAAGCCAGTGCATCAGTTGCAGCCTGTTTAATATGCTCGGGTGTATGGAAGTCAGGTTGTCCAATTGTAAGAGAAATTACGTCCTCCTCATCGGCCACCATATTAAAAAATTTTCGTATGCCGGAAATTTCTATTTGTTTAAGTCTCTCGTTTAGCAAATGGTCCATGATAGCCTCCTGAATTTGTTCGTTTTTGAAATGTTATAAAATGTTCAAATAATTCCGATCTAATGAAAGTATTTTCAGATATAATGTGGTTGGATAGAATCCTAAAAGGAGTGTATCATATGCGACCAAAAACGTTAAATTTTGAACAGCTTTTTCAACTAAATAAACAAGAGTTGATGCAAGATAAAAAACAATTATCTCAAATTGAAATACGGTTGGAGAAAAGACAGTCAATAAATGGCGCCTTAGGAAAAGAGCCTGAACAAAATAAACCCTTTCAAGCAATTAATAGCGATTCATTTAAGAAATAGGTAAGGTTAATCTAGTATAAAATGAATAGATACAGTGGACAATGCTAAAAAGAGTATGGAAGGAAGTAGTACATTGTATTTACATTTAATTGCTAGTATACAGCTTGGCCATCAAGGGGTAGAAAAACACTATGTTACTTATATTCTAATAGCGGGCGGATTAGTTGTGGGGTATTTCCTGCTTCGCGCAATGGTGAAATGGTTTATAGGTAACGGGCTGTTTGATTTTTTGAGCTATCTTATGGTTAGTGGTGTGCTTCTTATTTTACTATTTTCAAACTATTTTCTCCTTGGGCTTTCCATAGAGTATTTCCATGTGCTGTTAAGAGCATTATTACAGGGTTTGGCCGGACTAGGCGGATGTTTGGTATTATGGAATGGCATAAAAATGGTATTTAAAAAGCATAACTAATCTATCCCGCCTTAACTGGCAGTAAGGCCCCGGTGACCAACTGCGAGTATAGCTCCGATTCGTTCAACTAAATTGGCGGGGAGAAGGAAACACCTAACAAATGGAGTTTCACTTTATGAGGAAGTAAAAGGGTTTTCTTATTCTCACAACACTAGAAATGTATTTTAAGATGTTTCCCTAATTAAATTAAACCGCTTGCAAAGGCATAGATGTTAATCCACAGAAAATAAGATTATACATCTATGCCTCGTATTATGACATCGTATCCAAGAGAAGGGGGGCAAAAGATTCAAATTTTTTACTCCTCATTTTCCACTTCAAATTTACTATGCACTGACTCTAGCCAAGAAAATACTGGGTGGAAAAATTCCTCAGGTGATCGAACTGAAGCTGGAGCTGCTTCCATTATTTTGTGTTTTTCCTCTTCGGATAATTTTTCATACGCGTCTTTTAACGTATGTGTTTGATCTGCATACCGATGTAACTCATACATAAAATTTTTAAGCTCTGTCATAGTCACAACCTCCTTTTATAAGAGGTATTCCTTAGATGAAAGGGTCTAAAACATTAACGATGTGATTTCCTCGGTGGCCATTCCATTTTTCCTAAAGAAGAAGGAGTATAATACGATGATCTTTTTGATGTCACTTTAGGCGAAGTTTTTGGTTTCCAGTCAATAAAATCGTAAATAACTTTTTTTGCTTGGGATAAAGACATTTTGCATTGTGGATTCCGATAATTCTCATCAAGAGCCCCCAAATGTTCTAGCTGTTGAAAATCCTCTTTCGTTGGCGGGATATGAAAATAGTATTCATCTACCTTTACAAGCAATGTGGAGTGTTGGTTACTCAGTTTTGGATGAGCGGAGAAGTGAAGGCCAATTTTTTTCGCTTTTCTTTCTCTAAGAAGACGGTTAATCGTTTCTTTTTTTATATAATAGAGATGTTTTGGCTCAGGTGCCGTTTTTGCATGTCTATTTACGGTGTATAACGCTTTAGCAATTTCTCTTAGTTGATAGTTGTCCAAACTTTTCACTCCTTTCTATCTCAATTCGAGTCATTGATATCAGATAATATTCTTTTGGATGTGTAAAGAAAATAGCTTGTCTACATCCTACCTTAAAGTGGTTAAAACCGCAAGATGTATAGGTGAAACAGTCTCCAATTAATAAGAAAGCTGAATGGATACGAAGTTTGTTCTTCGTGTCCATTCAGCTCTGTAACCCTTTGTATTACCTATTCCTTATTGACGTCTTTTAAATATTGAACAATCTTTTCCATTTCCGCTGGTTGCCTGCCATCAAATTTTTTAATTGCATTGCCTTCAGGAGTTACCACAAAAAAGCTGGTACCATGCATCATTTGGTCGGAATCTGGCGCTTTTTCCAGTGCCGTTTTAAATGATTTAATAGAAAGCTCTTTAATTTCTTGAAATTCGTACCCAGTTAATAGATTCCAATTCTCAAATGTCGCTCCTCTTGAAGCAGCATATTCTTTTAATTTTTCCGGAGTATCATTATCGGGATCAACACTGAAAGACACGATTTCTACATCTTCCATCCCTTCCTCTTTGAGCATTTGTTGCAAATCAACCATATTAGAGGTCATAGGAGGACAAACGGTTTCACAATTGGTAAAGATAAAATCAGCAATCCAGAATTTTCCCTCTAGTTCACTACTGCTAAATTGTTCGTTATCCTGGTTTGTGTATGAAAAATCAGCAATATCGAAAGAGAAGTCACCATTATAATCCTGACCACAAGCTGCTAGAAATAAGATCAAACCAAAAATAGGAACGAGTAATTTAGATCTTCTAAGCATATGTATTTGGCCTCCGATCCATTTTTAAATCCTATCAATTTTAGCACGAAGGTAGATGAAAAGCTATGAATATTTTGTTAACAAAAACAGCCGGCTTTTTAGGGCCGACTGTATCCACCTTTAGTAAGGATTATAATACGGTTGATAATATGGTTGTGCAGGATTATACCCGTATCCATAAGGGTAATATGGGGCGGGTGGGTATGGTGGGTATCCTCCACCTTGGAAAGCACCGTAAAGCAATGGTCCAAAAGCCAGTCCTGTTAAAAACGGAATGACTGGAAAAAAGCGGGAATCCTCTTGACCTTCATAGTGACGATAAGGTGTATACTGGGGATAATACAAACTAAATCTCCCTTTCCTTCATGTATTCCATATAGTCTATGCACCCATACCTATTTAGGTTAAAGTCATTCGCTGTTTAAGGTATATACATGTAGTTCCGGTCTGCAAAAAAAGCGATATGGAAGACGGGTAGTCCCAATTCCTCGATTCACAAAGAGCTGCAGCTTTCCTTCATTAAGCAGGTACTTTCCTTCTACGTATTTTTCTGAGTACTTTGGTGTATAAAGATGCCCAATAAACGGTAGCCGAACCTGTCCACCATGACTGTGACCAGATAGTTGAACATTAACTGGGTGGTTTACAGTTGTATCTGCAAAATCAGGCTCATGCGCAAGTAATAGTGTGAACAAGTCATGGTTGACATTCTCTAAGGCTTTTGCAAGATTAGGGCTCCCCAACATAACATCATCAATTCCTGAAAGAATGATTCGATCATTGTTTTGTTCAATCACGGTATGCTCATTTTGTAGTAGGATGAACCCAGATGCATTCATAACCTCCCTTACTTTTTCTGTACCATATCCTCCATGGTCATGGTTGCCATATATCCAATATTTCCCATGAACTGCTTGAAGGGATTGGAGAACGTGAATAAGTTGATTATTCCATTGGTAAACATGTGGTTCATCCACTAGATCTCCAGTAAAGACAATTAAATCAGGGTTCAACTGATTTATCTTTGTAACAAGTTCGTTTAATTGTTTTACACTATAATGAAAACCGATATGTGTATCTGAGAACTGAACAATTTTAAAGTCCTCAAAAGCAGAAGGTACTGCTTTATCTAGAATTTTTAATTGATGAACCTGGAGCATCCGCGGCTCAATATCGCGGGCGTAATAATATGTACCTCCCCCGATACCAATTAGAGCAAGCAGGCCACCGATAGATTTTTTTAAGAAAGAACGTCGATTCATTGTGGTCAAACCTTTCTCTAACATACTTATAAAGATAAATTATAACACGTATAAGGTCACTCGTTTATAAAAAAACTTCATCTAATTTGACCTTTGACTTTAAACCTAATTCGGAATAGTATGAATAATAGGGAGGGGAATTTTCATGATGTTAGACGGTCAAACAGTGCTTATTACTGGAAGTACAAGTGGTATGGGGAAACAAATGGCAGCCAAATTTGCCAAAGAGGGGCTAAATGTTGTAATTACAGGTAGAGATAGCGAAAAATTGAAAGCGGTTAAACTAGAGTTGCAAAATTCAGTCGGCGGTTCTATTTTCGCTGCGCAGCTTGATGTGAGGGATCCGGATTCTGTTAAGAAGGTAGTGGAGGAATCGATTGCACACTTTGGGGAGATCCACCATTTAGTTAATAATGCTGCAGGAAATTTTATCGTTCCGGCAGAAGATCTTTCTGTGAATGGCTGGAACGCTGTTATCAATATTGTGTTGAATGGTACATTTTATTGTAGTAGAGAAGTAGGGAACTACTGGATAGAAAAAAAAATAAAAGGATCTATCATTAACATGGTAGCTACATATGCTTGGAATGCTGGAGCAGGAGTAGTACATTCATCTGCTGCAAAAGCTGGGGTATTAAATATGACCCGTACTTTAGCTGTAGAGTGGGGAACCAAATATGGGATTAGGGTAAACGCTATTGCTCCAGGGCCTATTGAACGTACAGGCGGGGCAGATAAGTTATTTGAATCAGAAGAAGCAGCTAAAAGAACCATTCAATTTGTACCGCTAGGAAGGTTAGGGAAGCCAGAAGAAATAGCTGAACTCGCGTATTTTATGCTTTCTGATAAAGCTGCATACATGAACGGTGAGGTTATTACATTAGATGGCGGGCAATGGTTGAATAAATTCCCATTCTAAATGTAACGATTATGGGCGGTAGTTAAAGAAACCAAAAGCCTCCCCCTGCATAAATTAATAGAAAAGGGGGGAGGTTTTACGTTAATCACACTGGTCACAATGTGAATGGACCGACGTATTTTCTCCCTCTACCTGAACCGTACAATGGGAGATATGAAAAGTATGCTTCGCTAATTGGTTTATTTTCATAAGTAGTTGATCTCGGTCAATGTTGTATTCTACTACCACATGACAGCTAAGTGCAGGGAACTCTGATGTGATTGACCATACATGCATATCATGTACATTACGGATGCCTTCAATCTGGCCAATAGCTGTTTTGAGTTCCTCAACATTAATGTTTGCTGGCTTTCCTTCCATCAAAATGTGTAGCGAATCTTTCACAATTCTGACACCTGAAAAAAGTATTAAGATGGAAACGAGCACACTTGCAATAGGGTCAGCAATATTCCAGCCAAATACCATAATAAGGGCCCCTGCAATGATGGCACCGACTGATCCCAATAAATCGCCTAAGACATGCAATAGTGCACTGCGGATATTCAAATTATCATGTGAATCACCTCGCATTAACATCCAGGCCACGAGAATATTGACAAGAAAACCAATGATTGCAATAAGCATCATGCTTGCACTGACTTCTGGTGGTTCCAGAAATCGATGATATGCCTCATAGAAAATATAAAGTGAGATGGCAATAAGGGTAATGCCATTTATGAAAGCTGCAATAATTTCAAATCGCTTATAGCCATATGTCTTATCAGAAGTTGCTTGCTTTTCCCCGATCTTAAATGCTAGTAAGCTCAAACCTATTGCAGCGGCATCACTTAGCATGTGACCGGCATCAGATAACAAAGCAAGGCTGTTTGTAAGATATCCTCCAATGGCTTCAACAATCATAAAGGTGAAAATTGCTATAAAACTCCAAAACATAACCTTTTTATTTGCCGTATGATGATGGTGATGCCCGTGGCTATGGTCATGATTATGACTCATCTTTTTCCCTCCTAATCTATATGCTTCGCATGTTGAATGGATTGTTCTAACAAGTTCATCACGTGATAATCATCAGGTGAATAGTAATACTTTGTTTTTTCCCTTCTACTTTTAACAAGTCGAAGTTGCTTCAAATATTTTAATTGGTGAGAAATAGCAGATTGATTCATATCAAGCTCTTCGGCAATTTGACTAACCGAGCACTCTTTATAAAACAATAAGTGTAAAATTTTTATTCGGGTCGGGTCTGCCAGGGCTTTAAAAGTTAGGGAGACACTAGCAATCAATTCTTCTTCAATTGGTTTATATTTCAATCTATTTCCTCCTTTTAATATGAGTATATGCTCATATTGTAATATAGTGTTTAGAAAGATTCAAGAATACGGTTGATGTTTTTTCTATTTGAATTGTTATGGTAGACTATTTGTGGGACTGGAAAATTTTACGCCCAGTGTAAATAGAGTATTTCATGTAAAAAAAGGGAAGTTAGATACAAAAGGAGCGCTTGCTATGAGTATAATTCAAGCAAATCAGTTATCTGCTTTAAAAGTTGGCGAATTGATGATCTCATCTGAAAAGGTTGCCCATGTCCAGGTAAATAATCCGTTAGAGCATGCACTACTTGTCCTCGTTAAATCAGGTTACTCTGCTGTACCGGTTTTGGATCCTTCATACCGACTGCAAGGTACAATAGGGAAAACTAAAATATTGAATGAAATCCTTGGTCTTGAACGATTTGAAATGGAAAGGCTAGGGCATATGGAAGTTAAGGAAGTTATGAATGACGAGATACCATGCTTAAAAAAAGAGGATACGCTTATGGATGGGTTAAACGCAGTCATAAATCATCCATTTGTATGTGTAGCAGATGAAGACGGGTATTTTGATGGGATTTTAACCCGAAGAACAATTTTAAAACAGCTAAAGAAAGATATTTATACATCGCTTTATGAATAAACTGACAGGTAGGTGCCTTTCTTTTACTATAGAGACAGGTACCTATTTTTATTTAAAAATTGCAAAAGGTAGAGCTTATGTTTAGTGATGGATATCATCAAGTGCTCTTTCGCACAGAGGTTATTCGATAAATAGGTTATAATTTGCTTGAAAAATTTCAGTCTGCTAAAGTAAAGATAGTAAAGTTTAGGAGGAATAAATCGTGAAGATGATGGATGCAAATGAAATTATTAATTTTATCTCAAATAGCAAAAAGAGTACACCTGTAAAAGTTTACATAAAAGGGGAGAACCTTGCAACACTGCCATATGGTGAAGATATTCAAGCTTTCGTTGAAAATAAAAGTGGTGTGTTATTTGGTGAGTGGAATGCAATAAATGCTATTTTAGAACAACATAAAGACGCAATTACGGATTATGTAGTGGAAAACGATCGACGAAACTCTGCTATCCCATTACTTGATTTAAAAGGAATTAATGCTCGTATCGAGCCAGGAGCAGTAATTCGTGATCAAGTAGAAATTGGGGATGGTTGTGTCATCATGATGGGCGCATCGATTAACATTGGCGCAGCAATCGGCGAAGGTACAATGATTGATATGAATGCTGTACTAGGAGGAAGAGCAACAGTTGGGAAGAATTGTCACATAGGAGCCGGCACAGTGCTTGCAGGGGTTATTGAGCCACCTTCAGCAAAACCTGTAGTGATTGAGGATGATGTGGTAATCGGTGCAAACGTAGTTGTATTAGAAGGAGTGACTGTTGGCAAAGGAGCGATTGTAGCTGCTGGAGCTATCGTTACAAAAGATGTTGCCCCAAATACATTAGTTGCAGGGACACCAGCTAAAGTATTAAAAGAAATTGATGAAAGCACAAAGTCAAAGACGGAAATTAAACAAGAGCTACGCAAGCTTGATAATTAAGCAGGTGGGAACAATGGAAGAGGCCTCACTGCGGTCGATAAGACGCGACTTACATCAAATTCCCGAGTTAGGTTTTAAGGAAACAAAGACGCAGCATTATCTGTTAAATAAGCTAACGGAATGGCAGACAGAACGTGTGCACATAAGGAAATGGGAAACCGGTATACTTGTTCGTATTTCTGGTACGAGTCCAACGAAAGTGATCGGATACCGTGCAGACATAGATGCACTTCCTATAACGGAAGAAACAGGTCTTTCCTTCACATCCACCCATTCAGGGAAAATGCACGCATGTGGTCATGACTTCCATATGACGATTGCTCTTGCGTCCATTTACCATTATATAAAGAATCCTCCAGTCGATGATCTTTTGTTTATTTTTCAGCCAGCAGAAGAAGGGCCAGGAGGAGCCTTGCCAATGCTTCAGTCCGAGGCTTTCCAAGAATGGCGACCTGATGTGATCTTCGCCTTGCATATTGCACCAGAGTTACCAGTTGGCATTGTTTCAAGTAGGGAAGGTTTGCTGTTTGCGAATACAAGTGAACTATTTTTGGACTTCAAAGGGAAAGGTGGTCATGCGGCATATCCACATCTTGCGAAAGATATGACTGTTGCAGCGAGTCAATTTGTTGTCCAACTACAACAGATCATTTCAAGAGGTATCGATCCTTTGGATAGTGCCTTGATCACAATTGGTAAAATGGAAAGTGGATATGTACAAAACGCGATTGCCGAAACAGCCAGGCTTGAAGGAACGATTCGAACCCTTAGCCCGGAAACGATGCCACTTATTAAACAAAAGCTGCAACAATTAATAGATGGCTTTTCGCTTACTTATGATTGTGAGATCAGTGTTGATTATGGAGCAAATTATTATCAGGTATACAATGAAGCTTCCTATGTAAAACTTTTTTCTGAAGGTATGGCACAAGAAGGTATAGTCTATGAAGAAGCTCCCGCAGCAATGACAGGGGAAGACTTTGGCTATATGTTAAAAGAAATTCCAGGCTTCATGTTTTGGCTTGGAGTTGATTCTCCGTATGGGTTACATCATGCGCAGCTTAATCCTAAAGAAGAAGCACTATCAGTTGGCGTAAAAGCAGTCGTTAAAACCATCGAAAAAATAGTCAGCAGTCACGTATAATATTTAAAACGTAGCAGAAGCTATATAGGAGATTTTCTATATAGGAGGCTGTGAAATGGCTCGAATTGGTGTGGAAGGTACTTTATCAGATGTAAAAGCTGCCCTTATGGAAATGGGGCATGAAGTAGTAGACTTACGATCTGCAGAAGATGCAGCTTATTGTGATTGCTGTGTTATTTCAGGGCAAGATAAAGATGTTATGGGAATGTCTGACACGACGATATCAGGCCCTGTTATTAATGCTCAAGGCACAGACGCATCAACTGTTTGTGAGCAGGTAAATCAAAAGCTTCGTTAATCATAATGTTTTTTTAAAGGGAAAATTCTCCTATGAGGAGGGTTTTCTTTTTTTTTCCTGGATTAATTCCGAGATAAACAAAGTTTCCTCTCTTACAAGAATTAACGCAGTTGCGACCTAAGGTACCGAATTCAATTAAACCTACATATAAATAAAAAGAGAAAACGCATGGAGGAGAAACAGTATGCAATTAAGAGAGCGTATCCCGAACCTATCAGGGGCAACAGGTTGGCTTAACAGCGAAATCACAAATAATGACATACATGAGGGGAAACCTATACTTATCCATTTTTGGTCGGTTAGTTGCGACTCGTGTGTGAAAAGCATCCCATTTATCCAGAGTCTATTAGAAACACAGTATGATAAGATTCAAGTTATCGCTATTCATATGCCCCGCTCTGAAAAAGATAAGGAATTAGATCAAATTACCCGTAAAACTGCTGAATACAAAATGAAGCAACCAATAGCTATTGATAATGAGTATAACCTTTCCAAGAGGTTTGCTGTCCGTCATGTGCCAGCATATTTTTTATTTGACGGGAGCGGCCTTCTAAGATACAAGCAAAGTAGTGGCTCCGTAAGACTGCTAAAAAAACGAATTGATCGTTTTGTTGATGCATAATAGTATAGCAGGGCCATATTAAGGTAATCAGTGGACGTAAAAGCATTACCAACATGTTCGCAAAGGGTCAAACATGTTGGTGGTGTTTTTATTTTTTACATTAATAAGTAAAACCTATCACACTTTTTCCTAAGAATAATGCAACTGAAAAAATTTAAAAAATTTAAGCAAAAGGAGTAGATATTTATTTCGGAAACCGTTATATTAGTAATTACGTTAATAAAGAACTGGGGGAGGGAACAACTTGAATACCTTTAAACAACTAAAGCGGTTTTATTGGCCAAATAAGAAATACTTCATTTTGTCACTTGTATTTCTTGTGTTTGTAACGGGAATCACAGTGGTCTATCCAATAATACTGCAACAAACCATCGGGGGATCAATACTCCTTAATTCCATACATTGCAGGAGTCTTTATATTTTTAATGATTATTAAAGGGGTCGCAACCTATTTTCACCAATACTTAGGAGATTTATTTGGAATCATATCTGTTTATAAACTGAGAAACGCATTGTATGGAAAATTGCAGGCATTGTCTTTTAAATACTATGATAATGCAAAAACTGGAGATATCATGTCACGCCTTACAGCTGATGTTGAAGGTTTCCGATTTTTCTTATCAGCTGGTTTCGCGGAATTAATTCGTATTGTTTTATTAATTGGTCTAAGTTTGGCAGTTATGTTTTTTTATTCTATACCACTAGCGTTAGTGACGATGGCAGCCATGCCTTTTTTAATTATTGTCGTATTTCAGTTCGATAAACGTGTACACCCTGCATTCAGAAGAATTAGAAAATCATTTGGGAAGCTTAACACGAGAGTTCAGGAAAATATTAGTGGGATGAATACTGTAAAATCATTATCCCGTGAGGATTTTGAAATTGGGAGGTTCTCGACAAATAACGACCATTACAGGCAAAACTATTTAAAAACCTCACGTCTATGGGCGAGATATTTTCCTCTCATGGAGTTTATTGGAGATGTTTGTGCAGTCGCCTTATTGACGTTTGGAGGATATCTTGTTATTTCTGGAAATTTAGCACCAGGTGAGTTGGTCGCATTCTTTAGTTTAGTTTGGTACATTATGGGCCCACTAATGAATTTAGGCTTTGTCATAAATCAATTTTCACAAGCAAAAGCATCTGGAGAGCGACTACTTGAGATTCTTGACGCGAAAGAGGATGTGCAAGAAAAAGAGAATGCCATTGAAACAGACATAAAGGGCCATGTTACATTTAAAAATGTATCTTTAACCTACATTGAAGATGATGATGCTGCATTAAAAAATATCTCGTTTGACGCACCTCCAGGTAAAGTAGTTGGTTTAATTGGTGCGACTGGTTCCGGTAAAACAAGTATTACCCAATTGATCACCCGCTTTTACGAGGCAAATGAGGGAGAAGTGTTAGTGGATGGTCGACCTGTTGCCGATTATGGATTAAAAAAATTAAGGAGCAGTATTGGTTTTGTACTGCAAGAACCTTTCCTGTTTTCTACGTCAATTAGAGAAAATATCGCGTATGGTAATCCGGATGTATCGGAGGAACAAATAATCGATGCTGCAAAACGTGCTCAAGCACATGATTTTATTATGAAGATGCCAAAAGGGTACGACACAATGCTTGGAGAAAGAGGAATGGGGCTATCCGGTGGGCAGAAACAACGTATCGCCATTGCACGGGCCATTTGTGTTGATCCAAGTATTTTAGTACTGGATGATGCTACTTCAGCAGTTGATATGGAAACGGAATTCAAAATTCAAAAAGCATTAAAAGAAGTTATGAAAGGAAGAACGTCCTTTATTATCGCGCATCGAATCTCTTCCTTGAAACATGCGGATGAAATTTTAGTATTAGAAGACGGTGAAATTGTAGAGCGTGGCCTGCATGATGAACTGGTTTCAAATAATGGAACATACCAACGTATTTACGATATCCAATACCAAGATCGGGAAGCAATTCTCGAAACTGTGGATTTATAAAGGGGGGATTAGATGGCAAAGGCTAAGAAGAAGGAAACAGAAAGTAGGCATTTAACTCGGTTTCATTACACGGTGGACCAGGCCGTTGAGAAACAATTTAACTGGAAACAGATGATGCGCCTGCTTGTTTACTTAAAACCATATTCAAAAAATTACTTGCCTGCTGCGGTTATAGCCATGTTTGTATCCACAGCAGTTCGCTTGATTGTACCAATCCTTATTGGGAAAGTCGCTATTGATGTCGCAATAGAAAATCAAGATACCACACTGTTAACATACCTTGTTGTCGGGATTGGGATTTTATATTTACTAAGCTATGTTGGGAACACATTTCGAATTAAATGGGTCAATATTCTAGGACAAAATGTGATATATGACCTAAGACAACACTTATTTTCTCACGTCCAACGTTTATCACATCGCTTTTTTGATTCTCGTTCAGCGGGTTCGATATTGGTAAGAATCATGAATGATATTAATTCCTTACAGGAGCTGTTCACGAACGGTATTATTAATTTGCTAATGGATGTTGTTACGTTAGTCGGCATAATTGTCATCTTGCTCGTTTTAAGTCCAAAACTAGCTCTAGCTATTATGGTGATTTTGCCGATTATGTTTTATATTTCTACAAAGCTGCGAAGAAATATTCGGCGTTCGTGGCAAGATGTTCGAATTCAGCAATCTCGTATGAATTCGCATTTAAACGAGGGCATTCAAGGGATGCGTATTACACAATCTTTTTCGCAGGAAAGAGAGAATGGAGAATACTTCAATGGGGTGAACCAAGGCTTCTTTGAAAGTTTCCGTAATGCATCTAAAAAAAGTGCTATGTTTAGACCATTTGTAGAAATGAGTAATGCAATTGGTACTGTTATCTTAATTGCCTATGGTGCACATCTTATTTTACTAGGGGAAGGAAATGGGGGAATAGAGTTAGGTACATTTGTAACATTTGCTTTTTTCCTTGGTATGTTTTGGGAGCCAATTTCCCGACTTGGTCAGATGTACAACCAGCTTTTAATGGCAATGGCAGCCTCTGAAAGAATTTTTGAATTCCTTGATGAGCAGCCAAATGTGGATGAAAAGGACACTTCCTATAATATTGAAAAGATGAAGGGAAATATCGAGTTCGATAAAGTAGAGTTTTCATATGATGAAGACCGAATTGCCTTGCATGAAATTTCACTCAATATTAAGCAAGGACAGACAATAGCGCTTGTCGGGCATACGGGTAGTGGGAAATCCACTATCGCTAACCTGATTAGTAGGTTTTACGACCCAACAAAGGGGGCAGTCAAGATTGATGGGCATGATTTAAGGGATGTTAAAATCAACAGTCTCCGTCAAAAAATTAGCGTTGTTTTACAGGATACTTTTATATTCTCAGGCACCATTATGGAAAATATCCGTTTTGGTAACCCAACTGCCTCAGATGAGGAAGTCATTGAAGCAGCAAAAGTAGTAGGTGCAGATGACTTTATTCAAAGACTAGGTGAAGGCTATCAGACTGAAGTTGAAGAGAGAGGGAATATCCTATCTGCAGGGGAGAGGCAATTGTTGTCCTTTGCAAGGGCGTTGTTAGCAGACCCGACCATTCTCATTTTAGACGAAGCAACGGCTAGCATTGATACAGAAACAGAAGTGAAAATACAAAAAGCTCTAAACACTTTACTTGAAGGAAGAACAGCAATTATTATTGCACACAGATTGTCTACAATCAGAGAAGCAGATAATATTTATGTACTAGAAAACGGAAGGGTACTTGAAAGTGGAAACCATGAGCAATTAATGGCAAAGCGTGGAGAGTACTTCGGATTGGTAAAATCTCAATTCCAAATGCTTGATGCTATGTAGTAATAGAAATATTAGGAAGGAGCAACTCGAAAAGAGGTTGCTCCTTTTTCTACTAATCATGTATGATAGCTATAGCGACAAAGTTGAGTGATGGAGGAAAAAAGAATGAAACGAGATTTTGCAGTTATTGGGCTAGGTAGATTTGGGGGGAGTATCTGTCGTGAGCTAAGTATGGAAGGAATGGAAGTACTAGTCATTGATAATGACGAGGATAAAATTAATGAGTATAAAAATATTGCTTCCCATGCTGTAATTGCAGATGCAACAGATGAAGCCTCTTTAAAAGAACTAGGTATTAAAAACATAGACCATGTTATCGTGGCCATCGGGGATAATATTCAAGCCAGTATTTTGACGACAGTTATTCTTACTGACCTCGGGATAAAGAAAATTACAGTGAAAGCTCAAAATGATTACCATGAGAAGATATTAAATAAAATTGGTGCAGATAATGTGGTTCATCCTGAAAGAGACATGGGAAAAAGAATTGCCCATAATATTATTTCGAATAATATTCTAGATTATCTAGAACTCTCAGATGACCACAGTATTGTAGAGGTAAAAGCAGGTAAGAAGATGGTTGGAAAGACATTAATTGATTTAGACATCCGTGCGAACTACGGTTGTAACGTTGTTGCAATTAAGCAAGGGAAAGATATAAATGTGTCACCTGCAGCAGAGGATGTATTAGTAGAAGAGGATGTGCTAATTGTAATTGGTTCCGATAAGGATATTTCACGATTTGAAAAAAACCTTGTCATTGAAGATTAAAAGTGGATACGTAATGCTCAGATTGAGAAGTGGTTTATCTTAGTAAACTAAATAGCAAATAAAAAGCCCGGAAAATTGTTTTCCGGGCTTTTCGTATAGCTCTATTACACTTCCATTATGATTGGTAAAACCATAGGTCTGCGTTTCGTTTTTTCATAAAGGAAAGGTGCAATGGTATCTGTTATTTCATTTTTAATTTCCGACCACTGAGTGGTTCTGCGTTCCATAACTTTGTTTAGGTGGCTGGAAACCAGCTTCTGCGCCTCATTAATAAGGTCTTCTGACTCTCTCATATAAACAAACCCGCGAGAGATAATGTCAGGGCCTGCAGAAATCTTAAATTCCTTCATATTGATACTAACTACGACAATTACTAGTCCTTCCTCAGAAAGGATACGACGGTCGCGAAGAACAATATTCCCGATATCGCCAATACCACTACCGTCTACATAAATGGAGCCAGAAGGGATTTTACCAGCGATCATGGCATTGTCTTTACCTAATGCCAATACATCACCATTGTCCATTACAAAGGAGTTAGCTGGATCAACGTCACAAACTTGGGCCAATTTGATGTGCTCTTTTAACATTCGATACTCACCATGGATTGGCATAAAGTACTTCGGTTTGATTAAACGTAACATCAGCTTTTGTTCTTCTTGACTTCCATGACCAGATGTGTGAATGTTGCTAAGTTTACCATGGATTACATCAGCACCAGCACGATAAAGCTTATTAATGGTTCTACCAACACTAACTGTATTTCCAGGGATTGGTGAAGAAGAGAATACAACAGTGTCACCAGGTATAATTTGTATTTGTCTGTGTGTACCGTTTGCAATACGTGAAAGGGCAGCCATCGCTTCACCTTGGGAACCTGTACATAATATCGTAACTTCATGTGCAGGTAGACGGTTTATTTGATTTGCTTCAATAAACGTCTCTTTAGGGGCTTGAATATACCCTAATTCTTGTCCAAGATTAATTGCATTTTCCATACTGCGACCGAAAACAGCAACTTTACGGTTGTGCCTTACTGCTGCTTCTACAACTTGTTGGAGGCGGTAGATATTGGAAGCGAACGTAGCAAAAATTAATCTGCCATCAACACGACTAAAAATGTCATGAATACTTTCGCCGACTACTCTTTCTGACATGGTAAAGCCCGGTACTTCACTATTAGTACTGTCTGAAAGTAAGCAAAGTACGCCTTCTTTGCCTATTTCTGCCATTCTGGAAAGGTTTGCAGGTTCCCCTACAGGTGTGAAATCAAATTTGAAATCACCAGTGTGTACAATATTCCCTGGAGGTGTTTTCACCACTATTCCAAAAGAATCAGGGATGCTGTGTGTGGTACGGAAAAAGCTAACAGAAGTTTTACGGAACTTTATGATATCATCTTCTTGAACGGTATTTAATTTAGCATTTCTTAATAATCCATGTTCGTCAAGTTTATTTCTAATTAATCCAATTGCAAGTTTCCCTGCATAGATCGGCACGTTTACTTCACGGAGAAGATACGGTATTCCACCAATATGGTCTTCATGTCCGTGTGTAATAAATAATCCTTTAATCTTATCTTGGTTCTGCACAAGGTACGTATAGTCAGGGATGACATAGTCAATACCTAAAAGTTCTTCTTCAGGAAACTTGATTCCAGCATCAATTAATATGATTTCATCCTGAAATTGAACACCATAGGTATTCTTACCGATTTCACCTAACCCGCCAAGTGCAAAAACTGCTGCTTGGTCATTTTTAACAAATTTCATTTATTGTGCGTTCTCCAACTTAAAGGATTCTGATTGTTTTTCATACTCTAAATGTGCCTCGTCTAGAACATGGATATATTCAATGTTATATTTTTTCTCACTTAAACGGGAACGAACTTCACGCATGGAGTCCGCTTCTACATATGCACTTTTCGTGCGTTCACGAACTGGGATTTCATCTCGCAGTTCTTGATATAATACTTTATAAATCAATTTCATCTCTCCTTGTATCTTTCTTCATAAAAATTTATGATTATATTTTTTTGCAGTCCGTAAAGATAGTGATATACACTCATCTGTTAAATTCCGTATCGTCCGTAATTAACTATTGTACCCTTTTACATTGTACAGTGGGAAACCTTATTGGTAGTCTTCTTTATTACAAGTTGTAGGTACACGTCCTTGGCCTAAAAAGTCTTTCCAGCGTTTCTTGAGCTTTTCTTTCAGGCGTTTTAACATACGAATGCAACTCCTTTCGAATATTAAGAAAAGCAACAAAAACGTTCTACCGATCCAATCCCTCTTAGTTATAGTATAGTACGAGTTGAGGAATATTGAAATAAAAATACGTTATTTGTTGGAAAAATATTTCGTATTATATATAGAAATCGCATGTCAGCTTGGTATTATCTATTTTTCACCTAGATAATTTTCTTATACATTTACAACAAAAATAGAAATTATATGAAGGGGATAACTAGTGGAGGAAGCAGTAGCTAAGATTCTTAAGGAGAGTGTTCGCCATAAGTTATTAGTGCGCCTTTTTTAGAGTGAGAGACACCATCCTTGTCTCCCGCTCTTCTATTAAAGGCTTTTTCCTAGTCAATAGCTTTTGCGTTCTCAGGTATAGCAAATGGATTCTTGTTATTTATACGATCGTAGAACATAATGCCATTTAAATGATCGATTTCATGTTGGAAGACAATTGCGGCATACCCTTTTAGTCTCAATTTAAGAGGATTGTTATCCATATCCGTGGCCTTTACAGTAATTCTTGCATGCCGTATCACATAACCTTCCACCGATCTATCAACCGATAAACAACCTTCACCAGCAGATAAATATGCATCCTCGACAGAGTGGCTAACTATTTTAGGGTTTACTAGTCCATAACTATATAGTTTACCGTTCGGATCTTCAAAGTGTATGGCAATAAGGCGTTTGTTAATCCCAAGTTGCGGGGCTGCTACCCCGACACCAGCTCTTAAATCATATTTCTGAGCAATTTCATCATCTTGACTGTTTTTTAAAAAAGTCAACATTTCCTCAAGTAACTCCCGATCTTCTCGCTCGAGAGGTGTTTTCACTTCTTCTGCAACAGTTACAAGTGAGGGGTGTCCCTCACGGACAATGTCTTTCATTGTAATCATATTTGGTCACTCCTACCTAATTCGGAATTTTAATAATGCTGGTTCTTACTCAATGTATGGAAGCTATTCTTACACAGTTGACTCCCGGTTTTTATAATTCAATACTATATTTTATCATAACATGACACAAATGATCATAAAGTTTGATTAAAAACGTTTTAGGGTATATTTTTCATCGGAGATAACAAATGTTTTGTGTTATACTTGGTGGCATACATCAAGAATGAAGGGGGAATTGAGCGATGTCATTTAAAAAAGCATCCATTTTATTCGTATTAGGCTTGTTTGCTTTCATTTCTGCCTGTAGCAGTGAATCAACAGAGGAAAAAATTCATGGGCATTTAGAAGAAGCTGTGGCACAGGAAAAGGGGTTTGAAGAACAGCAAAGCAAGATCACAGAACTAGAACAGAAGGAACAAGAATTATATAGTCAGATTATTGAACTTGGAACAGATGAGATGAAAAAGATTACAGAGCTTTCTCAACAAGCAATAGATGCTGTCACACAGAGAGAGGAAAGTTTAAAAGCTGAGAAAGAAAGCCTTGATGCTGCTAAAGAAGAATTTCAAAAAACGGAGGATCTTATTGCAGAAATAGAGGACGAGCAGTTGAAAGAAACAGCAGAATCCATGTATTCGACAATGTCGGATCGTTTCTCCGCCTATGACGAGCTTTACCAGGCTTATGAGACCTCCATTCAGCAAGAGAAAGAACTGTATGAAATGTTTCAGCAAGAAGATACAGAGCAAGAAGCTCTTACAGAACATATCAATACTATAAATGAAAGCTATCAACAAGTGTTAGATGCAAATGAAACATTCAATACAAACACAACTGCCTATAACGAACTTAAAAAGGAATATTACTCTCAGGCTGGTATCGAAGTTCAGTATGAAGATGCCGGTTCAAAAGGTAATCAAGAGGGAGAGCAGTCAGAAGAAGAGCAAGAGGAAAATCAATCTGCCTAATGGAAAATAGTAAAAAAGAGCTGACAAACTGTCAGTTCTTTTTTTAATGGAACTGTACAACTAAATAGTAATACAGTTTTGTCATTAAAATATAACAGTTTACTTTTTACTTGAAGAAATGTGCTATAAAAAACCCGTTAATATACGGGGGATAGACTTTACAACTCATATTTACTTTTTCAGCAACTAACATGAAGTTTATCAAGCTCAAAGCGGAAAAACAAAGTGTTTGACCAAATAATAATTTTAGGCTAGTATTTAAGTATAATAATTATTGTACTAATAAATATTGCTGCCCAAATGGTACAGATTGAGATAGAGATCAAACCTAAGATTATAAGAAAATGAAAAAGGGTACAAGGTTATTAGTGATTTTGTACAGTTTTTTTATGTTTTGGGTAGGCTAGTAAGGACAATATTATTTAAAAAGGATATAAGAAAGGAAGAGGTGAACTATTTTGAAACACGTACTAGAAAGTGTTGAAAGTCAGTTCGAAATGTTCCAGATTCTTAATGAAGATGGAAAGATTGTCAACAAAGATGATATGCCTGATCTATCCGATGAGGAATTAAAAGAATTAATGCGCAGAATGGTTTACACACGCATTCTTGATCAACGCTCCATTGCACTTAACCGTCAAGGACGTCTTGGTTTTTATGCACCAACTGCAGGACAAGAGGCTTCTCAGCTTGGAAGTCAATTCGCACTAGAACAAGACGATTTTCTATTACCAGGATACCGTGATGTACCTCAATTAATCTGGCAAGGTCTTCCGCTTTATCAAGCGTTCTTATTCTCTAGAGGACACTTCCACGGTAACCAAATGCCAGAAGGTGTTAATGCATTAAGCCCACAAATTATTATCGGAGCTCAATATGTTCAAGCTGCTGGTGTAGCACTTGGAATTAAAAAGCGTGGTAAAAAAGCAGTTGCTGTAACGTACACTGGTGATGGTGGTACTTCTCAAGGTGATTTCTATGAAGGAATTAACTTTGCTGGAGCATACAAAGCACCGGCGCTTTTCTTTGTCCAAAATAACTATTTCGCAATTTCTGTTCCAGTTGAAAAGCAAACAAATGCAAAAACACTTGCACAAAAAGCTGTAGCAGCAGGAATTGAAGGTATACAAGTTGATGGTATGGACGTGCTAGCTGTTTATGCTGTAACAAAACATGCTCGTGAACGTGCGATCAATGGTGAAGGTCCATCATTAATTGAAACGCTAACGTATCGTTACGGTCCACATACTATGGCTGGTGATGATCCAACCCGTTACCGTACAGAAGATTTAGATAACGAATGGGAAAAGAAAGACCCACTTGTACGCTTCCGTAAATTCCTTGAAGAAAAAGGTATTTGGTCTGAAGAGGAAGAAAATAAAGTAATCGAAGAAGCAAAAGAAGAAATTAAAAAAGCAATCAAACAAGCAGATGAATATCCAAAACAAAAAGTAACGGACTTTATCGAAAACATGTTTGAAGAACTTCCAAACAACTTGCAGGAGCAAATGGAAGAATACAAAGAAAAGGAGTCGAAGTAAATCATGGCACAAATGACAATGATTCAAGCAATCACTGATGCAATGCGCACAGAATTAAAAAATGACGAGAATGTGCTTGTATTTGGTGAAGATGTTGGTCAAAATGGCGGTGTGTTCCGTGCTACTGAAGGATTGCAGGATGAATTCGGTGAAGAGCGCGTATTTGATACACCACTAGCTGAGTCAGGTATTGGCGGCCTGGCAGTAGGACTTGCTCTTCAAGGCTACCGTCCAGTACCGGAAATCCAATTCTTCGGCTTCGTTTATGAAGTAATGGATTCTATTAGTGGACAGCTTGCACGTATGCGTTACCGTTCAGGCGGACATCATACTGCACCTGTAACAATCCGTTCACCATTTGGTGGTGGTGTACACACTCCAGAACTACATGCTGATTCACTAGAAGGCTTAATCGCACAACAACCGGGAATAAAAGTAGTTATTCCTTCTAATCCATATGATGCGAAAGGTTTATTGATCTCAGCAATTCGCGATAATGACCCTGTATTGTTCTTAGAACACATGAAACTTTACCGTTCATTCCGTGAAGAAGTTCCTGAAGAGGAATACACAGTAGAAATTGGTAAAGCAGAAGTAAAACGTGAAGGTACAGACGTTACGTTGATTTCTTATGGAGCAATGGTTCACTCTTCATTGAAAGCTGCTGAAGAGCTTGAGAAAGACGGCGTTTCTGCTGAAGTAATTGACTTAAGAACGGTATCTCCAATCGATATTGATACTATTATCGAATCTGTTAAGAAAACCAACCGCGTAGTAGTAGTACAAGAAGCACAGCGTCAAGCTGGTGTTAGTGCTAATGTGGTAGCTGAAATTCAAGAGAGAGCAATTCTTCATCTTGAAGCACCTGTTTTACGTGTGACAGCACCAGACACAGTGTATTCTTTCTCTGCAGCGGAAGAAGTTTGGTTACCAAACCATAACGACATCGTAGAAAAAGTAAACACAGTATTGAATTTCTAAATAAGTGAACAGGAGGTAGTTAACATGGCATATGATTTTAAATTGCCGGATATTGGTGAAGGTATTCACGAAGGTGAAATAGTTAAGTGGTTTGTTAATGTAGATGACGAAGTGAAAGAAGATGACGTACTTTGTGAAGTGCAAAATGACAAAGCAGTTGTTGAAATTCCATCTCCAGTTGAAGGTAAAGTAACAAAGCTTCACGTCGAAGAAGGTTCTGTAGCAGTAGTGGGCGATAAATTAATTTCATTCGATGCGGAAGGCTACGAGTCTTCTGATGAAGAAGAAGCTCCAGCTGAAGAAGAAACGAAAGAAGAAGCACCGAAAGAAGAGAAAGAAGAAGCTGCCAAATCTGAAGACAAAGAAGCAGGCAGTGACAAACGTGTTATCGCAATGCCTTCTGTAAGAAAGCATGCTCGTGATAATGATGTAAACATTAGTGACGTAACCGGATCAGGGAAAAATGGTCGTGTGTTAAAAGAAGACATTGATAATCATCTAAATGGTGATCAGCCGTCTGCTCAGTCTGAAGCTCCAGCTACCGAAGAGAAAGCTGCGAAGTCAGCACCAAAAGCAGCACCACAAGGCGATTATCCAGAAACTCGCGAAGCAATGAGCGGTATTCGGAAGTCAATTGCTAAGGCGATGGTTAATTCCAAAACAAAAGCTCCTCATGTTACACTAATGGATGAGGTTGATGTTACAGAGCTTGTTGCGCATCGTAAGAAATTCAAAGCTGTCGCAGCAGAACAAGAGATTAAATTAACGTATCTTCCATATGTTGTGAAAGCTCTTGTGTCAGCATCTAAGAAGTTCCCTATCTTAAACTCTTATATTGATGAGAATACAGATGAGATCGTAGAGAAGCATTATTACAACATTGGTATTGCTGCCGATACTGAAAAAGGTTTGCTAGTACCAGTTGTGAAAAATGCTGACCGTAAATCAATCTTCACTATCTCTCAAGAAATTAATGAGTTGGCAGGAAAAGCACGTGATGGTAAACTTGCACCAGACGAAATGAAAGGTGCTTCCAACACAATTTCTAACATTGGTTCAGCAGGTGGACAATGGTTTACTCCAGTATTAAACTACCCTGAAGCGGTCATTCTAGGCATTGGACGTATCGCTGAAAAACCAGTTGTAAAAGATGGTGAAATTGTTGTTGCACCAGTACTTGCATTATCATTAAGCTTTGATCACCGTATTGTTGATGGAGCAACAGCACAAATGGCTCTAAATCAGATCAAACGCTTGTTGAGCGATCCACAATTAATTATGATGGAGGCGTAAATTATGGTAGTAGGAGATTTCCCGATTGAATTAGACACACTAGTAGTTGGCGCAGGTCCTGGTGGATATGTTGCAGCAATTCGTGCAGCACAACTAGGACAAAAAGTGACCATTGTAGACAAAGGAGCACTTGGAGGAGTTTGCTTAAACGTTGGATGTATTCCTTCAAAAGCATTAATTCAAGCTGGGCACCTTACAGAGCATGCACATGGTAATGAAGAGCTTGGTATTAAAACAGAAAATGTTACTGTAGATTTTTCTAAAGTTCAAGAATGGAAAGGCAGTGTTGTAAATAAACTGACTTCTGGTGTCGAAGGACTTTTAAAAGGTAACAAGGTAGATATTTTGAAAGGTGAAGTATACTTTGTTGATAAAAATACAGCTAGAGTAATGGATGAGAAAAACTCTCAAACGTATACGTTTAATAACTGTATTATTGCAACTGGTTCTACACCAATCGAAATTCCTAGCTTTAAATTCTCTGACCGTGTATTAGACTCTACTGGAGCGCTAAACCTTAAAGAGATTCCTAAGAAAATGGTAGTAATTGGTGGAGGTTACATCGGTACTGAATTAGGTACTGCATATGCTAACTTTGGAACTGAAGTTACTGTTTTAGAGGGAACAAAAGATATTCTTGGTGGATTTGAAAAACAAATGACCCAAGTAGTTAAAAAGCGCTTGAAAAAGAAAAATGTTTCCATCATCACTGAAGCTATGGCTAAAGGTGTAGAAGAAACAAAAGATGGCGTAACTATCTCTTATGAAGTGAATGGTAAAGAAGAAAAAATTGATGCAGACTATGTTCTTGTAACCGTTGGACGCCGTCCTAATACTCAAGAGCTTGGTTTAGAACAAGTTGGTATTGAAATGGATGATCGCGGACTTGTTCAAATCGACAAGCAATGTCGTACAAATGTAGATAACATCTATGCAATCGGTGATATCGTACCAGGTATGCCACTTGCACATAAAGCATCTTACGAAGGAAAAATCGCTGCAGAAGCAATCAGTGGAGAAAAAGCGGAAATCGATTATATCGGTATGCCAGCTGTTGTATTCTCTGATCCAGAATTAGCTTCAGTTGGTCTAACTGAACAAGAAGCAAAAGATGCAGGCTATAAAGTTAAAGCTGCTAAGTTCCCATTTGCAGCAAATGGCCGTGCACTTTCTCTAAATGATAGTGATGGCTTTATGAAACTAATTACGCGTGAAGAAGATGGCCTTGTAATTGGAGCACAAATTGCTGGTCCAAATGCAAGTGACATGATTGCTGAAGTTGGTTTAGCTATCGAAGCAGGCATGACTGCTGAAGATATCGCACTAACTATCCACGCACATCCAAGCTTAGGTGAAATTACAATGGAAGCTGCAGAGCTTGCAATGGGTACACCTATCCACATGATGAAGTAATAGGATTTCTACCAGGAACGAGTGTAAGTTAAATAGAGGGCTGTCTCATAAGTCGGAGGACGATTTGCGAGGCAGTCCTCTTTTTTCTGCCCTTTTGTAGTATGAGCGTGCCATGTATGCTTCCTGTGGCTTGTTTGCTAATGATTTATGCCAACCCTCAATGATTTGCCATCGTAATATTGAAAAGCTCATTTCAAGTATAGCAATGGTATTATCTATTGGAGCTAGAAGGATTTAACTGTGAGTCACAATAACAATAAAAAACCGAGATGATTTGGGTGCTATTACCAATCTTTCCCAATCATCTCGGTCATATATATAAAATGATTTACAAGCTTTAACTACTACATCTTACATATTGTGTTATCTTCTTCTATATAGATCAATGTCCTTTGCCTCAGCCCTAAATGATTTAATTAAGGATGCTATAACCAAAATCATGATAAAGGCAAACGGGAAGGCGACAATGATCGAAGCAGTCTGTAAAGCTTCAAGCCCACCTTGCCATAATAGCACAGCAGCTGCACTTGACTGCAATAAACCCCAGATAAGCTTTACAATATTTGGTGGGTAAAGACTACCATTAGTTGTTTGCATACCCAACACAAATGTTGCAGAATCTGCAGATGTGATAAAGAATGTTGTAATGAGCAATATAGCAATGATTGTCATTACAATTGCAAATGGATAATTCTCCAACACAGAGAATAAAGCTGCCTCAGTTCCAATTTCATTTACATCTGCTTGTATATTTGCACCCTGGAAATATTCTAGATTAATTGCTGATCCTCCGAATACTGTAAACCAAAGTGCCCCAAAAATTGTTGGTACTAATAGAACACCGAGTACGAATTCTCTAATCGTGCGTCCGCGTGATACACGGGCAATAAACGTACCGACAAATGGAGACCATGATAACCACCATGCCCAATAGAATATGGTCCAATCTTTAATCCAAGTAGTATTATCTTCATTGAATGGTGTCATACGAAAACTCATACTAGGCAAGTTTTGAATGTAGCTTCCAAATGTGGTGGTAAACAAATTTAAAATATACGTGGTTGGACCTGCGAAAAGCAAGAAAACCATGAGTAAAAAAGCTAAAATAAGGTTCGCATTACTTAAATATTTAATCCCTTTATTTAATCCCGTCATTGCAGATGTTAAATAAAGTACCGTAACGATTCCTATAATAATAAGCTGTAGCACGATTGTTTGGTCCATGCCTGTTAAAAAGCGGATACCTCCACTAATTTGAATGGCACCAAACCCAAGCGATGATGCGACCCCGAAGACAGTTGCAAAGACTACGATGAAGTCAACAAGTGTACCCCATCTACCCCGAATATGGTCACCAAATAATGGTTCTAATATGGCACTTACTACACCGGGCGCTTGTTTACGGAATTTGAAGTATG